>JBILDR010000134.1:0-9269 GCA_044352515.1 Polaromonas sp.
TAAGGTCTTTGCAATGGTGTTGCCCGCCCCGTCTCTGAGGGTCACGGTGGCGCTGTCCACGTACAGCACGGTGTTTTCGGTGGGAGTGACCCACACCGGACTGGCGTTCAGATCTGTACTGGCTTGCGCTCGGGTCACGTTGTCCGTGCCGGGACCCCATCCCACCACAAACTTGTCGGTCAGGTAAGTCACCGGTACGAGTGAGTAGGACCAGTCGTGTGTCTGGTTGTCGGTGGCATCTGCATCGATGACGCCCACCGCAAAAAACTTGGCCCCGTTGGTGGTGTAGAAATGCGCCGCCGAGGCGGGCATGAGGAAGTATGAAGTCTTGGTCGTGCTGTTCGACGCCCAGGTGCTGCCGCTCGAGCCGCTGGGCGAAATCATCCCTGAGCCGGATGCCGTCTCATAGTAGATATTGGCGCCCGTGGGGTTGTAGAGCAGCACGTAGGACGGATTGGCCGTCAGCGTGGTGCTGACCGGGGCGAAATAGCTGGTCGACCACTGCTCATCGGGTGTGAGTGCGAACCACCGGTTTTCGTACGTGGAGCCAACATCGCCCGCGATGAGATAAACGCCCACGCCTTTGTCGGCGGTGATCTTGGCCCCAGCGCTGAGGCCGCCGCTGACCAGGTAGGTCTGGCCTTCGTTGAGGCTGATGGTCAGGTCGTCAATCCCGTTACCGTCTCTGTCGACCCGCACAGTGGTGCCATTTTGGGTGCCAACAATATGGGCTGATGTGTACTCAAAAAGCTTGTTGGTGCCGGTGGCCACCGTCTCGACGTTTTGCCCTACGGGCAGCGTGTAAACCTTCCCGGCATTGGCGCTGTCGATGACATTGACGGCGCCGGCCAGCACGGTGCCAGGCGTGATGGACCAACCCGCCCGCGTGATGGAAACAGCTTTTGTCGAGCCAATTTTGTCGCGGCCGTCGAAATCAAGCGTGGATGGCGATGCGGGGTTGACGGCGTTCTTTAGGATGATGCTTTGACCACCACCCAAGACGTCGGCTGCGTTCGTCGTCACACCTGGCGCAGCGCCATTGGCGAAGTTGCCATCGCCCCAGATTTGCGTGGTCGATTGAGTCGGGTTGTTGATGTCGACTTCATAGCCATCCTCCCAGTGGTCATAAACCACGATGGTCCCATTGCTGGTCGAAGTGATGGCGATCACGGTCTGGATATTGCCCGTGACTTGGGCGCTGATGGACTTGAGCGAGGTCTGTATGTCTTGCTCACTCATCGGCACGATATGAACTTGGGCAATGTTGTAGCTGCCTGCTGCTTCGACTTGAACTTCCGTATCGTTGAGATTCAAGACTTGGTGGTCGTCTTCAGCGGCTACAGCCGATGCATGGGCCTGTCCGTTGAGCAGCAGTGATGCAAAAGCATGCCCTTCATCACCTGGGGTGTCTCTGGCGCCGTTGAGCTGGTGATCAATGAAATGCCCGAGCTCTTCCAGTAAAACGGTTTTCAACGCATCCGCGCTGGCTTGGTGTGCGTACGACTCATTGAGGTAAACGATGGGGTCGCCCTGAGGGCTGGTCGCAGCGTAGGCACCGAGTGCGCCGTTAAGGGCGCTGCTGCTGATGTACTGCACTTGAAGACGTGTTTGGCCATCAAGCACGGACTGCTGCAGTGCCTTGACCTGCTCCGTCCATTGCTCACTGGCTTGCTTTTGGCCTCCATTGAACAATGCGAACAGTTCATCTGCCGCAGCAACGGCCAAGAACTCCTTGGCCTTGACTTGCGCTTGCGCTGCTGCTTTTTCTGTGTTGCCCACCGCAACACCTGTGACGAACAGCCCCGAGGGCGCAGCCTGAACGTCTTGGGTCGGTGAATGGGCTGCTTTCGATGGAGTGCCTTGCCAGGCATCGACTGCATCGCCAACCCCCGCTCCATCAAACATGAAGCGCTGCTCGAGGGCCATGGACTGCGGGGCTGATCGGCGCAGACCTGCATACGGTTTGCCGGCATGGCGCTGCTGGGCTTGGAAGGGTTTCTTCATGATCAGATCTCCGACTTCGGGCCATTGCCCTTTTGCGTTTGCAATATCAGTTTTTTGTGCCCGCAGGCGCAGCGATCACTCGCCCACTCATGCCTGCCATCAGGTCGGCATGCTGGCCCTCTATGGCCGCCACCACCTTGATCGACTGGCTCACCGGGTCTACCCGGGCTCCAACGCGGATGAATCGCGCCGGATAGGTCTTGCGCGTCTCGTCGATCTGCACCCGCAGGGCGCCGCCCACGCGCATCCAGCGCAGCCAGGCCGAGGGCACCAGGAATTCGAGCTCCAGGACGCTGTCGTCAATGATGTCCAGCAAGGGTTGACCGAGCTGAACGAATTGCTGGTCCCTGGCTTTTTGTTCGGCCACGCGGCCGTTAAATGGGGCTACCACCGAGCACTTGGAAATAATGGCCTGGCCCGCCCCAACCTCGGCTTTGGCTCGGCTGACCACCGACCGGGCCAGGTCGAGCTCGAGCACTCCGGTGGCCTGAAGGGAGTCGACCTCGGCTTTGGCCCGGCTGACCGCAGCACGAGCCTGATCGAGTTCATGCACGCTGCTGGCCTGGATGTAGTCGACCTCGGCTTTGGCCCGGCTGACCGCCGCCCGCGAGAGGTCCAGCTCAAGTTGGCCCACTGAGTTCAGTGCCGCCAGACGCTGGTTGGACGTCAGGGTGTGCTGGACCGCTTCCAGTTCTGCGCGGGCCTTGTCGAGCTTGAGTGCTGTACGCTTCTCATGGGAGTTAACCGTGTGCTCGGCCGATTCCAGCTCAGCGCGAGCCTTATCAAGCTTGAGCGCGGTCAGCCGTTCATTGGAGTTGAGCGTGTGCTCAGCCGAGACCAATTCCGCGCGGGACTTGTCGAGCTGAGCTTTTTGCAGGCTGCAGTCGAAGGCCACCAAAGCGTCACCGGCCTTGAAGGAGGCTCCCTCGACGATGGGCAGGCTGCTGATCTTGGCGCCTATTTCTGCCGCCACTGTGGTGTAGCGGCGGGGCATGAGCTGCGCTCGGATCTCATTGCGGTCCAAGAGGGGGCGCGGGGCGGAACCTGCGGCCTGTGCCTCAATCGCAGTGCCGGAGCCTGCAGTAGCTGGCGCATTTTGGGTCCAGACCGAGGCACAAGCTGCCGTCAGCGCCAGCCCTAGCAATGCCCTCGGCGCCTTCAATCCTACCCCTGGCATGGCTCGCACGCGCGCGCTCACCAGCGACCGTTTTGCGTCGAAGCAGCGACGCCGGGCATGGTCGGCAGTTGCGCCAAAGGCTGCGAATAGGACTGCTCGGCCACGGGCTTGCTCAGCAGCTTGGACCAGGCCGGCACAGAGCGGCGCAATTGTTCCGTCAGGTCTTTAAGGCTGGTTTCGCTGGTACTGCCGATTTCGGGTTCGAGCCCCACTGTGGCCATCAGCCGGTTTTCGGCAGCGTGCACCTGAGCCAGGGCCTGATAGCGACGCAGCAGACTCAAAATGGCGGCTGTCTCGTTGCTGACGACGTCGAGCTTGCTCTGTGCCTGGGCTTGCAGGCGATTGCGTGAGACTGCCGCGATTTTGCTGTCGGTGCTGTAAATGGCATCGGCCCGATCAAACTGACCGCGCGCGTTGGCCAAATTCAAGCGGGCCAGATGCACCTGCGTGAGCACCGCCAGATGAGTTGCCACCCTGCGTTGGTCGGCCAGGGCGACACCGGCCTCGGCCAGTTTGACCTGAGTGGGGCCGGTCAATAGGTTGAACAGGTTAAACGACAGGTTCAGACCCGCTTCCTGCCAGTTGCGATTGACCAGGTAGCTGTCAGAGTCGTACTTGAGTCCGTAGTTGAAGCTCACGTTCGGGAACAAGCGAACCAGTGTGCGGCGCACTTCCTCTCTGGCAATGCGGTCGTTGTAGTGACTTTCGCGCAGGTCTGGGTTGTTGGCCAGGGCCGTGTCTTCCATACGCGCCAGCGGTACCTCCAGCGCCTGTCCGCCTACATTGCTCACCGGGCTCAAGGCCAGCGGGATCGGCTGACCCAGGGGTGCATTGATCAGCGAGGCCAACTCCACCTGGGCAGAAGACAGCTCCTGCTCAATCGCTTCGAGCAGGCGCAAATTCTCAAGCAACTGGCGCTGATAGCGCAAAGCATCCATCGGATTGCGCACCCGTTCGAATTCGGCGGTGCGCGAATCAGCCAGCGCGGAGTCAGCCAGTGCGATGGTTTTCCTGACGTCCTCGCGCAGCAGTTGGGCGCTGGCCGCACGCCAGTAGGCCGTGCGCACGTCTTGCATGAGCAAATGCATGGCTTTGCGGCGCCGCTCGCCGGCCACGAGCAGCCGGTCGGCAGCTTGGCGCGAGGCGTAATAGCCCATCCCCAAGTCGAGCAGGCTCCAGCTCAAGTCCAGTGAGCTTGTCTGATGCTCACGGTCTGAGGAGATCATGTTGCTATTCGAAGGGCCGCGTGTGCTGGAGTCAAAGCCGCGGCTGACGCGGTCGTTATCGCGCCAAGAGTAGCCAGCATTGGCCACCAGGCGAGGCAGCATGTCGAATTTGGCAACATCCAACTGACCCAAGGCCAGGGACTCTTCCATCATCCTGACCCGGCGGTCCATGTTGTATTTGAGACCCCTGGCCAATGCCTCTTCAAGCGTCAACGGCGCAGCAATCGGCTCGACGTCCTTGCGCAAGGCCTGCTGATCGCTCGCAGTGCGCAAAGTCTGGCTGGTCAAGGGCTCGGGCGTGATGGTGGCGCACCCTGAGAGAACGAGGGCGCTGGCAGCCAGGGCCAGGGTGTGAATGCGGCAGGGAAGCAGGCGTTGATGAAGCATGGAAAACCTTGGCATGAAGCGGTGAATTTGAGGAGATGGACGATGCCAGTCAGCTTTAAATTTCAGCATTGACCACGGCGTGGGGCGGCATGTGCAAAAAAGGCGCGCAAATTACAAAAAATGTCATAAATGTAAATATTGTTGCTGGCCGTTTTTTTTAATCCCAAAGGAATCCAAATCTTGAAATGGAGTTGGGTGGCAAGGACTTATCCCGGCCAGCCTTGGGCGTCCGAGTCCGAGTCCGAGTCCGAGTCCGACACGAATCTGTATGTGTTTGATTCACATAGATTCCGATCTCAGAATGCCACTAGAGCAGGCTCCATAAGGTATCGGCAGTGGGGTTCTTGACGTTCAGGGCATCCTGCATCGAAGCCTGGTCGCAGTTGACGATGGAGTTACCGCTGACCGGCACGCCTTGGTTGATGGAGACGCTTAAGCGCTGACTGCGCCGCAGTTGTGCCAAGACGGTTTCGGGGGAGCGGCGCTCCGGTGCAGGTCAGGGCAAGCAGATCGCGAGGCCTCGATCAAGACCTAAGGCGCATCGGTGCAGGGAGCGCGACTGTTGGGCATGGCCCCCTTGCAGTTACTGATCAGCGCCGCATCGCCGCGAGGGCGCGGCTCCAGCAGTCCCCAACGGGGGCTAGCTGCGGGCAGACTGCATCAGATCCCACAGCCGCGCCGGAGAAAACGGCATGTCGGCCTGGTTGATGCCCAGGGGTCGCAGGGCGTCGACCACCGCATTGGCCAGGGCCGGCAGCGAGCCCGAGCAGCCCGACTCGCCCACGCCTTTGGCGCCCAGCATGTTGAGCTTGGTGGGCACCGGCACGCTTTGGTGGTGAAAGCCGTGCAGAATGCCGGCCCGGGGCATGGCGTAGTCCATGAAGGAGCCGCTGAGCAGCTGGCCGGTCTCGCGGTCGTAAACCGCATGCTCACCGAAGGCCTGACCAAGGCCCTGCACCACACCGCCGTGCACCTGCCCGATCAGTTGCTTGGGCGAGATGACCTCGCCCACGTCGTCAGCGGCCCAATAGCCCACCAGATCGCACACGCCGGTCTGCGGATCGATCTCGACTTCGGCAATGTGGCAGCCATTGGGGAAGGTCGCGCCCGATGAGGCTTGACCAATCAGCTCCAGGCCCTCAGCGCCGGCTTGGTCCAGCCAAGCCTCGAAACCCATTTCGCGGCCCGCATGACGCCAGTGGCCGCCTTCAATGACAAGCTCCTCCGGCGTGCAGCCCCAGAGCTGGGCCACCTGCGGCCGGCCGTGCTCCATAAGCTGGCGGCACAGGTCCACGATGGCACTGCCCAAGCCGTAGAGCGTGCGCGAGCCGCCGGTGGAGTTGCCCACCAGATCACGCCCGACCTCGCCGGCCACAAAGCGCACCCGCTGTGATGGCAAGCCCAGCTCGCGTTCAACGATGCGGGCAAAGGAAGTTTCATGGCCTTGGCCAGAAGCGCCAGAGATGGCGTGCAGGGTCAGCCCGCCCGCCTCAATCCGGCCCCGCACCTGGTCCTTGGCGGCAGCGCCCGGGCCTGAGGACTCCAGGTAATAGGCCAGGCCGCGGCCGAACAGCCGGCCGCGCGAGCGCGCACGCTCACGCCGCTGCGCCACGCCGGCGGCATCAGAATCGGTCAGGGCGCAGTCCATGATGCGCTCGAACTGGCCGTTGTCATAAACCGTGCCGTTGGCGGTGGTGTAGGGGAAGTCGGCCGGGGGTATGAAGTTCAGGCGCCGGATGGCCACCGGGTCGAGCCCGTGCTCGTGGGCGGCATGGTCGACCAGGCGCTCAATGGCATAGGCCAGGTCGGGCCGGCCGGCGCCCCGGTAGGCCGACACCGGCACGGTGTTGGTGTAGTAGATGTGCGAGCGCATGTGCAGCGCCGGCACCTTGTAGACCCCGCCCATGGTGATGGACAGGTTGCGCGCACCGATGTGGGTGCTGAAGTAAACATTGAAGGCGCCGGCATCGACCTGGTTGTCAAAGCGGATCGCCAGAATGCGCCCTTGCGCATCGAGCGCAATGTGTCCGTGCAGGGTGAGTGCCCGGCCATGCCAGTCGCTCAGGAAGGTTTCAGAGCGGCTGCTGACCCAGCGTACCGGCCGGCCCAGGGTACGGGCGGCCAGCATGAGCAGCACATGCTCGCTGGTGGCGGTGCCCCGCAGTCCGAAGGAGCCACCCACATCCTGGGTGTGAATACGGATGGAATCGGCGGGCCAGCCGGTGATGGTGGTGAACATGCCCAGCATGCTCACCAGGCCCTGGGTGGGCGTGCGCACATGGGTCAGACCAGTGGCAGCGTCATGCCAGACCTGCACCGCCCGCGGCTCCATGGGCGCAGGAATGAGGCGCTGGCTGACCACCTTCACATTCGAGGTCATGGCCGCGCGCGCAAAGGCGGCATCCACCGCGGCGCGGTCGCCGGCCTCAAAGACGACCGAGGTGTTGCCCGGCGCCTCTTCATGCAACTGAACCGCCCCGGGGGCGGTGGCGTCTTCAAAGGTCACTGCGCAGGGCAGGGTCTCGTAGTCGATCTCGGCCATTTCGGCCGCATTGGCCGCGAGCTCCGCCGTATCGGCAATCACCATGGCCATGGGCTGGCCCACATAGAGGACCTTGGCTTGTGCCAGCACCGGCATACGGCAGATCACCTGCGGCTGGCCCTGCGCGTCCTTGACGGTCACCGCATTGACCAAGGCGGCAAACCCGGCCGCCGTCACATCTTGCGCCGTCAGGACGCAGCGCACACCCGGGGCCTGGCGCACAGCGCTCCAGTCGGCCTTGAATCGGGCATGGGCATGGTCTGAGCGCACCATCACCGCATGCAAAGTGCCTTGCTCCCAGGCGTCGGAGGTGAACTGGCCGGTGCCGGTGATCAGGCGCTGGTCTTCCTTGCGCAGCAGCGGCTGCGGGCTCAGGACCGCGCTCATGCCTGGCTCCCCTGCATCACCTGCGCCGCCTCATGCACCGCCTCGACGATGTTCACATAGCCGGTGCAGCGGCACAGATTGCCTTCCAGGCCTTCTTCGATCTGCTCGCGGCTGGGCTGCGGAATGTGGCGCAGCAGATCGACGCTGGCCATGATCATGCCGGGAGTGCAAAAGCCGCACTGCAGGCCGTGGCAGCGGGAAAACGCCTCCTGCACAGGGTGCAGCCCGTTTTGACCCAGCCCTTCGATGGTCGTCACCTGGCCGCCGTCGGCCTGCGCGGCCAGCACGGTGCAGGACTTGACCGCCCGGCCATTGAGGTGGACGGTGCAGCAGCCACACTGGGTGGTGTCGCAGCCGACATGGGTGCCGGTCAGACCGCAGTGCTCGCGAATCACATTGACCAGCAAGGTATGGTCAGGCACGTCGAGCTGGCGCACGGTGCCGTTGAGGGTGAGCTGTATTTGCATGGACAGGATTATTAAGGAAGCTAAGTACGCAATCTACCCCATTGGGACTGCCCCTGCCGGGCGGCCCTGTCACTTGGGGATCAGGGGCGGGTTGATGGATGCCGCTAGAGAGGAGAATCGAGCGCCAAGGCCTTGCACTTGCACAGGGAAAACCCGATGTGCTGGTCAAAGCCGCGCAGTCGGCGCAAGATATGGCTTCGACCTGATCAGGAGCATGCCCATGACAAGCCAGGAACGCGACGAACTGATGAAATTTTTACGCGAACTCTCCACCTCGCGAGAGCCGGTTGATGCCGGCGCGACCAACCTCATCGCCCAAGCGGTGGCCCAAAACCCGAGCGTGGGCTACCGCCTGGTGCAGCAGATCATGGCCCTGCGCATGGCCCTGGGGACGCAAGCGCCGTCCTTGTCCACCGCAGCGCCAGTGCAGGCCGATGCCCCCAGCATCTGGGGCAGCGGCTTGCTCAAAACGGCGCTGGCGGCAGGCCTGGGAGCGGCCGCCGGCACAGTGCTGGCCGATCAGGCCAGCTCCTGGCTGAGCACGGACGACCTGGACCTGGGCGACTGAACCCAAGCCGGTCTGGCGCCAGGCTTACTCCACCTTGGCGCTGCTGCGCATGGTCTCCACGGCCGCCTGCAAGCGCTGCTGAACGATAGCGCGCTGCAGCTGCGGCTTGAGGGTGTCGCGCGCTGGCGGGGTGAAGGCTCGCGCCTCCTCCAGGGCCAGCACATGCCAGCCCGCGGGGCCACGCACCGGCGCTGAAGCCAGCTGGCCAGGCTTGAGCGACTCCACCGCCTTGAGCAAAGCCGGCACCATTTCGCCCTGGGCCATCCAATCGGTCAGGCCGCCGGTGTTGCGGGAAGCTTCGTCGAGTGAATATTCGGCCGACAAGTCGGCGATCTTGCCGCCGGACTTGACGCGGTCAAACAGCAATTTGGCCGTGGCCTCTTCATTGACCAGGAGGTGGCGCAGGCGAAACTGGCGGCTACCCAGCAGCTTGACCTGGCGGTCATATTCCTGCTTGAGCTCGTCGTCGGTGATTTCCTTGCTTTGGGCCAGTTGCTGCTGCCAGGCTTGC
>JBILDR010000337.1:0-2679 GCA_044352515.1 Polaromonas sp.
TGAACCAGCGCAAGCAGTTCGGCGTGGCCATTGCCAGCTTCCAGGCCCTGCGCCACCGCCTGGCCGACATGAAGATGCAGCTCGAACTGAGCCGCTCCATGAGCTACTACGCCTGGCTCAAGCTGCTCTCACCGGCGGCCGAGCGCGCGCAAGCGGTGGCCAGAGCCAAAGTACAGCTGGGCCAGGCCATGCGCCTGGTGGGCCAGCAAAGCGTGCAATTGCACGGCGGCATCGGCGTGACCGATGAGTACATCATCAGCCATTACTTCAAAAAGCTCACCCAGTTGGAGCTGAGCTTTGGCGACACCTTGCACCACCTGGGGCAGGTGTCCGAGCGCATGCAGGAGACGGCTGGCGTGTTTGCTTGAACAAGCTGACAGCGATGGCAAGGCTGGGGGCTTTGGCGTTGTGGGTCGCGGTGCTGTCCGCCTGCGCTCAGCCGGTGCCGGGTCTTATGCGGGTGCCACCGCCGCCACCGACCGCGTCTCCCACGCAGGAGGCCGATGGTGCCCGGGAGACGGCGCGAGCCCTTGAATTGGCCCGGCTGCAAACCAGCCTGGAGACCTGGAAGGCCCTGCGCGGCGCTTTGAACGCGGGCTACCACTACCGGGTGGTCTTCGAAACCCACACCGGATACCGAACGACCACCACGGTGGTGGTGCGCCAGCACCAGGTGGTCGAGCGTCGGCTTGAAGCGCCCGGCCGGCAATGGGTGGAAGCGCGGGACAGCTTGGGCACGCACCCCGAGGGCGCGCCGCCCTTGAGCCTGGACGCGCTGTACGAGCGCGCCCATCAGGTGCTGGATGTGAAACTGCAGCCTGGGCAAGCACTGAGCCTGGGCATCGACGAGCGGGGCCTGCTCCAGCATTGCTACATCCAGGACCGACGGGTGATGGACGGCCAGCCCATGACTGGCGTGCCGCCCCTGGAGCTCAAGCTGAGGCCCTTTTAAGCCTCGATGAGCAGGCGCGAGTGGCGCGGCACATGGGCCATCAAAAACTCCATCTGGTCGGCCAGGATGCGCCGGTTGCGCAAGATGAAGTCCTCCCACAGGCTGGGCACGTAAGGCGTGTACAGGAGCGGCATGCGGGCCTGCTCCGGGGTGCGGCTGCTTTTGCGATGGTTGCAGGTGCGGCAGGCGGTGACCACATTCATCCAGTTGTCGACCCCATTTTGGGCAAAGGGAATGATGTGCTCGCGCGTCAGCTCGGTTTCATGGAAATGCCCGCCGCAATAAGCGCAGACATTGCGGTCGCGGGCAAAGAGCTTGCTGTTGGTCAGGCCCGGGCGTAGCTCGAAGGGATTGATATTGGGCACACCGCGCGTGCCGATGATGCTGCTCACGCGGATCTGCGACTGCTCGCCGGTGCGGGCGTTATGCCCTCCCCGAAACAGGGCTACCTCGGCACCGACTTCCCAGCGCACCTCGCCGGCTGCGTAGTGGAGAACAGCCTGCTCCAGACTGATCCAGGATTGCGGCAAACCCTGGGCGGACAGCTTCAAGACCTTCAAGCGAACCTCCAAATGGATGGACAGGAACATCGATGGTCACGCTGCGGGCCCCGCCGGCCGACCCGGCCTGGGGCCGCACACGCAATCTCCGCAATATAGCGCGATTCCCAGGTACCGCGACGCGCCGACCGATAATCTGCGCTCTATGAGGATCTACCGAGGCTACAAGCACCGCGAACTGAGCAGCGCATGCGCGCTGACCATCGGCAATTTCGACGGCGTGCACCGTGGCCACCAAGCCATGCTGGCGCTGCTGCGCAGCGAGGCCGAGCACCGAGGCTTGCCAGTGCGTGTGATGAGCTTTGAGCCCCATCCGCGCGAATACTTTGCGCCGGCCTCGGCCCCAGCCCGCATCTCGACCCTGCGCGACAAGCTCACCGAGTTGGCGCGTTGCGGGGTCGACGAGGTGGTGGTGCTGCCCTTTCGGGACACACTGGCCCGCCAGAGCGCCCAAAGCTTCATTCAAGACACGCTGGTCCAAGGTTTGCAGGTGCGCTATGTGCTGGTCGGCGATGACTTTCGCTTTGGCGCCAAGCGCGCCGGCGACTACGCCATGCTCGACGCCGCCGGCAATGAGTTCGGCTTTGATGTGGCGCGCATGAACAGCTACGAGGTGCATGGCCTGCGGGTATCGAGTTCGGCCGTGCGCGAGGCACTGGCGCAGGGGCAAATGGACTTGGTCGCCAGCCTGCTGGGGCGGCCCTATGCGATTTCCGGCCATGTGGTGCACGGTGCCAAACTAGGGCGCGAATTGGGCGCCAGCGCGCCGGGCGCTGGCGACGGCTTTCGCACCCTGAATCTGCGTTTTTCTCATGCCAAGGCGGCGGCCAGCGGTATCTTTGTGGTGGCGGTCCACGGCCTGGGCCCTCAGCCCCTGGCCGGTGTGGCCAATCTGGGCGTGCGGCCCTCGCTGAGTGCCGACGACGTCAACGGCGGTCGGGTTCTGCTGGAGACGCATATTCTGGACTGGCCCCAGGCCCTGGGAGCCGAGGAGGCCTACGGTAAAATCGTGCGCGTGGAACTGCTGCACAAACTTCATGACGAGCTCAAGTATGAGGGGCTGAGCGCGCTGACCGAGGGCATCGCCCGGGACTGCAGCGACGCACGTGCCTGGTTTGCCTCGCGGCATGGGCAGACCCACCGGCAGACCACCCGCGACCGAATTTG
>JBILDR010000338.1:0-2675 GCA_044352515.1 Polaromonas sp.
CCTGCGCATGGCCGATTTGGACGCCTACCAGGGCCACGGCTCCTGGGCCATGCCCCACAACGCCCTGGTGACCTGGGCCTTCATCATGGAAGGCGGTGTGCAGATCAATGCCCTGGGCAAGCGTTTCAACGACGAGACCGGCGGCTATTCCGAGGCGGCGGTGCATGTGCTGGCCCAGCCCGGCTCCATCGCCTGGAATGTATTTGACGAACCCCTGCTCGAATTGCTGCGCGGCTTTCCTGATTTTCGCGATGCTGAAGCGGCCGGCGCTCTGCGCACAGCCGCTGACGTGGCCGGCCTGGCCGCCCTGATCGGCTGCGATCGCAGCACCCTGCAAGCCACGCTCGATGAGATCGCGCCGGGCCAGACCGACAGCCTGGGCCGATCCTTCAAACGCTCGCTCGCAGCCCCCTACTATGCGGTCAAAGTGACCGGCGCGCTGTTTCATACCCAGGGCGGACTGGACATCGATACCGATGCACGCGTGCTGCGCAGCGACGGCACGCCCATGCCCAATCTGTTTGCCGCTGGCGGCGCGGCCCGTGGCGTCTCGGGCCGGGGTGCCGACGGTTACATGGCGGGCAACGGACTGCTCAGCGCGGTCGGCGGCGGCTGGCTGGCTGCCGGTGTGATGGCCCGGCAGTTGCAGCAGGCTTGAACCTGCATTCTTGGAAGATTTTCCTCATGACCCTCGCACAAAGACTGCAGCAGCCCAAAGCCTTGCTGGCCCCCGGCATCTACGACGCCCTGACCGCCCTGGTGGCCGAGCAGGCCGGCTTTGAGGCGCTCTACCTGTCGGGCGCCTCGATTGCCTACACCCGCTTGGGCCGCTCCGATGTGGGCCTGACCACCGCCACCGAGGTGGCCGACAGCCTGGCGCGCATCACCGAGCGGGTCAGTCTGCCGGTGATCGTCGATGCCGATACCGGCTTTGGTAATGCCCTCAATACCCAGCGCACCGTGCGTGCCTTTGAGCGCGCCGGCGCGGCCATGATTCAGCTGGAAGACCAGACCTTTCCCAAGCGCTGCGGCCACCTCGACGGCAAGGGCGTGGTGCCGGTGGCCGAGATGTGCGGCAAGCTGCGCGCTGCGCTCGATGCGCGGCATTCCAAGGACACCCTGATCCTGGCGCGCACTGACGCGGTGGCGGTCGAAGGCTTTGATGCGGCGATGGAGCGCGCCGAGCAATACCTGGCCTGCGGTGTCGATGCGCTCTTCATCGAAGCGGTGCGCAGCCCGGAGCAGATGAAGGCCGCCTGCGGCCGTTTTGCAGCGCGCATTCCCATGCTGGCCAATATGGTCGAAGGCGGCAAGACCCCGGTGCACAGCGCGGCTGCACTGGGCGAGTTGGGCTACCGCATCGTGATTTTCCCGGGCGGCACCGCCCGCGCTGTCTCGCACCTGCTGCGCCGCTACTACGCCAGCTTGCACCAGCACCAGACCACCGCGCCTTTCAAGGACGAGATGCTGGACTTTGATCAGCTCAACGCCCTGATCGGTACACCCGAGTTGCTGGAATTGGGCAAGAGGTACGAGGGCTGAGGGCGCTTGAGTCTTGGCGGCGCCTGAATTGAGCAGGCCAAGCCTGCATTCGTGTTTGAAGAGGCCACCCATTGATTGCGCATGAAGCTTGTCATTTGCGACGATCTGACGCGAGATACAAAGCAATACGGTCAGAGGTCCAAATCGCGACGCCGGTGCCGAAGAAGTCCGTATCCTCAGTCCAGATCGGGCAGCCCAGGGTCATTGCACACGCCAACACCGGCCAGTCGTCTGCATCTCTTATCTCAATGCGCTGCAACGCCTGCTGCTGCATGCCTTGATAAATCTGCTCATCAATAGATTGAACAATGCCCTCTAGGTGATTGAGCACCAGCATCGCGGCGCTGGGATCAATGCCGCGCTTCTTCAATAGCGCAGGCAGATATTTTCGAGCGTCTGTAAAGGCAACATCAGGTGCGAAAAATTTGACCGTCCCCAGGTTGTCAAAAATCAGGTCTCGTACCCGCCGTCCGAGTACCGCACGAATCAGAATATTCGCATCGAGAACGATGGCTCTGTCACTCATGCTGTCTTAATTTTCGGCCTTGCAGCAGTTGCCTTACCTTTCTTGCGCGCTGATTTGAAGTCTACGAGCACGGATTCAATATCTACCTCGTGGGCTTGTAGCAGCTTGTCTAAGGCCTTACTGGCCCTCTTCAAGGCCGTGATATCGGCCTCGGCATGTCCTTGTGTGGGTATGAAGTAACCCACCGTCTGGCCATGGCGCGTGACGGCCACGGGCGTGCTCGAGGCGATGTACTCGGCCAAGTCGGAACGAAATTCGCGGATGCCTACCTTTGTCGTTTCCATACCGGCGCCTCTGTGTTTGTGTATCAGTGTGTACACATTTTGCTCTATGCCCGAGGCGCTGGCAAGTGGCGATCAGAGCTCAAAATGGCGTCGGCTTCATGCCCTGCCGCGCTTGAGTGCTGTGTTGACCCCCTTGGTGCGCTGCTCAGGCGGCCTCTCGGGCTTTGGCGAAATGGGCGCAGAGTCTGTCGATGAGCGACTGGGCGTAGCCTGGCAGGCGGCTGCGCTCGCGGGTGACGATGAAACGTTCTCGCACGCTCCATGGGTCGCTCAGTTCGATCAGCGCCAGACCCATGGCGTCGCGATAGCGGTAGGCGCTCGAT
>JBILDR010000135.1:0-9203 GCA_044352515.1 Polaromonas sp.
CTGAGTATCTTACGGTACGATAACCATTATAGGAACAGTATTCCGATATTGGAATGCTGCTGGAGTCAATCAAGGAGTGGGCGATGAGTCAGATCGGCGAACACAATGTTGATGTGGTGGTGGTGGGCTGCGGCGTGGCTGGCCTGTCGGCGGCCGTGTCTGCCGCCGAGGCCGGTGCGCGGGTGGTGGTGCTCGAGCGCGCCCCCCGGGACGAGCGTGGCGGCCAGAGCCGTTACACCGAGGCCTACCTGCGCATGAAGAGCGAGACCGAGGTCACCGATGACTTCGAGATGCAACTGGCCGACAACGGCTCGGGCGCCATCAGCCCGGACTTGGTGGCCGAGTCCGGCCAGCCACCCGATAGCCGCGCGCGGCTGATCAATACCCTGAGCCTGACCGACCCGGACGTGATCGAAGCGCTGGCCACCAATGCCGGGCCTACGGTGGCCTGGATGAAGGGCATGGGTGTGCGCTTTGACTTTTTGCCCACCCAGTTTCTGACCCGCAGCCAGCCGCGCCTGTTGCCGGTGGGAGGCGGCCTGGCGCTGGTGGAGGCCCTGGCCGCCAAGGCCGAGGCCTTGGGCGTGCGCTTTCATTACGAGACGGCGGCCCAGACACTGCTGCGCAACGATGACGGCAGCGTCTGTGGTGTGGTCGTCAAAACCGGCGGTCAGGCGCCGCGCAAGCTCATGGGCCAGGTGGTACTGGCCTGCGGCGGTTTTGAAGGCAATGCCGAAATGCAGACCCGCTACATCGGTCCGCGCTCGGTCCATCTGCGCCCGATCTGCCGAGGCGGCTACTACAACCGGGGCGACGGCATACGCATGGGGCTAGAAGTAGGTGCAGCCACCTGCGGCGAATTCGGCAGCTTCCATGCAGAGCCTGTCGATCCGCGCTCGGGCATTTCCGAGCCTGCCCTGTTCATCTTCCCCTACGGCGTGCTGATCAACAAAGCCGGCCAACGTTTCGTCAATGAGGCGCCTGGCACGGTCGACGCCTACTATGAGCGGGTGACCCGCCGCATCTATGAGCAAGACGGCGGCATGGCCTATGTGGTGCTGGATGCCCGGCACATGGAAATTCCCAACTACCGGCTGGGCATACGCAGCGACCAGCCGCCGATTGCCGCCGGCAGCATCAAGGAATTGGCCGGCAAACTCGACGTGCCGGTGGCGCAGTTTGCAGCAACCATAGAGGCCTACAACAAGGCCTGCGTGCCCGGAACCTGGAAGCCGCTGGAGCTTGACGGCCTGCACACCGAAGGTTTGACGCCGCCCAAATCCAACTGGGCCCTGCCGATTGCCCAAGCACCCTTCCACGCCTACCCCATCATGTCGGCCAATGTGTTTACCTTCGGCGGCCTCAAGACCGACCGCCTCGGCCGCGTGCTCGACACCCTGGGCGATGCGGTGCCAGGCCTGTATGCGGCCGGTGAGATGACCGGCATGTACTACGGCAATTACACCGGCTCGACCTCGGTGCTGCGCGGCATGGTCTTCGGGCGCATTGCGGGTGCCCACGCCGCAGGTCGCCCTCTTCCCGGCCTTTAAGGCCAAGCATGGCCAAGACTGACAACAGCGCCGTTTGATGCGCGATCTGCACTATGACAGGGTCGATTCCCAAGCTAGGGTCGGCGCCAACGGGCATGAAAAAGCCAGCCCTCGCGCCTGAAGCAGATCCGAACCCGCGCGCCCCCCTGCGGACGGTACAGGTGCTCTATGAGCTGGCGCAAGCCGGCCAGGGGCTGCGCCTGGCCCAATTGGCAGCGCGGCTGGACATGCCCAAGACCAGCTTGTTTCGGCTGCTGCGCGCTCTGGAGCAAGACGGCTATGTGAGCTCGGCAGCTGGCGTGCATGAGGTCGGCCCGCAAGCGATCAGGCTGGGGCTGGCGCTGTCGCGCGGCCGGGTCTTTCCCGGCGGCGCCCGTCCGACCATGCAGTGGCTGGCTGAGCAGAGCAGCGAAACCGTGATCCTGGGCACCTTTGACGACAGCCGCAGCCAGATCGTCTATGTCGATGTGATCGAGCCCAGTAACCCCTTGCGCTTTAGCATCAAGCCCGGCCTGGTTAAGCCTTTGTACAGCTCGGCCATAGGCCAGTGCTTGCTGGCCTGGCTGCCGGCCGATGAACGCGCCAGCTATCTGGCCTCGGTGCGCTTGGTGCCGCTGGCTTCAGGAACAGTGCGCAGCGTGGCAGCCCTCAAGCGGCGGCTCAAGGACATTCGCGCCAGCACGGTCTCCGTCAGCGAAGACGGCATGTTCGACGGCGTGTATTCCATCGCCGTGCCACTGTTCGATGCGGCTGGCCGGGTACCCGCGGGTCTTTCGATTTCAGCGCCGAGCAAGCGCGGATCGGCGCAACAAGACCGTTTTGCTGCTTTGCTTCAGAAAGCCGGCGCTGAGCTCTCGCAGTTGCTGGGTTATGGCGGTCACTACCCACCCGCGTGATACGCGGCCTGCGTATACCCTGCTCTTTGAGGCTGACCGGCCCTGACCGGTTCTGAATGTAGCCCGCTTCAGCGGGCCATCAGCGCCACCAGTTCAGGGTCATGGCGGGCATAGGCGCCGCTGCGACTGGTGCCTATGCCGGCATCGCGGCGCAGGCGGATCATCATCACCGCATAGCGCCAGGCAATGGCCAGCACATCGACCACTGGCGCGCCACTGATGTGTGTCAGCTTGTTGGCCACCATCAGGGTGGCCAACACCGCTTCGGCAGGTACGATCACATCGGCACCCTGCTGGCTGATGGCATGCTGCGCCGCTCGGCTGAAGGCCTCGAGCACGGCCTGGGGATTGGAGGCAGCAGCAGCCAGCAGTTCGGCCTCGTGCATGGGCGGATCGATAGGCACACAGGGCAGCACCCGCGACTCCAAGCCATGCTTTTCAACCGCGGTTTGCACGATGAATGAGATTTCTGGTGCATTGGCGATCGGTGCAATGCGCTTGCCCAGTGAGCAGGACACCAGCATCGAGGACTCCAAAATGCCGATGACCGGGATGTCGACCGCCGAGCGAATCTCGCGCAACAAGGGCTCGCTGAAGGAGCCGATGACAAAAGCATCAAAGCCATCCTGCTCAGCCCGGATCGCGTTGTCGATGATCTGGTCAACCGCCCGGTGATACACAAAGGCATTGCCCAGGGCCGAGGTCGGCGTACGCCCGTGGTAGGTGCCTGCACGCAGACCTTCGACCTGCACCGTGGCTTCGTGGCCGAGCAAGGCCTGCGCATGAGCCTGCAAAAAGTCCCGATAGGCGCCGAGCCCGGCCAGCTCGGTCATCGACTGGTGCCATAGCCGAAAAGGGGCGGACTGTGCCGTGGCCGTGGAAGCGGTGGGTGTAGCTGTCATCAAGGTGTTCTCCGGGGTCTGGTCTTCAAGCCGCTCAGGGTTCCCAGCCTGCCCTTAGCGGCTGGCATCCCCCATGCGGAACTCATGGCTGAGCGCATCGAGTTGGCGGAGCAATTCAGAGCTCAAGGTCAGTGCGGGCGCTGCGAGCGCATCGCCCAATTGCTCCGGCCGCGATGCGCCCAGGATGGCGCTGGTCACCCCCGGCTGAGCCAAAACCCAGGCGATGGCCAACTGCACCGGGGCGATATTGGCATCACGCGCGAGCTGCAGAAAGCCTTCGACCGCGAAGAACTCGCGCTCATGCCAATAGCGCTCCTTGTACAGGGCCTGCGCACCCCCGCCTTCACCAAACCGGGTATCGGCTTGCGCCGGCTCAGCAAAGCGATGCTTGCCGCTGAGCAGGCCGCCGGCCAAGGGGTTGTAGCAAATCATGCCCACGCCCTCCTCCTGGCACAGGGGGACCAGGTCGCGCTCGATCTGGCGAAACAGCAGGTTGTAACGCGGCTGAACCAGCACCGGGCTGGCCCAGCGCTGGGTTTGACAGCGGCCTATGGCCCGTGCCAGCCGCCAGGCGGGGAAGTTGGATACACCGACATAGCGCGCCCGGCCGCTGCGCACGATGGTGTCGAGCGCCTCCAGGCTTTCGTCCAGGGGCGTCTTGCGGTCGTCGTAATGCAGCTGGTAGACATCGACATAGTCGGTGCCCAAGCGCTTGAGCGAGGCGTCAACCGCGTCCAGCAGGTGCTTGCGTGAATTGCCCGACTCCCAAGACAAAGGCCCCATGACCGCGCCACCCTTGGTGGCCAAAATAAACTGGTGGCGGCGGCCTTGCAGCCAGCGGCCCACGATGCGCTCGGACTGACCCTTATCGGCTGGGGCTGAGCCTATCGGATAGGCGTTGGCGGTGTCGATGAAGTTGACACCTTGCTCGGCGCAGGCGTCGAGCATGGCGAAGCTGGCCTGCTCGTCGGCCTGCGCGCCGAAGGTGGCGGTGCCCATGCACAGCCGCGAGACCTCGATACCGCTTGAACCCAGGCGTGCGTATTGCATAAGGCTGTTCCGGTCAGGCGGTGTCAATCGAGCTTGGCGCCGGAAATCTCGACCGCTTCCCTCCACTTGACACGCTCGGCGGCGGCGAAGGCCGCGGTCTGGGCCGGGGTGGTGGCCACCAGCTTGGCGCCTGTGTCCATGAATCGTTTTTGCAGAGCCGGGTCGGCGGCGATGGCCTGCATGGCCTCCGACAACTTGTTGACGATGGCCTCGGGTGTGCCCTTGGCAAACACCAACGCGCCCCAGGAGGTCAGCACCATGTCTTTGACGCCGGCTTCGGCGGTGGTGGGCACATCGGGCAAGGTGGGCCAGCGGTAGCTTGAAGTGACCGCCAGCGCACGCACCTTGCCGGCGCGGATCAAGGAGAAGGAGCTGGCAATGTTGTCGATGGAAAAGTCGATATTGCCGCCCATCAGCGCCGCCAGCGACTGAGCCCCTCCGGGAAAGGGCACTGCGGTGGCGGGTATGCCCGTGCGCGCCTTGAACAGGGCTGCGGCCAGGTACGGTGAGGTGCCGATGCCGGCGGTGCCAATGTTGGCCCCGCCCGGCTTGGCCCGGGACCAGGCGATGAGCTCCTGCATGTTCTTGGCCGGGTGATCGGGCGCCACCATGAAGGTGTTGCAGTTTTCCCAATGCAGGCTGGCCGGCATGAAGTCGGTCTCCGGGTTGTGCGGCAGCTTTTTGTAGAGGTACTGGTTGATCGACAGCGTGCCTATGGTGGCCGAGGCAATGGTGTAGCCGTCGGGCTTGGCAGTTCGCACCGCCTCCATGCCTATCATGCCGCCGGCGCCTGTCCGGTTTTCGACCACAAAGGTTTGACCCAGCCTGGCCTGCAGGCGGTCAGCCACCATGCGGGTAAGGATGTCAGCCGCATTGCCCGCGGTAAACGGGACGATGATCTTGACCGGCATCTCGGGCCAGTTACTGGCTTGTGCGTGGGCCGTCGGCGCAACACCGACCATGCTGGTGCTCAGGGTGGCCAGAACAAATTCGCGACGTGTACTCATGTTTGTCTCCTCGTGGTTTTGGAATGGATAAGGTGCATCAAAGGGGCCGCTTGACGCGCGGCAAAATGGAATTGGCGATGATCTGGCGCATCACCTCGGCAGCGCCGCCGCCCAAACGGGTCATGCGGGCGTCCACGAAGGCGCGGGCAATCGGGTACTCCAGCATATAGCCCCAGCCGCCGAAAAACTGCAGGCATTCGTCCATCACCTTGCCCTGTAGTTCGGTGGTCAGCAGCTTGGCGCAGGCGGCATCGACGGCATCGAACTGGCCCTGCAGATGCATTTCAATGCAGCGGTCCACATAGATGCGTTGAGCCTGCACCTCGGCGCTCAGGCCAGCGAGCTTGAAGCGGGTGTTTTGAAAGTCGGCCAGGGTCTGGCCGAACATCTTGCGGTCCTTGACGTAATCAAGGGTCCACTGCAGTGCTGCCTCGCAACTGGCCACAGCGCGGATGGCCTGGATCAGGCGCTCCTGGGCCAGCTGCGTCATCAGCATGGCAAAGCCGCCACCTTCATCGCCCAGGCGGTTGGCCACCGGCACCCGCATATCGCTGAAGAAAAGCTCGGCCGTATCTTGTGCCTTGCAGCCCATCTTCTCGAGCTTCTTGCCCTTGGTAAAGCCAGGCGTGTTGGTCTCGACCAGCAACAGGCTGACGCCCTTGCCACGCGCGTGCGGGTCGGTCTTGCAGGCCAGCATCAACAGGTCAGCGGTATGGCCGGTGGTGATGAAGACCTTCTGGCCGTTGACCACATAGTCGTCGCCGTCGCGCAGGGCCTGGGTGCGCATGGACTGCAGGTCGCTGCCGCCTGAAGGCTCGGACAGGCCCAAGGCGGTGACTACTTCGCCGCTGGCCATCTTGGGCAGCCACTTTTTCTTCTGCTCCTCGGTGCCAAAGTCGACGATGTAAGGCGCGACCATGTCCGAGTGGGTGGCAAAGGTCGGTCCGGTGGCGCCGGCCCGAGCAAACTCTTCGATCAAGATGGTGCTGTGCAAAAAGCTGCCGCCCACACCGCCATAGGATTCGGGCACATTGCAGCACAGCATGCCCAACTCGCCAGCCTTGCGCCAGAGCTCGCGTGGAATCTGACCATCCTTCTCCCATTGGCCGTGAAAGGGCGTAACCTGCTCCTGGACAAAGCGACGCACAGCATCGCGAAACAGCTCATGCTCGGCGTTGAACAGGGTTCTTGGGATCATGGTGATGTTGGAATAGTTGTCAGTTCAGTTGAGGATGGCAGGGGCCGCCTGGCTCCAGCCAAGGCGCGATGCGGTCTGCCTCGAAGCCACATTCCAGCAGGATGTCGCGGGTGTGCTCACCCAACTGTGGCTGCAGGCGGGCAATATCGGTGCGGGCGCCGCTCATCTGAATCGGCACCTTGGCATAGCGCAGAGCCCCTTCAGAGGGGTGCTGACGGATCTGCCAGAAGTCCACGCTGTTCAGGTGTGGATCGTGCAATAGGTCATCGAGGCTATTGACCACCGAAAACGGAATGTCTTCGGGCGTCAGCAAGGACAACCACTCTTCATTGGTCTTGCGGGCCACTTGTCGCTCCACCTCGTCCCAGACCAGTCGGAAATTTTTTTGCCGCGCGGTAAAGGTGGCGAAGCGCTCGTCTTGCATCACCTCGGGGCAACCGGCCAGGGCGAAAAACCGGTGCCAGTCGCTGTCGTTATAGGGCAGGAGCACCAAGTAGCCGTCCAGCGTTTTGTAGGGCCGACGCGAGGCGCTGCTCACCGGCTCGTAGCCCATGGGCGCAATCGGCGGCTCGAAGGTGGTGCCCCACTGGTGCTCACTCATATTGAAGGCCGCCAGGGTCTCAAACATGGCCACATCGACCTGTTGCCCCAGGCCAGTCTGCGAGCGCTGAATGAGCGCCATCGCCACCGCATACGCGGCATGCAGAGCGCTGATTTTGTCGGCCACGATGGTCGGGATGAAGCGTGGCTGGCCGGCGATCACGGTTTGCAGATGCGCCAAGCCAGAGGCCGCCTGGATGATGTCGTCGTAAGCTGCGCGGCCGGCGTACAAACCGTCTTCGCCGTAGCCTGCCACATGGCAGTAGATCAGCCGCGGGTGCTGGCCCGCCAAGGCCTCATAGCCCAACCCCAAGCGCTCAGCGGCCGAGCTGCGCATGGAGTGCAGCAGCACATCCGTCTGGCCCAAGAGCGCGTGCAGGATCTCGCGCCCTTCGGGCGTCTTAAGGTCGGCCACGATGCTGCGCTTGTTGCGGTTGTTGCTCAGAAAGAAGGAGCCCATCTTGGGGCTGCGCTTGGGGCCCATCACCCGGGTACGGTCGCCTTCAGGCGGTTCAAGCTTGATCACCTCAGCGCCCATATCGCCCAGGTACTGGCATGCCAGCGGCCCGAAGACGATGGAGGCGATTTCGAGGACGCGCACGCCCTGAAGCGGCCGGGTGATGGTCATGGTGTCACAGGCGGTAAACCCGCTGCGCTGTGCCGCTGTACATGGCCAGCTTTTCAGACGCAGAAGCCCCTGCGGTGATGCGCTTGAAGGCGTTCCACAGGGTGACCCAGTTGGCGCCCTGTTTTTCGACCGGAAAGTTGCTCTCGAACACGCAGCGCTCGGCACCGAAGAGCTCAATACAAGTTTCGATATAGGGCCGCCACAGGGCAGCGATCTCGGCCGACGAGGGCGGCGCAGGCAGCTTGCCGTAGTCAATAGCGGCCAGCCGGATCATCATGCCGCCGAGCTTGGCCACCACATTGGGGTAAGCGGCCAACTGCGTGACCTGCTTTTTCCAATGGGCAAACACCTCATCGCGCTTACCGGTATACGGGCCATAGCCCAAAGGGCCGCCGCAGTGGCCCATGATGATGGGGGTATCAGGGCAGGCCTGGGCCAGATCGATCAGATCGCCCAGCTGATGGAAAAACACCCAGGCGTCCAGACTCAGGCCCAAGGCTGTGAGTTCGGCCACCCCCTGACGGAATTGCGGTCGCAGGTAGACGCCAGGCACCGGGCTGGTGTTGCCGATGATAGGGTCCGGGTCGTAGCCGGCGGTGGCCCGCACCCCCCGAAAGCGCCCCTGCCCCGCCTCAATATGGGCCTCCAGCACGGCCCGCACCGGCGCACCCAGGCTGAGGTCGGCCGAGCCGACGATGCCCGCGCAAATGCGCGCCTTGCCTGGTCGGCTCGCGTCACTGGCGGCACCAATGGCGGCGGCAAATTCAGTCTCGCCCACCGGCTTGAAGGCCGCGGGGCCGCTGTCGCGGTAGGCGTTGTGGCATTCCACGTAGACCGTAGCCAGGGTGTGATGGCTGCTGTCCACGTCCTGCGCGAATTGCTCGAGCAAATAGGTGTGGTCTTCCTTGCCATCGCCCTGCGGCAGGGCTGCCGGCAGGGCAGCCCAGAGGTGATGGTGGGTGTCCACGATGGGCAGATCCGGCTCGATCACCTCTTCCGGCGCAAGCTTGCTCAGCCAGACCTTGTTCAGGGGCAGGACGCGGCCGAAGGCGGTAGGTGCGGTCATACAAGAATTTCCAATTTTGGAAAAATGTTTCGAAAATCGATGTAAACTGGGATTTTAATCGGCTCCGTCTGAGCCGAAAAGCAGACAGCGCAAATTTGCCAGCCGCATGGATATCCCGCCACCGGGGCACTTTGTCGCAGGGATGCAGCATGCACCTCCCCCAAAAAGCCAAAAAACGCCTTGGGGTGGGGTCGCCTGAGCGACCCCACCCTTCGCAGGCCTGCCGACTGCCGCAGCCCTTTTAGTGCTTGTGCTTGCTGTGGTCGTGGTCAGCCGCTTTAGGTGCGGCCTGCGTCGAAGCTGAAG
>JBILDR010000339.1:0-2655 GCA_044352515.1 Polaromonas sp.
GAGCAGCAGTTTCGTCCAACGCGTTCAGTCACTGGTCGGTGAAGTGACTGTGGATTTGGACGCCCCGCTGTCCGACGAAGACGAATGAAGACAACCAAGCCTGCTCCAGTGGCCATCTATGGCTGGTCAGTGTTTGCGCACCCTCTGTTCATGGCGCAAGTCGAAGCCTTGGCCCAGGAAGTCGGAGCACTCAAGCAGAAGGATCCCGCTGGGTACGTCAAGAAAACCGCCACCAAGCGACTGGCGGCCATTGCCAAGCTGGCGTTCGATGTGATCCCGCAAGACCCCGCACGGTCGGAATACCGTCAGGGTGCAACACTGGGCACAGACCGAAAGCACTGGTTCCGCGCCAAATTCTTTCAGCAGTACCGCCTATTTTTTCGGTACCACGCGGGCGCCAAGATGATCGTCTACGCCTGGGTCAATGATGACGACACCAAGCGCGCCTTTGAGAGCAGCGATGACACCTACCGCGTCTTTCGAAAGATGCTCGAGAGCGGCCACCCGCCTGACGACTGGGATCAACTACTCAGCCAGGCCGAACTTGCTGGAAATCGGCTGATGCAAGCATTCAACACCTTGAATGTAGCGTGACTATCTTGCGAATCTGAACGACAGCAAAAGCTTCACTGAGATATTTCTTAGCCATCTTTTTTACATCACGCGTGAGCCAACGCGTACTCCTTGGCGGTTGGCAATGCACGCGGCAAGGTCTTAGGCTTTGGCCGGGTTGCTTCCCAGCCAAGACAGGCCAACCAGATCGCGCGAGGGATGGCCTTCTGCGCCGTTCGGTAATAGCTCACCATGCGGCGACTGATGCCCAGGGCATCGGCAGCCGTATTCAGTGACAGCCCGTTGCGGTGCATCCAAGTGTCGAACATCTGGTGGCTCACTTCACCGGCTTGCTCCTTAGCCCAAGCATAGACATTGTCCGCGCCCAGCTCCGCATCAAACCATTCAATGCCATGGCCCCACTCGGCGAGGTGCACCTTACTGAAGACCTGTGGATCGAGCAGGCTGGTCAGGGCGGGGATGCCACGCAACACTGCCTCGATATTGACGTCCAGCACCTCGCCCGTGGTCCAGGTCGTGCGCAGCCGATACGGCGCCAAGGCCTCAACAGCCTGCAGCTTGGGATGGAAGAAATCACTCATGGGTTCAGCCTCCGCCATTCTTGGTGCAGCCACGCACGGTTGGACTCGATCCACGACAACTCATCTCGGATCTCGCGCGTGGCAATTCGGCCGACGATGGCCAAACTGTCAAGCTCGACCGTGCACTCGCGCCCATCACGCAACTGGACGTGGACGTGAGCAAGCAAGTGGTCACCGGCGTACATCACCACGCGCGATGCCGAGAATTTGGTCATGACCGGCATAGACCAATGCTAGTGCAACTGTTGCACCACGTCAAGCCACCATTTTCCGCTCGGCTTCCGTGGCAAACAGCGCGTTCATGGAGTCCTGACTGCGAAGAGCAGCGACGATGCCTACCGGGTGTTCCGCAAGATGCTGACCTCAGGCGAAAACGACACTGGTGCGCCCAGTGGCGCGAGAACGGGATGGCTTGCGCACCACAATTTGAACG
Organism: Polaromonas sp.; assembly: GCA_044352515.1. Lineage (GTDB taxonomy): Bacteria > Pseudomonadota > Gammaproteobacteria > Burkholderiales > Burkholderiaceae_C > Polaromonas. The sequence continues at coordinate 1,588 of JBILDR010000339.1, forward strand.
TCACGGCCCAGCCGGTTCATGCACTCCAACATCTTGGCCTCGCTGATGCCCGGTAATCCCCCCCGTTTTCCACTGCTTATAAAAGTAGAGTGCTTATGCAGACACGGAGAATCAATGCAGAGCTGCCAAAGCAGCCTCGGGCGCCTTGTCCAAAACCTTTAAAAGTGCCTTTGCCGCCCCGGTTGGGCAGCGTTTGCCTTGCTCCCAGTTACGGATCGTGTCTAGCGACACATCAATTCGCTCGGCAAACTCGACCTGGCTAAAGCCAAGCCGACGGCGAACCCGACGTGCGAACTTGGCCGAGTCCAGCGCTGCATTGGCATCGTCCTCAGCCTGGTGCTTGGCAATGTCAGCCTCGGTGGTTGCATCAACGCGTTTTACGTCGATACGACCGATCGGCTTTGCAGTGGGGCTTTGAACGTCAATCTTCATTCGAACGGTTTTCATAGCGTTTCACCTCTCGTGGATTGGCCTTTCGGGCTGAAATGATCCGTATCCCGTCCTGCCGTGGTGTGTAAATCAGCACGTATAGACGACCCTCGATACGACCGATCAGTTCATAGCGATCTTCGCCATAGCTGAACCGGTGGTCTTGGCGAATGACTCGATCCGGGTCCGCAAAAGCAAACGCGGCGTAGGCGAAGTCAAAGCCTCGCATCCGATAACACGCACTGCTCTTGTCGTTATCCCACTCGAAATTCATACTTGGAGTGTAGTTCAATGAACGACTTTTGGCAAGACTTCCGCTTGGTCACATCACGCGTGAGCCAACGCGTACTCCTTGGCGGTTGGCAATGCACGCGGCAGGGTCTTAGGCTTTGGCCGGGTTGCTTCCCAGCCAAGACAGGCCAGCCAGATCGCGCGAGGGATGGCCTTCTGCGCCGTTCGGTAATAGCTCACCATGCGGCGGCTGATGCCCAGGGCATCGGCAGCCGTATTCAGTGACAGCCTGTTGCGATGCATCCAAGCCCCGATGGCCACCCAAACTCCCCCACTTATGGCCACGTCAAACTCCCCCACCTGAGTTGATCGGGGACAGGGGGTAAACGCTGGCGCCGCCGGCACCTG
>JBILDR010000136.1:0-9140 GCA_044352515.1 Polaromonas sp.
CCAGCGCGCCTGCCAGCGCGCTTGCGTGGGCCCGGCGATGGCGGCTGGATCGGCCAAGACGATGAATCGGCCTTGAGGCTCAGTGCGCTCGTGCAGCCCTGGGGCAAATTCGACCCCGGCGGGCAGGCGGTGGTTCAGATGAAGCGGTTGCGCAGCCATGAGGAAAACACATCAATCAGGGAGACGGTCACGATCAGGATGATCAGGACGGCACAGGTCTGGGCATATTGGAAGCCACGGATCACTTCAAAGAGCACCACGCCGATGCCGCCGGCGCCCACCATGCCAACGACCGAGGCCGAGCGTACATTGGACTCAAACCGGTACAGCGAGTACGACAGCCACAGGGGCAGGACCTGCGGGATCACCCCATAGGCCACCTCGGCCAGCTTGTGCGCGCCGGTGGCGCGTATGCCTTCGACCGGCCGGGGGTCTATGGCTTCGACCGCTTCGGAAAACAGCTTGGCCAAGGTGCCGGTGGTGTGAATGAAGAGCGCCAGCACGCCGGCAAAGGGTCCGAGGCCGACTGCCACGATGAACAGCATCGCAAACACCATTTCATTGGTCGCCCGGCAGGCGTCCATGAGGCGGCGCACCGGCTGGTAGACCCACACCGGCGCGATGTTGGCCGCGCTCAGCAATCCCATCGGAACCGCGGCGACGATGGCCAGAACCGTGCCCCACAAAGCGATGTGCAGCGTGACGATCATTTCTTGGGCGTACAGCCGCCAGTCACGAAAGTCAGGCGGGAAAAAGTCGCTGGCGTAGGTCTTCATGTTGCCGGCATCGCGCACCAGATCCAGGGGGCGGATTTCCGCCCCCCGCCAGGCCCAGGCCAGCACCAAAGCGACCAGCGCCCAGAGCACCCAGACGTGGGCCGGGGTGCGGGTGCGCGAGGCCAGACGCTGCAGATCCAGCAGGCGCTGCGGCGAAGGCGCTGGGAGGTCTACGCTCATCGATCAGCGGCTGAGTGCCGACAGCTTGCTTTCAATGTCGGCCAGCATCTTGCTGCGCTCGGCAGCCGACAGCTTGGTGTCGGACTCAACCCGGATCCGATCACGGTAGAGCTCAAGCTGGCGGATCGGAATCAGCTGGTCGTTGGTGGACTCCCGAAAACCGCCGTAGTTGTAGATGTTCTTGAGCACCGCTTTTTCGGCCGGATCGGTCTTGGCATAACCGATGACAAAGCTCTTGATCTTGGCCTTGACCTGCGGGTCCAGGTCCTTGCGCCAAACGAAGGGGTCGCTCGGAATCAGCGGGCTCTTCCAGATCACCCGCAATTGCGAAAAAAGATCAGGTCTGGTGCTCTCAAGCTTGCCCATGTCTTCGGTGTTGTTGGTGGCCACGTCCACCTGCTTAGCCAGTGTGGCCTGGATGTTGGCGCCATGGCTGGCATTGCGCACTGTCTTGAAGGTCGAGCGCGGGTCGATCTTGCGTTGAGCAAAGATATAGTAGGTCGGCACCAAAAAGCCAGAAGTCGAGTTGGGGTCGCCGATGCCGAAGTTGACGTTCTTGGCGTTGGCAAACACCTGATCCAGGGTTTGGTAAGGGCTGTCCTTGTGGGTGATCAGCAGGGCGTGGTAACCAAAGGTACCGTCGGCATACATCAGCTGCGCAAAGACCTCCCCGTTGGACCGGTCTACCGCTTCCATCGCGGCCTTGTTGCCGTACCAGGCCACCTGGACCTTGTTAAAGCGCATGGCCTCGATCACCCCCGCGTAGTCGGGGGCGTAGAAGGACTGGATCTTCAAGCCGGTCTTTTTTTCCATGTCCCGGAAGAAGGGCTCCCAGCGCTCGCGCTGGGCCGAGGCCGAGTCGGTGGCGATGATGCCAAAGCTGATGTCCTGGGCAGCGGCGGCCAGGCAGTTCAGGGCCAGGGCGGTGCTGGTTAGTAGATGGCGCAAATTCATAAAAGTTTCTCCATGTGGGTGGGTCAGGGGTTGACGGCCAGGCCGTGCAAGTCGCTTGGGCTGTGCGCCAAAGGATCCGGCGCAGCGATGAGTTGCTCGGCCTGCGTGCCGTAGAGTTGTTGCAGGCGAGCGATGTCCAGGCCCAGGGGCGGGCCGTCGTAAACCAGTTCGCCCTGCCGAAGGGCCACGATCCGGTCGCAGTACTGCCGGGCCAGCGCGACGTTATGCAGGCTGATGACGAGGGTGATGCCGTGGTCCCGGTTCAGGCCACGCAGCAGGTCCATCACCCGGCTTGTCGACTGGGGATCGAGCGACGCGACCGGCTCGTCGGCCAGCACGATGCGGGCGCCCTGGGCCAGGGTGCGGGCAATCGCCGCCCTTTGCTGCTGGCCGCCTGACAGGGTAGAGGCGCGCTGCAGGGCAAATTCGGCCATGCCCACCGCATCGAGCGCGCGCATGGCCGTCAGCCTTTCTTCGTCGGTGAAGCGACCCAGCAAACTGCGGCGCAGGGGCAGTTGCGGCAGCAGTCCGGTCAGCACATTGCCGAGCACGCTCATGCGACCAATGAGGTTGAACTGCTGAAAAATAATGCCGGTCATGCCGCGCAAGGCCCGTGCCTGCGGCCCGAGTCGCCCCCGGGATTGCAGGGTTTGACCGTGCAAATGAATATGGCCGGCCTGGGCATCGAGCATTTCCAGGCCACACAGGCTGCGCAGCAAGGTCGATTTGCCCGAGCCAGAGGCACCCAACAGCCCAACGCATTCTCCGGCGCGTACCCGAAGGTTCACCCCGCGAAGGGCTTTGGCGGCGGCGCTGAAAGTCTTGTTGGCGTCGGCCACTTCGATGGCATAGGCTGAATCGATCATGTGGGTCGAGATGATGGTGTCCGGTGATGACGAAATGACTGCATGTGGATGAAGTTTTTGTGACGGCCTTGGCTGTCTTGGTCTCGTCATCAAGCGGCGTCAAGCTTGCGCCATGAATTCCTTGCAAGCCCCCGACATCGTCGACCTGTACCGGCAAGCTGGCGACGCGCAATATGCCGGCGAGCCCGTCACGCAGCTCGAGCATGCCTGGCAATGCGCCCAACTGGCCCGGCTGGCAGGTGCCTCGGCCGAGCTGCAGCTGGCCAGCTGGCTGCATGATCTGGGGCACTTGCTCATGGCCCTGCCTGGCACGCCTACCCTGCGGGGCCAGGACGACCGGCATGAGGCGGTTGCGGCGCCCGTGCTGCAGGCCATTTGGGGGCGGCGGGTGGCAGAGCCGGTGCGTCTGCATGTCCAGGCCAAACGCTATTTGGTGGGCCGCCACCCCGCCTACAGACAAAGGCTCTCGCCAGATTCCCTGCGCAGCTTGAAGCTCCAAGGCGGTGCCATGGACATCTATGAGCAACAGCTGTTCGAGCAGACCGCCCTGCACGCCGACGCCATCAAGCTCAGGGCCTGGGACGACGAAGGCAAGCGCCTGGGTTGGTTTGCGGCGACCAAGGAAGATGCGCTGGCCGAGCTCAGTGAGCTCATCGATCAGCTGGGCCAGGGATAGGCGCTGCGCAAGCTGCGCCCTGAGCGTTCAAGACACGGGCTTTTCTTGGGGCTGCAGGCTGACCATGGCGGTGCGCGCCGGCACTAAATAGGACTCAAAGCGGCTGCCCGCCTGGTCCCAGTCAAACTGCAGGGCACGCTCGCGCGCCTGCGAGCGCGCCAGGCTCAGTGCCTGCAAGCAGGCTTGCTGCAGGTCCTCGTGAAGGATGCCGCCAGGATGGCGCACCCCGGTGCCCACCACCTCCAGCGGCCCGTCGACCGGGAAGGCGGCAACGGGGGTGCCACAGGCCATCGCCTCGAGCATCACCAGCCCGAAGGTTTCGTTGCGGCTGGGAAAAACGAAGACGTCGGCAGCGGCATAAACGCCGGCCAGTTGCTGCCTGGGCAGGATGCCCAGCCAGCGCACATGCGGATACTTGGCCCGCAGTTGCGGCTCCAGCGGCCCGACGCCGCACACCACCTTGGTGCCTGGCAACACCAGGTCGAGAAAGACCTGGATGTTTTTTTCATAGGAGACGCGGCCCACATAAAGAAAGACTGGCTCGCTCAGCGGACCCAACTCAGGGCAAACCTGCCTGTAGGCACTGTAGGGAAAGAGCGCCAGATCCACCCCGTGGGTCCAGGACAGGAGGTTCTTAAACCGACGCGCCTTGAGGACGTTCATCATGCCCTCGGTGGGCACCATCACCGCAGCGGAGGGCCGGTGAAAATGCCGGTACAGGGCGTAACCCCAGCTCAGTGGAATGTGCAAGGCCGCCTTCAGGATCTCTGGAAATCGGGTGTGGAAGGCGGTGGTGAAGCGCAGCCCATGGCGCAGACAGTGGGCGCGAGCGGCCCAGCCGATCGGCCCTTCGGTGGCCAGATGAATCGCATCGGGCTCAAAGTCATTGAGCATGCCGGGCAGCAGGCGCGAGGGCTTGACCGCCAAGTCGATGCCAGGATAGCCCGGACACGGCCGCGTTGGGAACAGACCCGGGTGGATCACCAGCACCTCGTGCCCGCGCTCCTGCAGGTACCTGACCAACTCGACCAAAGTGGTGACCACACCATTGACCTGGGGTTGCCAGGCATCGGTGATCAGGGCCAGCTTCATGGCTGCACCTGGCCGCCCGCTACCCCCACCCGATGAGAGGCCAGCGAGGCCATGACCGCTTCGGGCTGCAGCGTGTGCTCGGTTGCAGGCGCCGTCGGTGCGCCAGGATTGCCGTGGGGCATCCAGGAGATGATCTCTAGCCGGCCGTCCATGTGTTCGACCAGCGCGGTCAGACTCTCCACCCAGTCGCCGTCGTTGCAATAGGTCACGCCATTGATCTGCCGGATTTCGGCGCGGTGTATGTGGCCACAGACCACGCCGTCATGCCCACGGCGCTTGGCCTCGTTGGCGACCGCCTCCTCAAAGGCGGTGATGAAGTTCAAGGCCTTTTTGACGCGGTGCTTCAAGTACTGCGACAGCGACCAGTATGGCATTCCGAGGCGGGCGCGCAGGGAGTTGAGGTGGCGGTTCAGGCGCAGCGAGAGCTCGTAGAGGTTGTCACCCAAATAGGCCAGCCATTTGGCACACTGCACCACCGCATCGAAATAGTCGCCGTGAATCACCCACAAGCGTCGACCATCGGCGGTGACATGGGTGGCCTCATTCATGACTTCAATGCCGCCGAAGTGATGCCCCATGAAGTTGCGGGCAAACTCGTCGTGATTGCCGGGCACATAGATGACGCGGCAGCCTTTGCGCACCTTGCGCAGCAGCTTTTGCACCACGTCGTTGTGCGCCTGTGGCCAGTACCAGCGCCGGCGCAGTTGCCAGCCGTCGATGATGTCGCCGACCAGGTAGAGCACCTCGCTGTCGTGGACCTTGAGGAACTCCACCAGAGCCTGGGCCTGACAGCCAGGGGTGCCCAGGTGGATGTCAGAGATGAAGATGGCGCGGTATTGCGGCCTGGATGTTTGGGAGACGCCCTCTGCGACCGCCTGCGGGGTCGGGAGCTCGTCGAGGTCAAACTGCCTTCGCATCCTGCGGTCCCGAATTTGACATGGCGCTCACCTCATGTTTTGCGTTGAGGGCATTCATTCGCTGGTCTGTCTTTGCGATGAGGGGAGTGTCACCTTGCCTCGTGACACTCTGATGTCAGGCTGACGACGCAGCCGCGACGCTCGCTGCCATGCCATGAGCGTCATCAGCCTTTCATGCGCGAGGCCGACAGTCGCAGGCCATGCCCCATGGATTCAAGCTGCTGATTGCGGCGCAATTCCTCTCCGCCCTGGCCGATAACGCGCTCCTGGTGCTGACCATCGCCTGGGTTGAAGGCCTGGCCTTTTCTCCTTGGTGGGTGCCCTTGCTCAAGTGGGTCTTCATTGCCTCTTATGTGGTGCTGGCGCCCTGGGTCGGGCCCTTGGCGGACCGCTTTCCCAAGCCCAGGCTCATGGCCTGGATGAATCAGGTCAAGTTGCTGGGTGCCCTCATGATGCTCTTCGGGGTCAACCCGGTAGCCGCCTATGCCTGCGTGGGTTTGGGCGCTGCTGCCTATGCGCCGGCCAAATATGGACTGATCACTGAATTGGTTCCCGCACCGCTGCTGGTGCGGGCCAATGCCTGGATTGAAGTGAGTGTGGTCGGTGCGGCGCTGCTGGGTGTGGTGCTCGGGGGTCTGTTGGTCAGTCCCTGGCTACTTGCCGCACCCGGCATGGCTTCGGTACAGGCTTGGCTGCCGCCCCTGCCTGCTGCGGTGGCCCCCTTGGCACCGCCTCTGCTCATCCTCATGAGCGTCTATGTCCTGGCTGGCCTGCTCAATCTGGGCATTCCGCGCAGCGGCCGACAGTATGTGCAACGCTCGGCGCGGCCTCTGGCGCTCACGCGCGACTTCTGGCAAGACAACCTTAAGTTGTGGCGTGACGACCTGGGTGGGCTGTCGCTGGCCGTCACCACTTTGTTCTGGGGGGTTGGCGCCTGCCTGCAATTTCTGGTGCTGCACTGGGCGCAGGCGGTGCTGCACCTGACGCTCAGCCAGGCGGCTTACTTGCAGGGGGCGATTGCGGTGGGAGTGATCGTGGGCGCGGCCAGCGCCAGCCGCTGGGTGAGCCTGGAGGGAGCCAGCTCGACCGTCAAGCTGGGCGTTGCTCTGGGGCTGATGATGCCTCTGGTCGCCCTGTGCGAGAGCCTCTGGACGGCTGTGCCGGCTCTGATGATGGCCGGCGCCTTTGGCGGCTGGCTGGTGGTTCCGCTCAATGCCTTGTTGCAGCACCGGGGCGCCAGCTTGCTCACGCCGGGCCGCTCGATCGCGGTTCAGGGCTTCAACGAAAACATCAGCGTCTTGCTGATCCTGGCCCTGTACTCGCTGCTACTGCGCTGGGAGATTCCAGTGCAGACCCTGATGTGGGGCTTCGGGCTGGTCATCGCCGCCTTGATGCTGCTGATCCAGCGCTGGCATCGCCGCTCACGCTCGCGGCAGACGGCCCCTTACTGATGCGCGGCCTGGGCCGCCAGCGCCGGCCCCTGGGCCTGGGGCGAAGGCGGCAGGGCATGCAGCTTGTGGCTGGCAATTGTGCTGCGCAGGAGGGTCTCAAACTGGGTGATGATGCCGTCCCAATCGAGCGTCAGTGCCACCTGCCTGGCCTGTAGGCCCAGCTCCCGACAGTGCGCCAGATCCTGGGCCAGCTCAAGCGCCTGCGCGATGAAGGCCTGCTCTTGCCCCACCTCCACCGACACCCCGCCGCGCCCGCCCTTGAGAAGTTGCGCAGCCGCCGCGTGCCGGTAGGCCAGCGCCGGCACTGCGCTGGCCATCGCCTCCAGGGTCACGTTGCCAAAGGTCTCTGACAGGCTGGGGAATATGAACAGGTCGGCCGAGGCATAGTGCGCCGACAGCTCCAGCCCCGAGCGCATGCCGGCAAAGTGCGCCGACGGGCACATCTGCATCAAGGCCTGCCGCTGCGGGCCTTCGCCCACGATCACCAGCCGGCTGTTCGGCTTGGACTGTTGCATGGCTTCAAAGGCTTTGATCACCAGGCCGATATTTTTCTCGGCAGCCAAACGGCCGACGTACAAGGCCACCAGATCCTCATCGCCTGCGCCCCAGGACTGACGCAAGGCGGTACTGCGGTGACTGGGGCTAAAGCGCTGGGTATCCACGCCCCGTGAAATCACGTTCAGTCGCTCAAAGCCCCAGGAGCTCAGCTCTTCGGCCAGGGCCTGGGTGGGCACGGTCGTGCAAGAGGCCCGGTTATGAAACTTGCGCAGATAGCCCAGGATGGTGCGCTGCAGCCAGCCGGCGCCGTAATGGCTGCTGTAGGCATGGAAGTTGGTTCGGAAGTCGGTGCTGATCGGCAGCTTGAGCTGACGCGCAGCATGCAGGGCCGACCAGCCCAGCGGGCCTTCTGTGGCGATGTGCACCACATCGGGCCGGTGCACCGCCCACTGGCGCACCAGCATCTTCTTTGCAGGCAGGCCCATGCGCAAGCCCGGGTAGCAGGGAATGGGCATGCCGGTGGTCAGCAGCTCATCCGGATCGGCAGGGCGCTGCTGATCAAAGACGGGCTGCGTCGGCCGGATCAGCTGCAGCCCATGCCCACGTGCGCGCAGGCCCTCGACCATCCGCGCCAGGGTGAGGGCGACACCGTTGACCTCGGGCGGGTAGGTCTCTGTGACCACGGCGATGCGCATGGGCGCGGCCCCGTCGTCGAAGGATTCGATGTGCAGGGGCATTTTGGAGGGTGGGCTGGCATCGTTCATGACCCTATGGTGGCAGTCGAATATATCGACTGTGTGACAAGTGGCATGCGGACCACACTGTCACATCAGATTCATGCAAAGGCGCGAGGATGTCAGCACCGTTTGCTTTCAACCCGGGCACAGCTTAAGGAGATGCCGTGAAAAAAATCCTCGACGAATTGGCCGTTCAGCGGTGGGACGACCACCGCTACTACCACCACAGCCGCATTAATCAGAGTCTGCACCTGCTCAGCGCCTGCAGCTTTCTGGTGGCCTACGCCCTTTTGTTTGTCGATCCTGCCTGGGCGGCCATCGTCGCTTGGTGCGTGTCTATGGTCAGCCGCCAGATGGGGCACTTTTTCTTTGAGCCGCGCGGCTATGACGAGGTCAATCAGGCCACCGACGCGTACAAGGAAAAGATCAAGGTTGGCTACAACATCCGTCGCAAGATTGTTCTCATGGGCGCCTGGGTCCTGATTCCTGGCGTGCTGTGGTTCGAGCCCTCGGTTTTCGGTTTGATCGAAGCGGCCAGTACCCGCCTTGAGTATTTGCATGATGTGGGCATGGCCTGGTTTGCTTTGGGTGTGGCCGGCTTGCTATTGCGGGTAGTCCAGCTTTGGTGGCAGCAGAATTTGGTGACCGGTTTGACCTGGGCTCTGAAGATTATCACTGACCCCTTCCATGACATCGCTCTGTATTACAAGGCGCCGCTGTACTTGCTGCGCGGCCAGATGATCGACCCGATGGACCACGCTCGCAAGCACTGAGCGGCTCAGGCTCAGCATCCGCCTCGAAGCGGACGCAGGCTGGGCTCGTAGGGGATGAGTGACATCCCGCCGAGCCCGCCAGGGCCCCTCAAGCGTTTCGGCGCGACAGCATTTCTCGCAGGATGGAGCGCTTGATGGATTTGTTGCTGAGCTCGGGGTCGCCATGCCACCAGCCGTCCTCGCGCATCTTGCGGCCCGCTTGCACAAAGCGATGAGCAAC
>JBILDR010000019.1:0-29500 GCA_044352515.1 Polaromonas sp.
TGGATCAAGCCATGCACGATGAGTTGGAAATCCGCCAGATGGTCGAGCGTTGGGCCGTCTGGCGCGATGCGGGCGACTGGGACCGTTTTGCCACTGTCTGGCACCCTGACGGGGTGATGATGGCGACTTGGTTTCAGGGGCCGTTCAAGGACTTCATCCGCGTCACCCAGGAGGGCTGGGCCAAGGGCGTGAGCATTTTGCATTTCCTGGGCGGCAGCGCGGTCGAGGTGGCGGGTGACCGCGCAATTGCCCAGACCAAGATGACGATTTCCCAGCGTGGTATGGTCGAGGGGGCCGACGGCCCGGTCCTGTGCGACGTGGTGTGTACCGGCCGCTTTTATGATTTTGTGAGCCGGCATGAAGGGCGCTGGAAGTTGCTGCACCGTCAGCCCATCTACGAAAAAGACCGCATAGACCCGGTCGATCCGGTGGCGGTGCTCAAGCTCGATCAGCAGGCCCTGGCCAGCTACCCCGAGGGCTATCGCCACCTGGCCTATATTCAGACCCGCATCGGCTACAAGGTCAAGATGGACATGCCCATGCTCAAGGGCGCCGGGGTGCAGGATCTTTATCAACGCGGCAGCCGCTGGCTGGCCGGCGGTGCGCTCGAGCGCTGAAGCAGACTCGGTTTATCAGGAGACAAAAATCATGAACAAGCGATCTTTCAACAAAGCACTGCTTATCGGCTGTCTCGGCGCCATGAGCGGCGGGCTCGCATGGGCCCAAGCTTTTCCGAGCAAGCCCCTGCGTGTGGTGGTGCCTCAGCCGCCTGGCGGCGGTTTTGATGTGGTGGGCCGCTTGCTGGCGGACCGCCTGGGCAAAGCCACCGGCCAAAGCGCGGTGGTGGAAAACCGACCCGGCTCGGGCACCCTGGTCGGCACCGACCTGGTGGCCAAGGCGCCGGCCGATGGCTACACCTTGCTGGTCGGCTCGGTCTCCAATTTGGCGCTCAATCCGGGCCTGTACCCCAACATCCCTTACGACAGCCTGCGCGACTTCGAGCCGGTGGGTCTGGCGGTGGCCTACAGCTACACCCTGGTGGCGCGCAAGGATCTGCCCTTTGCCAATCTGCGCGAGCTCATTGCCTACGCCAAGGCCAATCCGAAGAAGCTGACCTACGCCTCCGGCGGCAGTGGCTCGGGACAGCATGTGCTGGCTGCAGCCCTGTGGAACCTGGCCGGCGTCGAGGCGGTGCATGTGCCCTACCGGGGTGCGCAGGCGGCCTATCAGGACCTGTTGGGCGGTCGCGTCGACGTGTTCTTCGATCTTTCGCCAACCGCAAGGCCGCAGGTCGAGTCGGGCAATCTGCGGGCCCTGGTGGTCTCGGGCAGTTCCCGCTTGCCCTTTCACCCCGAAGTCCCCACGATTCTTGAAACCGGCGTGGCCAACCTGGATCTGGAGTCTTGGTTCGGCCTGTTCGTACCGAGCAAGACACCGGCCGATGTGCAGGAGCGCCTGCGCAGTGAACTGGCGCGCATCATTGCCGCGCCCGATCTGGTGGAGACTTTCCGCAAGGCTGGCGGCAAGCCGCTGGCGCTCAGCGCCGAGCAGGCGCGCTCGCTGGTCAAGCGCGATGTAGACCGCTGGTCCAAGATCACCCGCGACCTGGGCATTAAGGCCGAGTGAGTTTCTTTCGCTGACCGATACTCCCCAGGTTTTTCCGCGGCCGCTAAGCTGCTTGTTTTTTAACCCTTCTAGGAATTGATCTGACATGCCTATTTCTGACGTCAGCCTCGACCAGCTGTTCCGCAAGGCCCGCACCGCCAACGGCTTTACTGACAAGCCGGTTCCCGCCGACCTGCTCAAGCAGGTTTACGAGCTGGCCTGCATGGCGCCGACCTCGATGAACACCCAGCCCACCCGCTATGTGTTCCTGACCACGCCAGAGGCTCGCGAGCGCATCATTGCCGCCCTGTCACCGACCAATGTGGACAAGACCCGCTCGGCACCGGTTTGCGTGATCGTGGCCACCGACACCCGTTTTTATGAGCACATGCCCAAGATCTGGCACCGGCCGGAAGCGCAGGCGATGTTCGAGGGCAATCCAGCCATGGCCTCTGCCACCGCAACCCGTAACAGCACCCTGGGTGGCGCTTATTTCATCATGGCGGCTCGCTCCCTGGATCTGGCTTGCGGCCCAATGAGCGGCGTCGATCTGGCCAAGGTCAATGCCGAGTTTTTCCCGGACGGTCGCTATCAGGCCAATTTCCTGATCAACCTGGGCTACATGGACGAGAGCAAGCTGTTTGAGCGCAATCCGCGCCTGAGCTTCGAGCAGGCCTGCCAGGTCCTCTGAGGCCGTCAAGCCGGTAGCAGCCAGTCAGCGCAATTCATCATCAACGGGAGGTAAGAAGTGAAAATCGGAAAAAGCATCGTTCCCCACACCGCCATCAGCACATCCAACGAGCAGCGCATCGTGGTGCGGGGGCTGGACTTGTCGCGTGATCTGATCGGCAAGGTCAATTTCGGCGACTACTTTTTCCTCCTGCTGACTGGGCAGATGCCCGATGCGGCGACCAGCGCGCTGGTCAACGCCACGATGGTGGCCATCGCCGAGCACGGCTTGGTGCCCAGCAACCAGGCCGCGCGCATGACTTTGGCTGCGGCCCCCGATGCGATGCAAGGGGCGGTCGCCGCCGGCATCCTGGGCGCCGGTTCGGTGGTGCTTGGCGCTTCGGAGACTGCCGGCAAGCTGTTCTTGCGGGTCGAAGCGGAGGCGGCTGCCCGTCACGGCGGTGACCTCAAGGCAGCCGCCAAGGCGGTGGTCACCGACCTTCGCGCGAACAAGCAGATCGTGCCCGGCTACGGTCACCCTGAACACAAGACAGCCGATCCGAGGGTGGGCGCCTTGTTCAATCTGTCGGCCCAGGTCGGTGGCGGCCAGAAATATGTGGAACTGGCGCGCATCATCGAGTCGGTGATCCCCGAGGTCACTGGCAGGGAGCTGGCCATGAACGTCTCCGGGGCCATCCCGGCGGTGCTGATGGGCGTCAATTTCCCGGTGACCGCGCTCAAGGGCGTGCCGATGCTCGCGCGCGTGGCCAGTTTGATTGCTCACCTCAATGAAGAGATGGCTGACCCCATCGGTTTTGCACTGGCCAACCATGCGGTGTCCCAGCAGCAATACACCGGCACCCCTGTGAAGGATTGAACATGGTTCAGGTACTCAAAGACATCAAGGTCGTCGAGCACGGCACCTTCATCACTGGCCCTTTTGCGGGCATGATGCTGGCGGATCTGGGCGCCGACGTGGTCAAGGTTGAACTGCCTGGCACCGGCGACCCCTTCCGGGCCTACCGGGGCGAGCTCTACAGCCCGCACTTTCAATCGGTCAACCGCAACAAGCGCTCGATCACCCTCAACACCAAGGACGCGGCCGAGCTTGCGCGCTTTGACGAGATGATCGCGCAGGCTGATGTCTACATCCAGAATTTCCGCCCGGGTGTGGCCGAAAAGCTCGGCTCTGGTTATGAACGTCTGAAGAAAATCAATCCGCGCCTGATTTACTGCGCCATCAGCGGCTTTGGCCGTGACGGCCCTTACCGCGACCGGCCCAGTTATGACTCGGTGGCGCAGGCCTACAGCGGATTTCTCGGCTTGCTGGTCAATCCCAACGATCCGCGGGTGGTGGGTCCGGCCCTGGCTGACGCGATGACCGGCTTTTACTCGGCCTACGGCATCCTTGGCGCTTTGCATGAGCGCAACGTCTCCGGCAAAGGCCGTCTGGTTGAGGTCTCAATGATCGAGGCGATGACGCACTTCAACCTCGATGCCTTTACCCACCTGTTTACCATCGGCCAGGTGGTCGATCCCTTCAGCCGGGCGCGCGTTTCTCAGTCCTATGTGCTCGAGTGCTCGGATGGCAAGTGGGTGGCGCTGCATATGTCCTCGCCGCCCAAGTTCTGGGAAGGCCTGGCCAAGGCCATGGACAAGCCGGACATCTTCGAGGATCCGCGCTTTGCCACCCGCGAAGCGCGCACCGACAACCAGGAGGCGATGATTGAGGTGCTGCAGGCGGTGTTCAAGCACCGGACCCGCACCGAATGGTGCAACCGCCTGCTGGCCGAGGATGTGCCGCATGCGCCGATGTACAACTCGGCCGAGGTGCCCGAAGACCCGCAGATCAAGCATCTGCAGATGTTTGTCGAGGCACCTTCACCCGTCAAAGGCGTGTTCAAGACGGTGCGCTCACCGGTCACCTATGACGGCGAGCGTCCGCTCAGCGTGACCGCTCCACCGTTGCTGGGTCAGCACAATGAAGAGTTCAAGACAGGCTGGCCAGCGCGGCCCGCAAAGTGAACAGGACCGCATGATGGTGCATTCGTCTCCGCGCAGAACTGCTTTGGCCGTTCTGGCCTTGGCCCTGGTAGCCGGGCTTGTTCAGGCACAGGACTTTCCCACCAAGCCGATTCGCATGGTGGTGCCTTTTGGTGCCGGCACCACCACCGACATCGTCGGCCGCGTCATGGCCGAAGGCATGGCACGAACCCTCGGCCAGCCCGTCGTGGTGGAAAACCGTGCGGGGGCCGGCGGCGGCATTGGTGCGGAGGCGGTGGCCAAGTCGGCGGCCGACGGCTACACCATCTTGATGGGCACGGTGGGCACGCACGCCATCAATGCCACGCTGTTCAAGAAGCTGGCCTACGACCCGCAGCGCGACTTTGCGCCCGTGGCTTTTGCCGGCTACACCCCCACATTGCTGGTGGTATCCGGCTCCTCACCGGCCAAGTCGCTCAAGGACCTGGCCGACCAGGCCCGTCGTCCCGACGGCCGGGTGAGTTTTGCGTCGGCCGGCAATGGCACCTCTGGCCATCTCGCTGGCGAGCTGCTCAAGGCCAGGCTGGGTGGTGAGATGACCCACGTCCCCTACAAGGACGGTGCTTTGGCGCTGTCCGATGTCATGAGCGGGCAGGTGCAGTTCATGTTCTATCACCCCGCCGCTGCGCTGCCGCACGTCAAGAGCGGCAAGTTGCGGGCCTTGGGTGTCTCGAGCGCCAAGCGCAGCCCTGCCGCGCCCGAGGTGCCCGCGATCGCCGAGGCCGGCTTCGACTTTGATCTGGTGGCCTGGTTCATGGTTTACGCGCCAGCGGCAACGCCTGCGCCGGTGCTGGCGCGTCTGCGCGATGCCGCGGCCCAGACTTTGGCCAATGCTGACATTGCAAGCCGGCTCAAGGCCCAGGGGCTCGAGCTCAGTGCGATGCGCGCCGAAGAGATGACGGCCTTTGGCCGCAGCGAGTTGGCCAAGTGGGCCGAGTTGGTCAGGCGATCGGGCGCCCAGGTGGATTGAACCCGCGTTTTCATTTTTCAACTGCAATAGGAGACTCCCATGAAGAAAATCGATCGACGCTCGGTGCTGGCGGCTGGCGCTGCCGGTGCCGCCCTGGCGATGACCCCCAGCGCCCGCGCGCAAGGCGCGCCGATTCGCATCGGCAGCACCCTGGCCCTGACCGGTCCCTTGTCGGCCACCGGTCTGACCCACAAACTGGTGGGTGATATTTATGTGGAGCAGCTCAACGCGCGCGGTGGCTTGCTCGGTCGCAAGGTCGAGTGGATCTGCCGGGACGACCAGTCCAAGCCGGATCTGGCCCGCACCTTGTATGAGCAGTTGATTACCACCGACAAGGTCGAACTCATCATGGGGCCGTATGCCACTGGCGCCATCTTGTCGGCCATGGGCGTGGCCCAGCGCTACAACAAGGTCTTGGTGCATCACACCTTTGGCATTCCCTCGCTGGCCAAGTACGACATGCACTTCCCGGCCTGGTCGCTGGGCCCGACGCCCCAGGCCACGGTGCCCAACACCTTGTTCGACATGCTGGCGGCTTCGCCTAAGCCGCCCAAGACGATTGCCATCGTCACCAGCAAGTTCCCGTCCATCCACTTCCTCTCGCTGGGCGGGCGCGAAGTGGCCAAAAAGCGTGGCCTGCAGGAGGTGCTGTTCCTCGAGTGGGAATTTGGCAACCGCGATTTCGGCCCGATCGCCGCGCGCATCAAGGACTCCAAGCCCGATCTGGTCTGGGTCGGTGACATCGGCCTGGAAGGCAATATGTTGCTCGACGCGATGAAGAAGATCGACTACACGCCGCCGATGAACTTCCATCTCTATCCGGCCCCGGGCCCGATGTCCAAGTCCCCAGAAGGCCGTGGCGCCATGTCGCTGACCATCTTTGAAGAGCACCAGCCTTTCCTGAGCAATCAGGCCGGCGCGCAGTTCGTCAAGGTATTCAATGAGCGGGCCACCGTCGCCAAGCTGGCCGACACCAGCGTGGAGACGCAGGCGGCTGCCTCCTATTCGGCCTGGCAAATTTTGGAAGCGGGCGTCAAGGGTGCCAACAGCCTGGACGACAAGGCCATCGCCGCCTTCATCAAGGGCAACCGCATCGACACCATCCATGGCCGCCTGCGCTTTGATGGGCCGAACAACTACGGCGATGACCTGATGAAGATCAAGCAGGTGCAAAACGGCAAGTGGCAGGTGGTCTGGCCCCAGCAGTTTGCGGCACCTGGCACCCGACTGCAACTCAAGTAATTCAGTGCGGGTCGATCTTTAGAAAAAACAGCAGGGCATCTATGACGCTTCCGAGCCTTAATTTACTATTGCAGTCCATCCTCTCGGGGGTCTTCATCGGTGCCCTCTATGGATTGATCGGCCTCGGGCTGGGTCTGACCTGGGGCTTGCTGCGCCAGATCAACCTGGCGCATTTCGGTCTGGTCTTCCTGGCCGCCTATCTGAGTTATCAGATGGCCACGGTCGGCCAGATCGATCCCTTGCTGGCCCTGCTGGTGCTGCCGCCGCTGTTTTTTCTGTTCGGTGCGCTCATGCAGTGGGTGCTGTCGAAGTTTTCGATCACGCCCTTCAATTCCTTGCTGGCCACCTTTGGTTTGACGGTGGTGCTCGAGTCCATCATCCAGGGCATCTGGACGGCCGATTTCCGGCGCCTGGAGTCTGGTTACAACGACCTCAAGTTCAAGGTCTTTGGCCTGTTCGTGCCGGTGCCTGAATTGATTACCTTTTGCCTGGCCGTCGGCATTGCAGTGGCCATCTGGGCGGCCATGCGGTACACCGACCTGGGCAAGGCCTTGCGGGCGATGGCTGAAGACGGCCCGATCGCGGCGGCCTTTGGCATCAATCAGAAGGGCCTGTCCCTGATTCTGGCGGGCGTCTGCGCCGCGCTGGCGGCCATAGCTGGAGTCTGTCTGGCCCTGACGTTCACGCTGGCGCCTTCGCAGATATTTGCCTGGGTAGGCGTGGTGTTTGCCGCGGTGATGCTGGGCGGGCTCGGCAGTCCGCTGGGGCCGCTGGTGGCGGGCATCATCATCGGCGTGAGCGAGGCCATCACCATGGCGGTGGCCTCACCTTCATGGGCGCCGATCGTCTCCTTCTCCCTTCTCATCATCATGCTGCTGCTGCGGCCCGGAAAGGGCTGATCGCCATGAACAAGACGTTTTCCGGCATCCTGGCCGCTGGCGCGCTACTGGCCGTCGTGCCCTGGCTGGGCTTGCCCGCCTTCTACGAGTCTTTCCTCTACCTCATCGCGCACTGGGTGATCCTGGCCATGTCCTGGAACATCCTGTCGGGCTATTCGGGTTATTTCTCCTTTGGCCATGGCGTGTTCTATGGCGTGGGCATGTATGCCACGGCGGGCCTGGCTGGCAAGCTTGACTGGCCTTTCTTGGCCACCTTGCCGATGGCCGTGCTGATCCCCGCCGTCCTGGGCGTGTTGCTCGGCGCTGTGGTGTTTCGGGTCAAGGCGGTGCGTGGCGAGCTGTTTGCGCTTTTGACGCTGGCGGTCACCTTCGTGGTGGCCACCATCATCATCAACACCCGTATCGATGGCGGCCCCGGCGTTTATTTGATGTCCGTGGCAGTGCCCAAGTTCGGACCCTCGGCCTCGTCGTCGCTGTACCTGATGGCGCTCACTGGCGCGGTGCTGACGGCACTGATTGCCTATAAGGTTCAGCAGTCCAAGCTGGGCGTGGGCCTGTCGGCCATCCATGACGACGAAGATGTGGCCGAAGTCATGGGTGTGCCCACCTATGGCTATAAGTTGCTGGCTTTGGCTCTTTCGAGTGGCCTGGCGGGCCTGGCCGGTGGTATTCATGCGCTGTTCGTGCAGTACGTCACCGTCGGTGAGACTTTCAACATCACCGTGCCGCTGACGGTGGTGTTGATGAGCTGCCTGGGCGGCTCGCGCCACTGGGCCGGTCCTGCAGTCGGGGCGGTGCTGATCACTTCGATGCTGTACTTTTTTACCGCTGGCAACAACCCCGTCTTGGGCAAGGCCTTGGTGGGCGTGGTGCTCATCGTGGTGATTTTGTTCATGCCCAACGGCGTGATGGGTTACTTCATGAAGCGCCGCGCGCAGGCGGCCGCGCGCCGCAGCCGTGAAATCGAGCAGAGCCTAGGTTCGGTTGTGCATGCGGGCTTGCCGCCCGAGGCGGCCAAGGCGCCTGCTGCGCAGGTGCCGGCCGCCGAGCCCAGCGGTCAAACTTTGCTGGAGGCGCGCGGTTTGTCCAAGGCCTTCAAAGGCGTGCAGGCGCTCAGTGAAGTCGATCTGCAGGTCTACAAGGGCGAGATCCTGGGTCTGCTGGGCCCGAACGGTTCTGGCAAGTCGACCTTCATCAATGTGGTCAGCGGTCACTATGCGGCCACGGGCGGGACCTATGCCTTCGAAGGGCGTGAGCTGGTGGGCAAGGCGGCCCACGAGGTGGCGCAGTCTGGCATTGCCCGCACCTATCAGATCCCGCGCCCCTTCATGAACATGACGGTGCTGGAAAACGTCATCCTGTCGGCCATGTTTGGCGGGGCAGCCATGAGCCGGCCGCGGGCTACCGAAGAAGCCAAGCGCTGCTTGGAGTTCACCGGTTTGGCGCATAAGGCCGACAGCCTGCCCGACGACCTGAATCTGCATCAGCGCAAGTTCCTGGAGCTGGCGCGGGCGCTGGCCGCCCGCCCGCGCCTGGTGCTGCTCGACGAGGTGCTCTCGGGCATGACGCCCAGCGAGATCGATGAGGCGATTGTGCTGATTCGGCGTATTCGCGACCAGGGTGCCACCATCGTCTTTGTTGAGCATGTCATGCGCGCGGTCATGGCGCTTTGCGACCGGGTGGCGGTGCTCAATCACGGCAAGCTCATTGCGGTGGGCCCGGCCAAGCAGGTGATGAGTGATCCGCAAGTTGTCAGCGCTTACCTGGGGAAGCCCCATGCTTGAAGTCAAACAGATCGCGGTCAACTACGGCGCCGCCCCGGCCCTGTGGGATGTGTCCATCACCTGCGGTGACACGGAGTTGGTCAGCGTGGTTGGTCCTAACGGCGCCGGCAAGACCACCCTCATCAACGCGGTGGCCGGTTTGCATTCGGTCAAGAGCGGGGCACTGCGCTTTGGGGGCCAGGACATCACCCGTCTGGCCAGTCATCGGTTCTGCGAGGCCGGTATCGCCATCGTTCCCGAGGGTCGACGCCTGTTCACCCAAATGACCGTGTTGGAAAACCTTGAGTTGGGCAGCTTTATTGCATCGGCCAAGGCCCGCCGGGCCGAGCGGCTGGAGCAGGTGCTGAACCTGTTTCCGGTGCTCAAAATCAAGCTGCACAGCCTGGCCGGCTCGCTTTCGGGCGGCCAGCAGCAGATGGTGGCCATAGGCCGTGCGCTCATGGCGGGCCCGTCCTTGCTCTTGTTGGACGAGCCGTCCCTGGGCCTGGCACCTTCCATCGTGCTCGACATGTTTGCCGCCATCAAGCAAATTAATGCCCAAGGCACAGCGGTCCTGTTGGTTGAGCAGAATGTGGCCATGGCGCTGGAGACGGCTGACCGCGCCTATGTGATGGAAGAAGGCCGCATCGTGGCCGAGGGTCCAGCCCGCGAGATGATGGACCGGCCGGAAATCCAAAAAGCGTATTTGGGTCTGGAAGCCCATTGAGCGCTGCTGCACGGGCTGGCAGCGCCTGTGCGACGGGGCCCAGGCGGGGCTAGGCTCATAATTGACGGCCATGGCCCTGCCGCTGATCACCGACCCTTTCTTTTACGCGGTGGCCAGTCCTTCGGTCTTGTTGATGGGCATCAGCAAGAGCGGGTTTGGTACCGGCTTTGGCTCGCTGGCGGTGCCGATGATGGCTTTGGCGGTGACTGTGCCCGAGGCGGCGGCGATCATGATGCCGGTGCTGCTTCTGACCGATATCCTGGGTCTGGCCTTCTTGCGCAGCCACCTTGACTGGCGCCTGCTTAGGTTCCTGGTGCCCTGCGGCCTAGTGGGTACGGTGTTGGGGTTTTTCCTGTTTCGCCTGCTCAGTTCTAGCGTGGTGGAGGCCCTGGTGGGCGGCTTTACCTTGCTCTTTCTGGCCCAGCGTTTGATGTTTCCGCCCAAGCCCGACGCACCGCCGCCGCCGCGTTGGGTCGGTGCGCTGCTGACCACCACCTCCGGTTTCACCAGCTTCATCGCGCATGCCGGCGGCCCACCCATCACCGCTTATGTGATTCCGCTCAAGCTCAATCCGCTTTTGTTCACCTCGACGATGGCGTTTTTCTTTTTCGTCATCAACCTGTCCAAGTGGGTCCCCTATGGTTTCCTGGGACTTCTGGATATGCGCAACATGCTGACCTCGGTGGTGCTCCTGCCGCTGGTGCCGGTTGGTGTTTTTATCGGCGTGAACATGGCCAAACGCATCAACCAGAACCTGTTTTACAAGTTCATCTATGCCGGCATGTTCTTGACCGGCGTCAAGCTGCTGTGGGACGGGCTGCGCTGAGCGCAGCCCCTTTATTCAGGCGGGAGACTGCGCGCTGCCGCCAAAGCTGCATTGCCGCCAGGCCTCGAACACGGTCACCGCCACCGCATTGGACAGGTTCAGGCTGCGCTGGCCCTCGCGCATGGGCAGACGCAGGCGCTGAGGCGGTGCAAAGCTCTCGCGCAGCTCGCTGGGCAAGCCTGAAGTCTCGCTGCCAAAAACCAGCCAGTCGCCGGGCATGAATTTCAGCTCGAAGGCCGACCGTGAGCCGCGGGTGGTCAAGGCGAATGTGCGCTCGGCCGCTGGCTGCTCTTGAGCCAGCAGCTGTGCCCAACTGGCATGGCGCAGCACGCTGGCGTATTCGTGATAGTCCAAGCCAGCGCGTCGCAGCTGACGGTCATCCATGTCAAAACCCAGGGGCTCGACCAGATGCAGGCGGCAGCCGGTGTTGGCCGCCAGGCGGATCACATTGCCGGTGTTGGGCGGTATTTCCGGGTGGACCAGGACGATGTTGAACATGGGCCCGATTATCCGCAGCCGCTTGAAGCGTCGGCTGCAGCTCACGGTGGCGTGCGCGCCACCACCATGGCCTGCACCCCGCAGGCGCCCGCCTCCAGCAGGGCCAGGGTGGCGGCACTGAGCGAGGCGCCGCTGGTCATCACGTCATCAATGAGCACCACCTGCCGACCGCGTACCTCCAGGCTGCGCACCGGCTCGACCAAAAAGGCCCCGCGCACATTGCTCAGCCTTTCGCTGCGGGGCAGCTCGCTTTGCGCCTGGGTATGACGCAGCCTGAGCAGCAGTCCTGCGCTGAGCCTGGCCGAGCAGCCGCTGGCGCGGTGCAGGGCCCGCGCCAGCTCCCAGGCTTGGTTGAAGCCGCGCTCGGCCAGGCGTTGCTGGGACAGCGGCAGTGGCAGCAGCAGGTCCTGCGGCCCCAGCTGGGCCAGCGATGCACCGACCCCAGGCGTTTGCAACAGCAACTGGGCCAGCAATGCGCTCAAGCCGGTGCCTTGCCTGAACTTGTAGTCGCCCAGCAGGTCGGCCCAGGGGTAGCCGTAGTCGACCGCCGCGAAGCACGCTTGCATGGGCAGGGCCTGGCCCTGGCATTGCGGGCAGGTGGGCATGTCGGCGGTGGCCGACCAGGCCAGGGCGCAGCGCGGGCAGCGCGGCCGCGCTGAGGCAAAGCGTTGACGGCAGGCCGGGCACAGCAGCGGGCCGGGCCAGCTGCGGCAGACCACGCACTGGCTGGGGATGAGTGAACGCAGTCGGGACCACATCGGACTTCTATACTGGCCGCCTTCGAGCGCGCTGTCCAGTGGGCGGTGCGGCGCAAATTTTCGTCCTGCGAACGTGAACCAGCCCCAGACTCCACCCACTTACGACCGGCCGGCCGTGCTGCGTTGGCCCCAGGTGGCGCCACGGCTCACACCCTGGCTGCATGAGGAAGTGGCCCGCCGGATGTTCGAGCGCTTGCAGTGGATACGCCACAAGCCTCGGGCCTGGACCCACTGGAGCCCGCTGAACAGCGGTGAGGCTGCGCACCGCACGCTCATGCTCTGGTGCGATGCGCCGGCGAGCATGGTCGAAGCCGAGCCGGTACGTCTGGCCTTGGCCAGGCAGCTCTTTGAGCGACCCTGGTGGCAACGCTGGCGCGGCCCGTCCCTGTCCTGGCAGGAGCCTGCGCCGCATACGCAGGACCTGATTTGGGCCAATATGGTGCTGCATACCCAGATTGAGCCTCAGGCCCTGCTGCTGCAGTGGCAGCGGCTGCTGCGGGCCGATGGCTTTGTGATGTTTTCCTGCCTGGGGCCCGACACCGCGATAGAGCTGCGCCAGCTCTACCAGGATCTGGGCTGGCCGCCGGCTGGCGCCGAGTTCACCGACATGCACGACTGGGGCGACATGCTGGTGGGCAGCGGCTTTGCCGAGCCCGTCATGGACATGGAGCGGCTGACCCTGACCTTTGCCGGTGCCGAGGTCCTGCTGGCTGAACTGCGTCAATGGGGGCGCAATGTGCATCCGGGGCGTTTTCAGGCCTTGCGGGGGCGCAATTGGCGCTCGCAGTTGGTCGCCGCCATTGAGCAGCGCTGGCCCAGGCAGGCCGACGGTCGATTGAGGTTGACGGTTGAATTGGTCTACGGCCATGCGCTCAAGAGCGCCGCTGGCCCCAAGCTTGGGCCCCTGAGTACCGTCTCGGTTGAGGCCATGCGCGAGATGCTGCAGCGCGATCGCCCCCGCTGATGGCAGGTCATCGCTCAGGGCGGTAAACTTTGACACTGTTGAAGCCGGTATGGTCCGGCCGACGCGGGCGGCACAGCCGCCCTAGAGCTCGATAAGGTGCTTGCCTTGGTTCTTGCTTCATTCAGACTTGCTTCTCACCAGCCATCCGATGCTGGCCAGGAGCCTGCCTTGCAGTGGTCTTTGCAGCGCAATTGCGCGCTGTCGCCGGCTCAGTTGTTGCGGTTTTACCTCGGTATTTGTGTGGTTTCCCTCGGCATTGCCACCCTGTTTTGGTTCATGGGGGCTCATCTGGTCATGCCCTTTGCCTGGTTAGAAGTGCTGGTGCTTGGCGCCGCGCTGCTGGTGTACGCGCGTCACGCGCGCGACGGTGAAAAAATCACCCTGCAGGGTCGCTTGCTGGTGGTTGAGTGTGAACATGGCGGACATACCGAGCGCACCGAGTTTGTCCGCGATTGGGTCAAGGTCGAACCGCGCAGTGGTGATGGTTCTCTGATCGAAGTGTCAGGCCAGGGCCGCAGGGTGGTGGTGGGGCGTCATTTGCAGCCGCAATTGCGCCCTGTTTTGGCCCGCGAAATGAGGCTGGCCCTGCGCGGGGCTTGATGCTCAACATCTGACACCAAACTTGCAGTCTTTGGTGGTGCGCGCTCTCGCACTGCTTATAATCAGCAAGTTTTTTTGGCGGTTGATCACTCTCTAAAAGCAATGACGATGAACTTTATTCAGGGCCCCGGCAGGCCAAGCGCCAAGGCGCTCATTCCCTCAGCGCTGAATCTGATGTCCAAGGCATCGACCTGGATCGCTTTGGCCGGCGCAGGTCTGACCAGCGCCGCATCGGCAAGCACTTACAACCTCCCGGGCGGTCCGCAGCCCTTCCAGCTCAACCTGCCCGAGCCCGCCACACGCCTGGCGGCTGAGCAAAACTGGCTGCACTGGGCCATGATGATCATCTGCCTGGTGATTTTCATCGCCGTTTTTGGCGTCATGTTCTACTCCATCTGGAAGCACCGCAAATCGGTGGGCCACAAGCCGGCCAACTTTCATGAGTCCACGGCCGTCGAGATCGCCTGGACCGTGGTCCCTTTCATCATCGTCATCGGCATGGCCCTCATGGCCACCAAGCTGCTGGTGGCCCAGAAAGACACCTCCAATGCCGATCTGACGATCAAGGCCACCGGCATTCAGTGGAAATGGGGCTATGAATACATCAAAGGCGAGGGCGAGGGCATCGCTTTCGTGTCCACCCTGGATGCCGGCCACCGTGCCTTGTCCAATGCGGGCGGTCCCAAGAAGGGCGAAATCGTCAGCGATTACCTGCTCAAGGTCGACAAGCCGCTGGTGGTGCCGGTCAATCAGAAAATCCGCATCATCACCACCGCCAACGATGTGATTCACGCCTTCGCGGTGCCGCAGTTCGGCATCAAGCAAGACGCCATCCCCGGCTTCGTGCGGGACACTTGGTTCCGCGCTGAAAAGACTGGCGACTTCTATGGACAGTGCCAGGAATTGTGTGGCAAGGAGCATGCTTACATGCCCATCCATGTGAAAGTGGTGACAGCGGAGCAGTACTCGGCTTGGACCAAGGAGCGTCTGAAGGAAGCTGCGGCCTTGGCAGACGACCCCAGCAAGGTTTGGCAGCAGGCCGACCTGGTCGCCCGCGGCGAGAAAGTTTATGCGGCCAACTGCGCCTCTTGCCATCAGGCCAGCGGCAAGGGTGCCGGCCCGATCAAGGCGCTGGACGGCTCAGCCATCGTGCTCGATGCCGACCACCTCAAGACGGTCAACATCTTGCTCAACGGCGCAGCCGGTGGGTCCATGCCAGCCTGGAAGCAGTTGAGCGACACCGAAATCGCGGCCGTCATCACCTATGCCAAGAACAGCTGGTCCAACAAGACCGCGCAGCTGGTGCAGCCGGCGCAGGTTCAGGCCGCACGCAAGTGATTACCAGAGTCGTACGAGTCCAACAAAAAGGGTAGAGCCATGAGTGCAGTTATCGATCACCACGCACACGATCACGACCATGACCATCATGCACCGACCGGCTGGCGCCGGTGGGTGTTTGCCACCAATCACAAGGACATCGGTACGCTGTACCTGCTGTTTGCCTTCGCCATGCTGATGATCGGTGGCGTGCTGGCGCTGATCATCCGCGCCGAGCTGTTCCAGCCCGGTCTGCAGGTGGTCAATCCGGAGTTGTTCAACCAACTCACCACCATGCATGGCCTGATCATGGTGTTCGGCGCCATCATGCCGGCCTTTGTGGGCTTTGCGAACTGGATGATCCCGCTGCAGATCGGCGCGGCTGACATGGCTTTTGCCCGCATGAACAACTTCAGCTTCTGGCTGATGATCCCGGCCGCGCTGATGCTCGCCGGCTCCTTCTTCATGCCCGGTGGCGCACCGGCAGCGGGCTGGACGCTGTACGCTCCGCTGACCCTGCAGATGGGCCCGTCCATGGATGCCGGCATCTTTGCGCTGCACATCCTGGGCGCCTCGTCCATCATGGGCTCGATCAACATCATCGTGACCATCCTGAACATGCGCGCTCCTGGCATGACGCTGATGAAGATGCCGATGTTTGTCTGGACCTGGCTGATCACCGCTTATCTGCTGATCGCCGTGATGCCCGTGCTCGCCGGTGCCATCACCATGACGCTGACTGACCGTCACTTTGGTACCAGCTTCTTCAACCCCGCCGGCGGTGGCGATCCGGTGATGTACCAGCATATCTTCTGGTTCTTCGGCCACCCCGAGGTCTACATCATGATCTTGCCGGCCTTCGGCATCGTCAGCCACATCATTCCGGCCTTTTCCCGCAAGCGCCTGTTTGGCTACGCCTCCATGGTCTACGCGACCGGCTCGATCGCCATCTTGAGCTTCATCGTCTGGGCTCACCACATGTTCACCACCGGCATGCCGGTGACCGGCCAGCTGTTTTTCATGTATGCGACCATGCTGATTGCGGTTCCGACCGGGGTGAAGGTGTTCAACTGGATTGCGACCATGTGGAAGGGATCGATGACCTTCGAGACCCCGATGCTGTTTGCCGTCGGCTTCCTCTTCGTGTTCACCATGGGCGGCTTTACCGGTTTGATCCTTTCGATCGCGCCTGTCGATACCCAGTTGCAAGACGGTTACTACGTGGTGGCCCACTTCCACTACGTGTTGGTGGCTGGCTCCTTGTACGCCATGTTCGCTGGTTTTTATTACTGGGTGCCCAAGTGGACCGGTGTGATGTACAGCGAGACGCGCGGCAAGATCCACTTCTGGTGGTCGCTGATCTCTTTCAACGTGACCTTCTTCCCGATGCACTTCCTGGGCCTGGCCGGCATGCCGCGTCGCTATGCCGACTACCCGATGCAGTTTGCCGACTTCAATATGTGGGCCTCGGTTGGTGCTTTCGCTTTCGGTATCGCTCAGGTTTACTTCTTCCTCTTCATCGTCTGGCCGACCATGCGCGGCATCGGTGAAAAGGCGCCAGCCAAGCCTTGGGAAGCGGCCGAAGGGCTGGAGTGGGAAGTGCCTTCGCCGGCACCCTTCCACACCTTTGAAACCCCGCCCAAGCTGGACGCCACCGCCACCCGGGTGATTGGCTGATCTGCTCAATGACACCGCAGCAAGACAAGAGCAACCGACGCCTGGGCTGGATCCTGGCGACGGTGGCGCTCGTGTTTTTACTCGGTTTCATGGTGCGCATGGTCTTGCTTGGCGGTTGAGAACACGAGAAAGACGGCACAGATGACGGCTCGGCGCGAAAATCTGCGTATGCTCGGCAAGCTGTGCGTGATCGCGCTGGGCATGTTTGGCTTTGGCTATGCCTTGGTGCCGCTGTACATCGCGATTTGCGAGATGACCGGCATCAATGTTTTGGCTCTGAGCGACAAGCTGATTCCCGGCGTCACTTCCTCGCAGACCGCCAACACCCAGATCGATACCTCGCGCACC
This sequence comes from Polaromonas sp., assembly GCA_044352515.1. Classification (GTDB taxonomy): domain Bacteria; phylum Pseudomonadota; class Gammaproteobacteria; order Burkholderiales; family Burkholderiaceae_C; genus Polaromonas. The sequence goes on from JBILDR010000019.1 coordinate 16,907, forward strand.
ATCACGGTGGAGTTTGACGCCAATGCGCGTGGCCCCTGGGACTTCAAGCCTGCGGTACGTTCGCTCCAGGTGCGCCCCGGCGAACTCACCACGGTGATGTACGAGTTTCAGAATATCCAAAACCGCACCATGGCGGCGCAGGCCATTCCGAGTTATGCGCCGCGTCAGGCATCGCCCCATTTCAACAAGCTCGAGTGCTTTTGCTTCAACCAGTACACCTTGTCGCCTGGCGAGAAAAAGCAGTGGCCGGTGGCTTTTGTGATTGATCCCAAGTTGCCCAAGGACGTGACTACCATCACCTTGTCCTATACCTTCTTTGAAGTCGGTGGTAAGACGCCGGCGGCGCCCCAAGGTGGTCTGGATAAATCTGCTTCGGTCGCCCTGGCGCGGCCCGCGGGGGTATGAGCGCGGCCCGCTTGATGGGTACCGTGAAGGCAATTGCCTGGTCTTTTCTGGGCCTGCGCGGACGGCAAGGGTTGGAGCACGATGTGCAGCAACTCAAGCCCCTGCAAGTGCTGACGGCTGGGTTGGTCGGTGTTTTTGTATTCGTGGGCGCCCTGGTCGCCCTGGTCCATTGGATCGTGCCAAGTTAATGCGTAGCCGGTCGCCCCGGAACGCCTAGGTTTTTTTGCAGCGTTTTTGAGTCCAAGAGGAAAGAGCATGTCTTCAGCCACACACGGCACCACGCCTTACTACTACGTGCCTGCCCCGTCGCGCCATCCGGTGATGGCCGCCATCGGCCTGTTTTTTGTGATCCTGGGCGCAGGCCAGTGGATCAACGGTGCTGGCTGGGGAGCTTATAGCCTGCTGTTCGGTCTTTTGTGGTGGCTGGGCGTGCTCTATCAGTGGTTCCGCGATGCGGTGGCCGAGAGTGAGGGTGGCCTGTACAGCGACCGCATTGACGCCTCTTTCCGCTGGAGCATGAGCTGGTTCATCTTCTCGGAAGTGATGTTCTTCGGCGCCTTCTTCTCTGCGCTCTGGTGGGCCCGTGCTCACTCAGTGCCCGCGCTCGGCAGTCTGGAAAACGCCCTGCTCTGGCCTGACTTTCGTGCGATCTGGCCCTCAATCCAAGCCGGTGCCACTGCTTCGCCGGCCGGTATCGTCGAACCTTTCACCACGGTCGGCCCCTTCTGGCTGCCCACCATCAACACCGCCTTGCTCTTGACCTCGGGCGTGACGCTGACCATTGCTCACCATGCGCTGCGTGAGGGCCACCGGGCAAAGACCATCAGCTACATGTGGATCACTGTGCTGCTGGGCGTGATCTTCCTGGGCGTGCAGGGCTATGAGTACATGCACCTGTACAGAGATCTGAACCTCAAGCTGACCTCGGGCGTTTATGGTTCGACCTTCTACATGCTGACCGGTTTTCACGGCTTTCATGTGTTTGTCGGCATGCTGATGCTTTTGTTCATCACCCTGCGCTTGCAAAAGGGCCACTTCACGGCCGAGCGCCACTTTGGTTTTGAGGGGGCGGCCTGGTACTGGCACTTTGTGGACGTGGTTTGGCTGGGCCTGTACATCCTGGTCTATTGGTTGTGACGGCCGCTTTCTCGGCTGGTCTTGTACCAGCTGAGCAAGAGCCAGGCCGCATCTGGCATGAGCCGCTGCGCGTTCAGCGGCTTTTTTGTTTCAGCTGGGGGCTCTAGTTGCCCAGCGGCAGCCCGGTCGGGCGGATGTAGCCCAGCTTCCAGGCCAGCAGGACGCACAGGAAGAGCAGGATGGAAAATCCCACCCGGAACGCCAGCGCGCGGGCCATGTGATTGGTTTTGGCGCCCCTGTGGCCGCCCTTGAGCATGAAATACAGGGCACTGGCCAAGGCGCCGAGGATGGCCACAAAGGCCAGACCGATGAGATACGACATGAGCACAATTATCCGACTATGAAGCCCGTCGATCCCGAAGGCTCGCCGCGGCTGCGCAGCGGCCGCTGGTGGCTGTTGACTTTGGCCACCTGGGCCATGATAGGCCTGACCTTTTCGCTCGGCCGTTGGCAGATGAACCGGGCTGACTATAAGCTGGGCCTGGCTGCGGCCATAGAGGCGCGCACGCGCGAGCCGGCACTCGATCAGGCGGCTTTGCTGGCCCAGACCGAACTGGCCTTGCAGTTGCACCGGTCGGTGCAGCTGCAAGGTCGCTGGCTGGCCGAGCGCACCGTTTACCTGGACAACCGGCCCATGGGCGGGCGTGCCGGGTTTTGGGTGATCACGCCTTTGCAGTTGCAAGGCAGCAGCCAGGCGGTGCTGGTGCAGCGTGGTTGGATCGGGCGCGACTTCATAGACAGGCAGCGACTGGCGTCGGTGCAGACACCCGAAGGGCCGGTTCAGATCAGCGGCCGTTTGGCCCTGGCGCCAGGCAAGCTATATCAGCTCGAGCCCGACGTGCCGGGGCTGATACGGCAAAATCTCGACATCGCCCAATTCCGTTCCGAAACAGGCTTGCCTTTGCTCGATGCGCTGGTGATCCAGACCGGGCCGCCCAGCGAGGGGCTGACGCGCTCCTGGGACGCGCCCCAGCTGGGAGTCGATAAGCACCATGGCTATGCCTTCCAGTGGTTCTGCCTGTCGGGCTTGTTGGTGGTTCTGTACATCTGGTTTCAGTGGATCGCTCCGCGCCGTCGCAAGAATAGGCTTTGATCATGTCTTCCCCGGCTCCTTTGCCCCCCCCTTCCTCGCAGGACCAGCCCCTGGGCCTGACGGTGCACGAGTTGCCCTCGCCTGAGCGGGCCAGCGGAGCGGCCGCTGGCGCAGGACGATGGCGCATGTTGCTGATCTTGCTGGTCTGCGCCTCACCGGTGATCGCGTCCTACCTGACCTACTATGTCATTCGGCCTGAGGGGCGGCGCAACTTTGGTGAGCTGATCGACCCGCAGCGCCCGCTGCCGGCGGTGGACGGCCGCAGCCTGCAGGGTCAGGTGCAGCCCTTGCCGGGCCTCAAGGGCCAGTGGCTGCTGCTGGCCGTCGCCGGCGGCGCCTGCGAGGCGAGCTGCCAGAACCTGCTCTACCTGCAGCGCCAGTTGCGCGAGTCCATCGGTCGTGAAAAGGACAGGCTAGACCGGGTCTGGCTGATCAGCGACGAGGCGCCGGTGGACCCCGTACTGCAGACGGCCATGCAGGGGGCGACCGTGCTGCGTGTGGCCCCTGAGGCCCTGAGTGCCTGGCTGCTCCCCGCGGCCGGAAGGCAGCTGCCCGATCACTTGTATCTGGTCGACCCGATGGGCCACTGGATGATGCGCTTTCCCCCTGAGCTCTCGGTGGAGTCTGCCGGCAAGGTCAAACGCGACCTGGAGCGCTTGCTGCGCGCCTCCAACAGCTGGGACCAGCCCGGACGATAGAGCCCAGCCATGCCTGAGACCACCCTCTACGACTTCGGACCCACGCTGCGCCTCATGCTCACCGGGCTGTGCCTGGCCCTGGGCCCGCTGGCCTGGGTCTGGTTGCGGGGACGCTCTAGCGCACCTGCGCAGCGCTTGCGCACGCTGACTTTGCTGACCTTGTTTTTGACTTTTGATCTGGTGCTGTTCGGCGCTTTTACCCGGCTGAGCGACTCGGGCCTAGGCTGTCCAGACTGGCCAGGATGCTACGGCAGCGCCAGCCCGCTGGGCGCGCGCGCAGAGATTGCGCAGGCGCAGGCCGCCATGCCTACAGGGCCGGTCACCCACGGCAAGGCCTGGATCGAGATGGTGCATCGCTATCTGGCCACAGGCGTGGGGGTGCTGATCCTGACCCTGGCCGTGGCCACCGCATGGGCTGTGCGCAAGCGCAGCGGCGCAGCAGCGATACCTCTGTCGCCCTGGTGGCCAGCGCTGACCCTGCTGTGGGTTTGTGTGCAAGGCGCTTTTGGGGCGCTCACCGTGACGATGAAGCTGTTTCCCGCCATCGTCACCTTGCATCTGCTCGGCGGCATGGGGCTGCTGGCCTTGCTGCAGGCGCAGGCCAGCCGCTACGCCCTGGCTGGTGGACAGACGCAGATGATGGTCTTGCCCGTGCCCGTGCGCCGAGTCCTGTTGCTGGCCTTTGTCATGTTGTGGCTGCAGATTGCCCTAGGCGGCTGGGTCAGTACCAACTACGCGGTGCTGGCCTGCACCGAATTCCCGTCCTGCCAAGGTTCGGTCTGGCCGCCCATGGATTTCCGGCAGGGCTTTACCTTGTGGCGGGAGTTGGGCGCGGCCGGCGATGGTGGGCACATCAGCTTTGCAGCCCTGACGGCCATCCACTATGCCCATCGGCTCGCCGCTTATGTGGTGATGTTGGTTCTACTGGTCCTGGCGGGACTGCTGGCCCGTGATCCGGCCAGCCGGCGCCTGGGCCACTGGGTGTTGGCCTTGGTGGCCTGGCAGTTTTTCAGCGGTCTGAGCAATGTGGTGTTGGGCTGGCCCCTGGTGGCGGCGCTGGCCCATACGGGCGGCGCTGCGGCGCTGGTCATCGTCCTGAGCGCTACCATCTGTCAATCGCGCAGCGCAGCCAGCGCTCGTCTGCGTCCCCTTACCCCTGCTCCGTCCTCATGAGCTCTTCCGACGCTTCATCTCCCGCAGCCCTTTCGGCCGCCTCGCGTTGGTCTCAGTTCTACGCGCTGACCAAGCCCCGGGTGGTGCAACTCATCGTGTTTTGCGCCCTGATTGGCATGGTGCTGGCCGTGCCGGGCGCACCGGCTTGGGCCGATATCAGGCTGGCGCTGATCGCCTGCGGCGGCATTTGGCTGGTGGCCGGCGCGGCCGCAGCCTTCAACTGCATCGTGGAGCAGCACATTGATGCGCGCATGCGGCGCACCGCCTGGCGGCCTACTGCCAAGGGCGAGCTGAGCAACACGCAAACGCTGGTGTTCTCCGCGGTCCTGTGCGTGCTCGGATCGGTGGTGCTTTATGTCTGGGTCAATCCCTTGACCATGTGGCTGACCTTTGCCACCTTTGTGGGCTATGCGGTGATCTACACCGTGGTGCTCAAGCCCTTGACGCCGCAGAACATCGTGATCGGTGGCGCCTCCGGAGCGATGCCGCCGGTGCTGGGCTGGGCTGCGATGACTGGCGAGGTGGGACCAGAGGCGCTGATCCTTTTCCTCATCATCTTCCTGTGGACGCCGCCGCATTTCTGGGCACTGGCGCTTTATCGGGTGGAAGACTATCGCAAGTCCGGCTTGCCCATGCTGCCGGTGACCCATGGCAATGAATTCACCCGCCTGCAAATCCTGCTCTACACCGTGGTGCTGTTTGCCGCTTGCCTGATGCCTTTCGTATTTCGCATGAGTGGCTGGTTCTATCTGTTTGCGGCGACGGTACTCAGCCTGATTTTCTGCGCCTACGGCTGGGCGCTGTGGCGCCAGTACTCCGACGGCCTGGCGCGGCGCACCTTCCGGTTTTCGCTGATCCACCTCTCGCTGCTGTTCGCGGCCTTTTTGATCGACCACTACATCCCATGGGCCCGCTGATTTCCCGCCGTGCAGCCTTGCTTGCTGCCGCTGCTCTCGTCGCCTGTTCGCCGGGCAAGCCCGACTTTCGCAGCATCGACGTCACCGGGGCTGATTACGCGCGCGATTTCAGGCTCACCGACCACAACGGTCAGGAGCGTACCCTCGCCGATTTCCGGGGTAAGGTGGTGGTGGTGTTTTTCGGTTTCACCCAGTGTCCCGATGTCTGCCCCACCGCGATGGCGCAGTTGGTAGAAGTCAAGCAAATGCTGGGCAAGGATGGCGACAAGCTGCAGGCGCTGTTCATCACGCTCGATCCGGAGCGCGACAGTGCTGAAATTCTCAAGGCCTACATCGCCAATTTTGACGCTGGCTTCCTAGGGCTGCGACCCAGCCTTGAACAATTGCCCGAGCTGGCCCGTCACTTCAAGATTTTCTACAAGAAAAACGAGGGTAAGACGCCCACCAGCTATACCCTGGACCATTCGGCAGGCAGCTATGTCTTCGATACCCAGGGCCGGGTACGGCTCTATGTGCGCCAGAGCATGAGCGCGGCGGCAATTGCAGAAGACTTGAAAATCCTGCTGCGCTGAAGGCCGCAGGCCGCCACAGCGGGGCGCCTCAGGGCTGTATGTTCTGATCCTTGATGATGCGCCCCAGCGCCTGCGTGTCGGCCGCGATGCGGTTTTTCAGGCCCTCGGGCGCCGAGCCCACCGCCTGCCAGCCTTGCTGGAAGATCTTGGCGCGGATCTCGTTTGAGCGAACGATCTCGCTGATGATGGCGCTCAGTCGGCTCACCTGGGCCGCCGGCATGGATGCTGGTGCGGCCACCGCATTCCAAATTTCGAGCTGGAAGTCTTTGACGCCAGCCTCGCTCAGGCTGGGCAGGTCTGGGGTCAGGATGCTGCGGCCACTGCTGGTGCTGCCCAGGATGCGCAGCTTGCCGTTGCGCGCCTGTGCGGCCGCCAGGGCCGGCGGCAGCAAGGCCGCCTGTATTTGCCCGCCCAGAAGGGCGGTGATCACCTGCGGGTTGCCCGGGTAGGGCACATGCACCGGGGCGATGCCGGTGCGGGCCTTGAGCAACTCCATGCCCAGATGCCCCACCGTGCCTATGCCCGGAGAGCCGTAGTTGGCCTGCGCGCCGCTGCTGCGCATCTGCGCCAGCCACTGCGCCGCGTCGGTGCCTGGTGCATCGGCCGGCACAGTCAGTACCAGCGGGGCGGTGCCGACCAGGCTGACCGGTGCCAGGTCCTTGAGCGGGTCATAGCTGAGCTTGGGGTTGAGCAGGCCGGCAATCGTCATATTGCCGTTGATCATCAGGCCCAGGGTATGGCCGTCGGTGGCTTTGGCCACCGCATCGGCTGCGATGTTGCCGCCGGCGCCGACCTTGTTGTCGACGATCACGGGCTGGCCCAGGGCTTTAGACAGGGGCTCGGCCAGCAGCCGAGCGCTCAGGTCGGGGCTGGAGCCGGCCGGAAAGCCCACCACCAGCCGTACCGGTTTGTTGGGCCAAGTCTGCGCCTGCACCATGCTGGCTGACCCTACACACAGGGCCCAGAGGAAAAGGCGGCGGCGTTTAAAAATATTCATAGGACAGCTCAATGAGGGTCAGGGATCAGCCTGGCAGTGTAATAGTGACCCGACCCAAGCCCGCTCATGAAAAACCCGGCCGCAGCCGGGTTGTCGCGTCAGCCAATTGCAGTCTTCAGGCGTAGGCCGCCAACGTCTTGCGCATTTTCTTCATGGCCGCCACTTCGATCTGGCGGATACGCTCAGCGCTGACTTGGTATTCGGCAGCCAGTTCGTGCAGTGTCATGCCGCCCGAACCGTCGTCATTGACCTTGAGCCAGCGCTCCTGCACGATGCGGCGCGAGCGCGGATCGAGTTCCTCCAGGGCAGCCGCAATACCGTCGCTGGCCAGGCGGTCCCTCTGGTGCGACTCGATCAGCGCGGTCGGCTCATGGCTGGCGTCGGCCAGGTAGGAGATCGGGCCGAAAGCCTCCTGCCCATCCTCGCTTGGGCTGGGGTCGAGCAACACATCGCCGCCGGCCATGCGCTGCTCCATCTCGATCACTTCCTCGCGCTTGACCTTCAAGGTGCGCGCCATTGAATCGATCTGCTCCTGGCTGAGCGTGTCGCGGTGGGTGGCCACATCGGCATCGTCCTTGAAGCCTTGCTTCATCGAGCGCAGGTTGAAGAACAGCTTGCGCTGGGCCTTGGTGGTGGCCATCTTGACCATGCGCCAGTTCTTCAGGATGTACTCGTGGATCTCCGCCTTGATCCAGTGCAGGGCGTAGCTGACCAGGCGCACGCCCTGGTCCGGATCAAAGCGTTTGACCGCCTTCATCAGGCCGATATTGCCTTCCTGAATCAGGTCGCCGTGCGGCAGGCCATAGCCCAGGTATTTGCGGGACACCGACACCACCAAGCGCAGATGCGACAGCACCAGTCGGCTGGCTGCTTCCAGGTCGTTTTGATCGCGCAGCCGCCGGGCGCATTCCTGTTCTTCTTCCAAGGTCAGCATGGGCAGACGGCCCACCGCGCTGATGTAGGCTTCCAGATTGCCCAGTGGCGGCAAAAGACTGGCGCTGGCCCAGGACTTAGAGACCGCCAGGGCGCCGGGGTTCACAGACAGACTTGTCATGAGAGGCTCCTTTCTTGCGATGGCTTGATTTTAGCACTCTCTAAGCTCGAGTGCTAACAAGCTCTCGGGGCCTGGGGTCTGGCTGCTCAGCGGCCGTCCGGCCCGCGCTCAGGCGGCAGGTCGCGGGCCTGCACGTCCTGCACATCGCCGCTCTGGCGCCGCAGCAGGGGCTGAGCTTCGACCGCCTCGCCGGTGCTCCTGGAACGGCGCCTGTTCATCGCCTGGCCCAGATCGGTGAAGGTGCGCACCCTAGAAAAGTGTGCGCTAACATTGACAACAGGTCTGCGGCCGCTGAGCAGGCGCAACAGGGTCCAGATCAGTATGAAACCCAGTATGAAAATCGCCAGGACCAGGGCCAGCATCAGGCCGAGCAGGCGCAAGAAAAAGCGCACAAGCGCCAGCACCGCCCCGACCAAAAAATCAATGATTTGCATGTCAACGTGCCTTACTTGGGCCGCGCCCGGCGCACCGCCAGCCGGCTCAGCACAAACAAAGGTCCGATCCAAAGGTACTGGATGTCTTCAAAAAAAGAAGGTTTTCGCCCCTCGATCTTGTGACCCACAAACTGGGCCAGCCACCCACCGACAAAGAGCGTGGTGCACAGGCCCAGGCGCTGATCGCCCATGGCGTGCACCGCAGCCAGCATCAACCCCGACACCAAGGCCATCACGAGCAGATAGCTCAGCGACAGCCGCAGGTAGTAGATCATGCTGGCACCGACGAAGCCCAAGGCCAGCCAGGGATGGGCTGCATAGAGCAGACCGATCAGGCTGAGCATGATCACTGGGATGGCCAGCATATGGATGGCCTCATTGCGGGGGTGCTGATGGCTCAGGCCGTAATGGGCCAGCAGCAGGTCGACACGGCGTTCAGGCGCGGACAGTGGGTCGTTCATGGCTGGGGCAATTGGGGAAGGCGGCAACCAGTATAGGCAGGCGGCCCGCTGGCCATGCATTGCCTGGGCCACAAAAAGGGTCATGGCGCATGCTGTGCCGCGCCTTAAGGCGGCGCGCGGGCGTCGACAATGTTGTCATGCAAGTAGATCCGCCCTGGCTGAGCCTGATCGTGCCGGTTCTCGACGAGGGACCCGCCCTGGAGTCGGCCCTGCAGGCCTTGGTATCCAGGCCGGGGGTGGAACTGATCGTGGTCGATGGTGGCAGCAGTGACGCCAGCCTCGCGCTGGCGCAGCAATGGGCCGACCTGGCCTTGTCTGCCCCCCGGGGCCGCGCTGTGCAGATGAACGCAGGCGCAGCGGTGGCCCGCGGCCAGTGGCTGCTTTTTGTGCACGCCGATACGCGACTGCCTGCGCAGGCCTGGCAAGAGCTTGAGCAACTGCCCGCAGGCAGCCTCTGGGGCCGCTTCGATGTGCGCATCGACGATCCGCACTGGTTGCTGGCCCTGGTCGGCTTCATGATGAATTTGCGCTCGCGCCTGAGCGGCATTGCCACCGGCGATCAGGCGATGTTCGTGCGCCGGGAGGTGTTTGAGCAGCTTGGCGGTTTTCCTGATATCGCGCTGATGGAGGACATTGCCTTGTCGCGCAAGCTCAAAGCCCTGGGTCGGCCTGTGTGCCTGCGTCCGCCGGTGATCACCTCGGCGCGGCGCTGGTTGCGCCACGGCATCTGGCCCACCATCTGGCTGATGTGGCGCTTGCGGGCGGCGTATTTTTTTGGCGCCGATCCCGACGCCCTGGCTCTGCGTTATGGCTACCGACCCCGATCACGCTGAGCTCCCTAGCCCTGGTGTCAGCGTGGCGGTGCTGGCCAAGGCTCCGGTGGCTGGCCATGCCAAGACCCGTCTGGCACCGAACCTGGGGGCGGCCGGCGCGGCCAGGGTGCACCGGCAGCTGGTGCTGCGCACTTTGCAAACAGTACAGCGTGCCGGCTTGCGCCTTGAGTTGTGGTGTGACCCGGTCGGGCATCGGTTTTTCAAGGCCTTGGCGCAGGTCCAGGGCAGCCCTATCCGTGCCCAGCCGGCAGGTGATATCGGCGCTCGTATGCATGCGGCCTTTGTCCATCATTGCGCCCGCAGTCCGGCGCCGCTTTTACTGATCGGCACCGACTGTCCGGTGCTGGACGCGGCGCATTTGCGGGAGGCGGCTCGGCGCTTACTGGCCGGCGACGAGGCGGTGTTCACCCCGGCCGAAGACGGCGGCTACGTGCTGGTCGGCCTGCGCCGGCCGGTGCCTGAGCTGTTTGAGGACATCGCATGGAGCACCGCGCAGGTGATGGCTCAGACCCGAGAGCGGCTGCAGCGCCTGGGCCTGCGCTACAGCGAGATGCCCACGCTTTGGGACATGGACCGGCCGGCTGACTGGCTGCGCTGGCAGGCAATGAACCCGCAATGACCCGCCCGCCGTTTGAGCTTTAGCCCAGCAGCGCCTGGGCGAATTCGCGCGCCTTGAAGGTCTCGAGGTCCTCGAGTTTTTCGCCCACGCCGACGAAGTACACCGAGAGAGGCCGCTTGTCCTGTGCATTTTGGCTGCGTTCGCGCGCCCACAGGGCGATGGCGGCCAGTACGCCGCCCTTGGCGGTGCCATCGAGCTTGGTGACGATCAGGCCGGTCAGACCGAGCGCCTCGTCGAAGGCCTTGACCTGAGCCAGCGCGTTCTGGCCGGTGTTGCCATCGATCACCAGCAAGACCTCGTGCGGCGCCTGGGCATCGGCCTTGGCGATCACACGCTTGATCTTCTTGAGCTCTTCCATCAGGTGCAACTGGGTCGGTAGACGACCAGCGGTATCGACCAGCACCACGTCTTTGCCGCGCGCCTTGCCGGCACTGACCGCGTCAAAGCTGACCGCCGCTGGATCGCCGCCTTCCTGGCTGACGATGTCGACCGCGCTGCGCTCGGCCCAGACCATGAGCTGCTCGCGCGCCGCAGCGCGGAAGGTGTCCGCGGCTGCCAGCAGCACCGAAGCGCCTTCTTCGGCCAGGTGGTGGGTGAGTTTGCCGATTGAGGTGGTTTTGCCCGCGCCATTGACGCCAGCCACCATGATCACCGTCGGTTGCTGCTGGCCGATGAGCAGGCCGCGCTCAAGCGGCTCGAGCAACTGCGTCAAGGCCTCGACCAGCAAGGCCTTCATGGCCGCTGGGTCACTGACCGCCTGCTCGCGCACCCGGCGCTTGAGATCGCCCAGTAAATGCTCGGTGGCCGCCACCCCGGTGTCGGCCATGAGCAGGGCAGTTTCGAGCTCTTCGTAAAGTTCGTCGTCGATGCGGCTGCCAACAAATACACTGGCGATGCTGCTGCCGGTCTTGCGCAGTCCGCTGCGCAGCTTAGCCAGCCAGCCCTGGCGCTGCGGTGGGGGCGCACTGGCCCCCAGGTCTTTGGCGGCAGGGGCGTGCAGATCGGCCGGGGTCTCTCGCGGTGCGGCCTGCTGCGGCTCGATCGGGGCAGGCGGTTCTGCCTTTGCCGAGGCGGGTGAGATGAGCTTCTTGAAAAAACTGAACATGGAGCAGGTCTATTGCACTGGCCCTATTCTATGGAACGCGCTTGGCGATGGATGGGAGCTGCTGTGAAAGGTCGGTTCATGCATGTATTTTTAAAAACGGGGCTGTGTGGCTCTGCCTTGGCGCTGCTGCTCGCGACGGCGCAAGCTCAGCCCGCCGCCCCGGTCAAAGCGGCCGCAGCGGCGCAGACGGCTGCTTCTTCGCAGACCGCCGCGGCCGAGGTCGAGCGCTTTACGCTGGCCAATGGCATGACGGTGCTGGTCAAGGTCGACCGGCGCGCGCCGACAGCGGTGCACATGGTCTGGCTGCGGGTGGGCGCCATTGATGAGGTCGATGGCACGTCTGGCGTAGCCCATGTGGTCGAGCACATGATGTTCAAGGGCACGCCCAGCCTAGGCCCGGGCGAGTATTCCAAGCGCATCGCCGCGCTCGGTGGCCGTGACAACGCCTTCACCAGCCGCGACGCCACCGCCTACCACCAGCAGATCCCAGCCGCGCGTCTGCGCGAGGTGATGCAGCTAGAGGCCGAGCGCTTTGAGCGCAACACTTGGGTCGACGATGAATTTCGCCGCGAGATTGAGGTGATCAAGGAAGAGCGGCGCCAGCGGGTGGATGAATCGCCGCGCAGCCAGCTCTACGAGATGGCGCGGGCGGTGATGTTCTCCGCCTCGCCCTACCGGCGGCCCATCATTGGCTGGATGAACGACCTCGACGCCATGACGCCGCAGGACGTGCGCGACTTCTACCAGCGCTGGTATGTGCCGGCCAATGCCGCTGTGGTGGTGGCCGGCGATGTGGATGTGCAGCAGGTGCGGCAGTGGGCCGAGCAGTACTACGGTGCGATTGCGCCGCGTGCCCTGCCCGAGCGCAAGCCCAGGCTGGAGCCACCGCAGACCGGGCCGCGGCGCATTGAGCACCGTGCCCGCAGCTCGCAGCCCTATTTAAGCCTGATGTTCAAGGTGCCCCAGGTAGACGCCCAGGCCATGGCCCAGGACAGCCTGCCGCCCGGGCCCAGCCGCGACGCGCTGGCGCTGACGGTGCTTGCGGCTGTGCTCGACGGCCATTCTGCCGCCCGCCTCGATCGGGCCCTGACCCAGG
>JBILDR010000340.1:0-2637 GCA_044352515.1 Polaromonas sp.
CGGGCTTCAAAGCATGAGACCGCAACTCCAGGGCAGATCTTGACCGCCAGGGATCTGTCCGGATTGACTCAATGACCCAGGGCTGTCTCTACGCCGCTCTGCACGCGCCACTGCGCCAAAGCACTATGGCCGGCCACCCAGCCGCTGGCCAGGCAGGCGGTCAGAAGGTAGCCGCCGGTCGGCGCTTCCCAGTCCAGCATTTCGCCAGCGCAAAAAACCGCCTGGCTCGCAGGGATGGCGGCGCGCAGGCGCAGCTGCTCATCGACACCTGCGCCCAAACTCACGCCGCCAGCGCTGCTGATGGCTTCTTCCAGCGGGCGGGCAGCGCGCAAGATGATTGGCAGGGCCTTGATGGCCGCGGCCAGCCGGGCGGCGTCCTGCCAGTCCTGCGCTGCCAACAGCTCGTGCAGCAACGCCGATTTGATGCCGGCCAGGTTCAGCCTACCCTTGAGGTGCGAGGCCAGCGAGCGCGAGCCGCGTGGCCGCGCCACCTCGGCCAGTACCTGCTGGGCCGAGTGATCGGGCAACAAGTCCAAATGGAAGGTGGCCTGGCCATGGCGCGCGATCTCATCGCGCAAGAGCGCAGAAGCGGCATAAATCAGACTGCCTTCGACGCCTGTCTCGGTGGCCACAAATTCACCAGGGCGGGAAAAACTGCGCCCTTGCGAATCGGTGAAGGACAGCGCCACAGACTTGAAGGGCTGGCCAGCATGGCGGCTGCGGAAAAACTCGGACCAACCCGCTCCCTGCGCGCCGGCCACGTCAAAACCGCAGTTGGACGGCATCAGGGGCTGCAAGCTCACGCCGGCCTGCCTCAGGGTGGACTGCCACAGACCATCCGAACCCAGGCGCGACCAGCTGCCGCCACCCAGGGCCAAGACCACCACAGAGGCGGGCACCGACTTGGAGCCGCTGGGCGTATCAAACAGCAGCTCGCCCTGCGGGCTCCAGCCCTGCCAACGGTGACGCATAGACAGCTGCAGCCCCGTTCGGCGCAAGCGATGCAGCCAGGCGCGCAGCAAGGGCGCGGCCTTGAAGTCGCTCGGGAAAATGCGCCCAGAGGAGCCGACGAAGGTCTCCACCCCAAGCTCGCGCGCCCACTGCACCACCTGTGCAGGCCCGAACTCGGCCAGCCACTGGGCCACCACCGTGGCCTGGTCGCCATAGCGACCGACAAAGCGGTCCAGGGCTTCGCTGTGGCTGAGGTTCAGGCCGCCTCGCCCAGCCAACAGGAATTTGCGGCCCACCGAGGCCATGCTGTCAAACACGCGCACCGGCACGCCGGCGCCGGTGAGCACCTGCGCCGCCATCAGTCCGGCCGGGCCGCCGCCGATCACGGCGACCTCCTGGGAGCCTGGCGCCTTCGCTTTAGTCTCAGATGTGCTGTCGTCGGCGGACATGGTGCAAACGCAGCCTATTGGGAAAAACAGCCATTATGGTCGGCCGTCGGACCAAGGCTGGATCAAGCGCTGGCCGATGCAGCGCCGAGCTCGACCTCGATGCAGCGCCCCTGCGCGGTCAAAAAAGCGGCCTTCACAGGCTGATCCGGGTGCAGAGCTGCCACGGCGCGCGCATAGGTCTGCAACTGCAGCAGCAATTCGTCCTGAGTCTGCGGGCTGGCGTGAGACTTGAAGTCGAGCACCCACCAAGTGCCGTCGCGGCGCTGCACCAGGCGATCGAGCCGCATCAACTGCCCGTCGTAGGCGAGTTCGACCTCGCTGCCCTGCCACAGCAAATCCGCACTGCGCCAAACCCAGGCGCCCTCGCCTTGCAAGATGCGATCAGCCGCCTGGCAGGCGCTTTGCGCCTGCTCTGCGTCCAAGGCAAACTCGCGCGCAGCCATGCGCCTGTGTGGATCCGCCGCGCTGCCCCACTCCAGCAGACGGTGCATGGCCAAACCGATGCGGGCCAACTCAGAAGGCGGCTCGAGCGCCGGCCGGCCCTGCGAGGGCTCAGCGCCTGCTGCCCTCAGGTCTGGCAGATCGGGGAGCACAGGCAGCAGCACCGTCGCGCTTGCAGCCTGGGGCGAGGCGGGTGCGGCGGCGTCGACCTCGGCCTGACAGGCCTGTTCGAACAAACGATTCCACCAACTGCGGCCGCTGTCACGGTGCGGCTCGCAGGCGGAAATGACCAGCAGCTGACGCGCCCGGGTCATCGCGACATACAGCGCATTAAGCTCCTCGCGCTCACGCGCCGCCAGGTCGCTGGCCAGCAGGTCAAGGGCGCAAGCCTGGGGGCGGCTTTCGCTGAGCAAAAAGACAAAACGGTGAGGATGCTCATGCTGGCCCGGCCAGTCGACCAGCACGCCCATGCTCTCGGCCGCGCGCGCCGGCGCGTCGGTATCGAGCAGAAGCACCAGTTCGGCCTCCAGGCCCTTGGCCCCGTGTATGGTCAACAGACGGACCGCCTCGCTGCGCAGCGCGGGTTGCGCCTCGATCAGCCCGGCCTTGAGCGCACGCACCAGCGCATAAGCGGTGAGGTAACGCCCGCCCTCGTGCCCCAAGGAGGCCGCCAGCAAGGCGCGCAGATGGGCCAGCACCGCCTCGCACTGCAAGGCGGGAGCTGCTGCTGCAAAGCGCGCCAGCAGGTCGCCGTCGTCGTAAATGGCCTGCAAGGCATCGTGCGCAGGCAGGGACT
>JBILDR010000341.1:0-2636 GCA_044352515.1 Polaromonas sp.
CGGGCGGCGAGCAGCAAATGCTGGCGGTGGCCCGCATCCTGCGCACCGGCGCCAAGCTGCTGCTGCTCGATGAAATCTCCGAAGGCCTGGCCCCGGTCATCGTGCAAGCGCTGGCACGCATGATCCGAGACCTCAAGGCCAAGGGCTACACCATCGTGATGGTCGAGCAGAACTTTGCCTTTGCCGAGCCACTGGCCGATCGCTTTTACGTGATGGAACATGGCCAGATGGTGATGTCGTTTGCCGCTGCGCAACTGTCCGAGCAGCGGGCTCAGCTCAACGAATACCTGGGGCTGTGATGAAGTTGCAGCCTCGCCCCGTCACCGCGCGCTGAAGGACAAGCCCATGGAGATCTTCGGCATTCCCTCACAAGCGCTGTTCGGCCAGTTGCTGATCGGCCTGATCAACGGCTCTTTCTACGCCATGCTCTCGCTCGGGCTGGCGGTGATCTTCGGCCTGCTCAACATCATCAACTTCACCCACGGCGCGCAGTACATGCTGGGCGCCTTTGCCGCCTACCTGGGCCTGACCCATCTGGGCCTGAGCTACTGGGCCTCCTTGCTGCTGGCACCCTTGATCACCGGCGCCACCGGCATGCTGATCGAGCGGGTGATGCTGGCGCGCCTGTACAAGCTCGACCACCTCTATGGCCTGCTGCTGACCTTCGGCCTGGCGCTGATCATCCAGGGCCTGTTCAAGAACCACTTTGGCGCCTCGGGCATGCCCTATGCCGTGCCGCCTATCTTTGCCGGCAGCTTCCAGCTGGGCTTCATGTTCCTGCCCAAATACCGGGCTTGGGTCATCGTCATGTCCCTGCTCACCTGCCTGCTGACCTGGTACGTGATCGAGCGCACCAAGCTGGGCGCCTATCTGCGCGCGGCCACCGAAAGGCCCGAGCTGGTGCAGGCTTTTGGCATCAATGTGCCGCGCATGATCACCCTGACCTATGGATTTGGCGTGGGCCTGGCGGCGCTGGCCGGCGTGATGGCAGCGCCCATCTACCAGGTCAGCCCCCTGATGGGCACCGACATCATCATCGTGGTCTTTGCGGTGGTGGTCATTGGCGGCATGGGCTCCATCTTGGGGGCCATCCTCACCGGCTTCGGCCTCGGCTTGGTCGAGGGCCTGACCAAGGTCATCTATCCCGAAGCGTCCAACACGGTGATCTTCCTGATCATGATCATCGTGCTGCTCTTCAAGCCCGCCGGGCTGTTTGGCAGCGAGAAGTAAATCATGACCCAGTCCTCTACGTCCGACAGCTCATCGCGCTACCAGTGGTACGCCTTTGGCCTGATGGTGCTCGCTTTTGCGGTGCTGCCGTTTTGGGTCTACCCCATCTTCCTGATGAAGGTGATGTGCTTTGCGCTGTTTGCCTGCGCCTTTAATTTGCTGATCGGGTTCTCGGGCCTGCTGTCCTTCGGCCACGCCATGTTCTTTGGCATGGCCGGCTATGTCTCGGCCCACGCGGCCAAGCAATGGGGCCTGCAGCCTGAGCTGGCCATTGCGCTGGCCACGCTCAGCGCCTGCGCCCTGTCGACCCTGGCCGGCATGCTGGCCATCCGGCGGCAGGGCATTTACTTTGCCATGATCACCCTGGCGCTGGCGCAGCTGGTGTACTTTCTGTGCCTGCAAGCGCCCTTTACCGGCGGCGAGGACGGCATACAGGGCGTGCCGCGCGGAAAGCTGTTCGGGCTGATCGACCTCAAGAGCACCACCGCCATGTACCTGCTGGTGATGGCCATTTTCCTGGGCGGCTTTGGCCTGATCTGGCGCATCGTCAGCTCGCCCTTTGGCGAGGTGCTCAAGGCCATCCGCGAAAACGAGCCGCGCGCCCTCTCCCTGGGCTATGACACCAGCTTCTTCAAGCTGATCGCGCTCATCCTCTCGGGCACCTTAGCCGGCCTGGCCGGTGCCACCAAGGCGCTGGTGTTTCAGCTGGCCTCGCTGACCGATGTGCATTGGTCGATGTCCGGCGAGGTGGTGCTGATGACCCTGATCGGCGGCCTGGGCACGCTGTTTGGGCCGGTGCTGGGCGCGGCGGTGATTGTGAGCATGCAGAACTACCTGGCCGACCTGGGATCCTGGGTGACGGTGGCTCAGGGCGTGATTTTTGTGGTCTGCGTCATGGCCTTCCGCAAAGGCGTGATCGGTGAGCTGGCCAGCTGGCTCAAGCGGCCGCTGTAAGCTGCAACCGCGGCCTGGGGCGAGCTCGGGTGCCCAGCTGCAGCTTGACACTGGCAGAACGCTGCAGGCAGCCCCACGCAGGGACCGGCCTGAGCGCCTGGGTATCAAGGGATATCAGCGGGCCTCGGCCTCGACCACAAAGCTCACCACGGTAGCACACGAGCCGCCGATGTTGAGCGTCTGAATGCGGCTGGCGCCCTCAATCTGGCATTCACCGGCCTGCCCCGTGACCTGGCGGGCTGCGTCAAACAGCATGCGCGAGCCGGTGGCGCCCACCGGATGGCCGCAGCCGATCAGGCCGCCGCTGGGATTGATCGGGCAGCGCCCGCCCGGCTCTATCCAGCCCTCTTCCACCGCCTGCCAGCTCTGGCCGGGCGCGGTCAGGCCAAAGTGGTCAATGGCCATGTACTCGGTGGTGGTAAAGCAATCGTGCGTCTCAATGCCCGACAGCG
>JBILDR010000020.1:0-29474 GCA_044352515.1 Polaromonas sp.
TGCCTCAGTGATCGCCGCTACCTCGGCCTTCTTACCCACCGCATCGGCAATCTCGTCCACGCATTCGATGTTGATCAGCGTGGAGTCCATGTCGAAGGCGATCAGCTTGAAGTCGCTGAGCTTGCGCGGGCGCAGGGCGACGTTCAGGACCAGTCCAGGGGCGACTTTGGGGAGGGCAGGGGTCATGGTCAATCAGATCAAGATCACAGTGTCGGAGTAAGAGGCCACCTGGGCGTCGTGCGTAATGAGGCGCAGCGGTTCGGTCAGGGCTTGGGCCACCAGCAGGCGATCAAAGGGATCATTGTGGTGGGCCGGCAGTTGAGCCACCGTCAGCACATGCGGCGCCTCGATGGGCAGCAGGCGATAGCCCGACTGCTCGAACCAGGCCTTGCCTTGCTCAGCGGTGATGGGCATGTCGCCGCGCCCGAGGCTGTGCTTGATGGCGATTTCCCAGAGGCTGGCCACGCTGACCCAGACCGTGTTCGCCGGATCGGCCACCAGGGATCTGGCGCGTTCGGACAAACGCGGGCTGTCGGTGATGGCCCACAGGGCCACATGGGTGTCGAGCAGAAGGTTCACTGCCGGCCCTGAAAGAGCGCGGCTACCTCGGTGTTGTGCTGGTCAATGTCCTCGGGCACCTTGAATGCGCCCTTGGCGATTCCCAGGCGCTGGCCGGGGGCGAGGCCAGCGTTGAGCGGCACCAATTTGGCAGCAGGTTTGCCATTGCGGGCAATCACGATTTCGCGCTCCACACCTTGCTCCAAGGTTTCAACCAGGCGCGATAGGTTGGACTTGGCTTGCAGCATGTTGACGGGTGTCATGGCGGATCCTTCTGGGTTGGCTAATATTAGCTAATTTAGGCCTGATCGTCCATGCCCCGGCTGACAGTTCAAGCTGCGACTTCTTCTTGCCGCGGCTTGCCCAGGCTGCGCAGCACATCGCGCACCATCTGCGCGCGCATGGGCGCATCGGGCAGGGCGCGCTCTATGCGCAGCCTGTCATTGCCGGCCAGCTTGATGTGCTTGTTTTTTTGCACCAGCGAAATGATGCTCATCGGGTCTATCGGTGCGTCTTTCTTGAAGCTGATGTGGATCACGCCGGGGGCGGCGTCGACCTTGAGCACGCCATAGGGCCGAGCCAGCACCCGCAGGCGGTGCACGTCGATCAGGGTCTGGCCCTGCGGCGGCAGCTTGCCAAAGCGGTCGACGATTTCTTCATGCAGACTGTCAATCTGCTCGCTGGTTTTGGCCGTCGCCAGCTTTTTGTAGAAAGACAGGCGCAGGTGCACGTCGCCGCAATAGTCGTCGGGCAGCAGGGCGGGGGCGTGCAGGTTGATCTCGGTGGTCACGCTCAAGGGGCTGAGCAGGTCGGGCTCGCGGCCGGCCTTGAGGCTGCGCACCGCCTCCGAGAGCATTTCGTTGTAGAGCTGAAAGCCCACTTCCATCATATTGCCCGACTGGTTTTCGCCGAGCACCTCGCCGGCGCCGCGAATTTCCAGGTCGTGCATCGCCAGGTAAAAACCGGAGCCCAGCTCTTCCATCTGGCCGATGGCGTCGAGCCGCTGCTGTGCAGGTTTGGACAGGCCCTCCAGATCGGGCACCATCAGGTAGGCATACGCTTGGTGGTGGCTGCGGCCGACCCGTCCGCGCAGCTGGTGCAACTGGGCCAGTCCGAATTTGTCGGCGCGCGCCATCACGATGGTGTTGGCATTGGGCACGTCAATGCCGGTCTCGATGATGGTCGAGCACAGCAGCAGGTTGTAGCGTTGGGCCACAAAGTCTTTCATCACCCGCTCAAGCTCGCGCTCGGGCATCTGGCCGTGGGCCACCGCAATGCGCGCCTCGGGCAGCAGGACTTCGAGCTTTTCGCGCCGGTTCTGGATGGTCTCGACCTCGTTGTGCAAAAAGTAGACCTGGCCGCCGCGCTTGAGCTCGCGCAGCACCGCCTCGCGGATCACTCCGTTGGACTCGCTCCTGACAAAGGTTTTGATCGCCAGGCGCCGCTGTGGCGCTGTGGCGATCACGCTCATGTCGCGCAGGCCTTCGAGCGCCATGCCCAAGGTACGCGGTATCGGCGTGGCGGTCAGGGTCAGCACATCGACCTCGGCGCGCAGCGCCTTCATGGCCTCTTTGTGGCGCACGCCAAAGCGGTGCTCCTCGTCGATGATCAGCAGGCCCAGGCGCGCAAATTTCACGTCGGCGCTGAGCAGCTTGTGGGTGCCCACCACAATGTCGATGCTGCCGTCAGCAATGCCTTTGATGGCCGCTGTGATCTCCTTGGCCGAGCGAAAGCGGCTCATCTCGGCCACCTTGACCGGCCACTTGGCAAAGCGGTCGACCAGGGTCTGGTAGTGCTGCTCGGCCAGCAAGGTGGTGGGTGCCAGCAGCGCCACCTGCTTGCCGCCGGTCATGGCGATGAAGGCCGCACGCAAGGCCACCTCGGTCTTGCCAAAGCCCACATCGCCGCAGACCAGGCGGTCCATGGGCCGGGGGCTGATCATGTCCTGAATCACGGCGTGGATGGCGGCGCTCTGGTCGGCGGTCTCCTCAAAGCCAAAGTCGGTGGCAAATTGCTCGTAGTCTTTGGGCGAGTAACGGAAGGCATGGCCCCGACGGGCGGCGCGCCGGGCGTAGATGTTGAGCAGTTCGGCAGCCGCATCGCGCACCTGCTCGGCTGCCTTGCGGCGAGCTTTTTCCCACTGGCCCGAGCCCAGGCGGTGCAGCGGCGCTTCGTCTGCGCTGACGCCGGTGTAGCGGCCAATCTGGTGCAACTGGCTGACCGGCACGTAGAGCACTGCCTTGTCGGCGTATTCCAGATGCAGGAATTCGCTCGGGCCCTGGCCGATATCCATATTGACCAGGCCCCGGTAGCGCCCGATGCCGTGGGCGCTGTGCACCACCGGATCGCCCACATTGAGTTCGGCCAGGTCTTTGATCAGCGCCTCGACATCGCTGACCTGCTCCTGGCGTTTGCCGCGCCGGCGAGCCGCTGGAGCAGCCGCAAAGAGCTCGGTCTCGGTGATCAGGTCCAGGCCGACTTGGCTCCAGGCAAAGCCCTGGGCCAGGGCCGCGTTGGCGATGCCCAGTTTTTCGCTGCTGGCGATGAATTCCTGCAGGCTGTCAAAGCCGACCGGCTGCACGCCGCTGGCGCGCAGAAAGTCCAGCAGGCTCTCGCGCCGGCCCGCGCTTTCGGCCAGGATGAGAGCGCGGTGGGGCGAGCGGGCCAGATGGGTCTTGAGCTTTTGCAGCGGGTCGTCGGCGCCACGCTGCACAGAGAGCTCAGGTAGCTTTTGGAACTCCGTGCCCCCACCCCAACCCTCCCCCAGAGGGGGAGGGGGTGGCAATGCAGCTTGACCTCCCTCTCCCTCCTTGGGTGGGGGTGGCAAGGCGGCTTGTGCT
Source organism: Polaromonas sp. (assembly GCA_044352515.1). Taxonomy (GTDB): domain Bacteria; phylum Pseudomonadota; class Gammaproteobacteria; order Burkholderiales; family Burkholderiaceae_C; genus Polaromonas. Next base: position 3,399 of record JBILDR010000020.1, read on the forward strand.
CCCTCCCCCTCTGGGGCAGGGCTGGGGTGGGGGCTACGGCCTCGCAGCACCCACTGTGCGTAGGCCTTGGCCCGGCTGTAAAAACCCTCCGCATTGAGAAAGAGCGCCTCGGGCGGCAGTGCGGGGCGATCGGGCGCGCCTTGCACCAGGCGGTAGCGCTCGCGGGTGTCTTGCCAAAAGCGTTCGAAGGCCGGCTCCAGATCACCATGCAGCACCAGGCTCGCTTCCTGGGCGCCCAGGTAGTCGAAGACGGTGGCCGTCTCCTCAAAGAACAGCGGCAGGTAGTACTCGATGCCGGCGGTCGCCACGCCGTTGCCGATGTCCTTGTAGATGCGGCTTTTGGTCGGGTCGCCCTCGAGCAGTTCGCGCCAGCGGCTGCGAAAGCGGGCCCGCGCGGCATCGTCCATCGGGAACTCGCGGCCAGGCAAAAGCCTTACCTCGGGCACCGGGTAGAGGCTGCGCTGGCTGTCGGGGTCGAAGGTGCGGATGGAGTCGACCTCGTCGTCAAACAGGTCGACCCGGTAGGGAACCAGCGAGCCCATGGGGAACAGGTCGATCAGCCCGCCGCGCACCGCGTATTCGCCGGGGCTGACCACCTGAGTCACATGGTTGTAGCCGGCCAAGGTCAGCTGGGCCTTGAGCTTGGCCTCGTCGAGCTTTTGCTTGACCTTGAATTCAAAGGTATAGCCGGCCAGAAAGGAGGGCGGTGCGAGTCGGTACAGCGCGGTGGTGCTGGGCACGATAACCACATCGGCACCTTGCTCAGCGTCGCGTTGGTTGATGCGCCAGAGCGTGGCCAGGCGCTCGCTGATCAGATCCTGGTGCGGTGAAAAACTGTCGTAGGGCAGGGTTTCCCAATCGGGGAACAGTGCGCAGCGCAGCGCCGGCTGGAAAAACGGCAACTCCTGCAGCAGCCGCTGGGCGCTGGCCGCGTCGGCCGTGACGATGGCGGTCAGCTTGCCGTCCTGCTTGTCACGCAAGGCCAGGCCGGCGAGCAGCAAGGCGTCGCTGGAGGCCACGGTGGACGGCAGGATGTGGCGTTTGCCGGGAGTCAGCAGGGGAAGGTCCATGAGTCAGGGGCTGCAGTGGCGGCAGGGGCGCTACAAAGACGGACACCCCAAACCGGATGGAGTGGGGTGGAAGCGCTGATTTTAGAATCCCCCCAGATGTCTGCCCCCCTCTCAACACCGAACGCCTTGCCCGCGGCGCGCTTTTTTGTGCTGATTCCCTCTGCCGGGGTGGGTGCGCGGGCGCTGCAGCCTGGCGCGCCGGCCCTGCCCAAGCAATACCAGCTGCTGTGTGGCCAGCCCTTGCTGCTGCACACGGTGCAGGCCTTCGAGGCCTTGGGCGATCTGATCAGCGGCCTGGCGCTGGTGGTGGCGCCGACCGATACCTTTATCGATGGCCTGGTACAGGGCCGTGATCTGCGGGTGCTGCGCTGCGGCGGCGCCAGTCGGGCCGACTCGGTGCGCCAGGGCCTGCAGGCCTGGCGCCAGCAGCCTGGCGGCCCTGGCCCCGAGGACTGGGTGCTGGTGCACGATGCGGCGCGCTGCCTGATCGAGCCCGAACAGGTGCGCAGCCTGATTGAACGCTGCCGGGGCGATGCGGTCGGTGGCCTGCTGGCCCTGCCCCTGCCCGATACCCTCAAGAGCGAGCGCGACGGCCGGGTCGAGCAGACCCTGGAGCGCGCCGGCAAGTGGCTGGCGCAGACGCCGCAGATGTTTCGACTGGGCGCGCTGGAACAGGCCCTCAACCTGGCCCAGGCGCAGGGTCTGGCGGTGACGGACGAGGCCAGCGCCATGGAGGCCCAGGGCCTGGCGCCTTTGCTGGTCTCTGGCAGCGCGCAGAACTTCAAGGTCACCTATCCGCAAGACTTCAGACTGGCGCAGGCCGTGCTGAGTTCACGTCAAACACCCCCACAGGACGCAAACGCATGAATTCCAGCACTGCTCCCCGCCTGCCTTTTCGCATCGGTCAGGGCTGGGACAGCCATGTGCTGGCCGAAGGCCGGCCGCTGATTCTGGGCGGGGTACAGATCCCCTGGCACAAGGGCCTGCTGGGCCACTCCGATGCCGATGCCTTGCTGCATGCCATCACCGACGCGATATTGGGCGGGGCGGGCCTGGGCGACATCGGCCGGCATTTCCCCGACACCGATCCGAGCTTTGCCGGTGCCGACTCGATGCGCCTGCTGGTCGAGGCGGCGGCCCGGGTGCGTGCGCAGGGCTGGCAGATCGGCAACATCGACGCCACCATCGTGGCCCAGGCGCCCCGTTTGGGCCCGCACATCCCGGCCATGTGTGCAGGCATCGCGGCGGCCCTGGGGCTGGCGAGCGAGCAGGTCAACGTCAAGGCCAAGACCGCCGAGAAGCTGGGGCCGGTGGGCGAGGGCAAAAGCATGGAGGCACAGGCGGTGGCCTTGCTGCTGCCGCTCTGAGCCGTTTCTAGGTTCAGCCGCGGCGTAGCCGCACGCTGGCGCACAGGCCGCCGCGCTCGAGCAGGCTCAGCGAAAAGCCGCCGCCCATGCGCAGCACGCTGCTTTCGACGATCGCCAAGCCCAGGCCGCTGCCACCTGCATCAGCCTTCTCGCCCCGAAAGTAAGGCCGCGTCAGCTGCGTTAGCTGCTCCTGCGGTACACCGGCGCCATGGTCACTCACCGTCAGCAGCACCCAGGCCTGGCTGGCGCTGGCTTGCAGGTCGATGCGGCTGATGCCGTCACTGCTGCGACCATAGCGGCGGGCGTTTTCCAGCAGATTGGACAGCACCCGCATCAGCTCGACCGAATCGGCCAGCACCTGCAAATCGGCCTGGATCTGCATAGTGATGTTCGTCTGCGGATCGTCGGCCAGCGCAAAGCAGGCCTGCTGGGCCAGAGGCAAAAGCGGCAGCGCTTTCAGCGGCTCGGGCTGCGGGCTGCTGTGGGCCAGGAATTTGTCGATGATGGCGTCCATCTGCTCGACATCGGCCACCATGTGCGCCCGAGCCCGCGCCTCGGGCACACTCATCTCAGCCTCCAGCCGCAGGCGCGCCAGAGGCGTGCGCAGATCGTGTGAGATGCCGGCCAGCAGCAAGGCGCGTTCATGCTCGAGCTTGGCCAGCTGCTCGCTCATGCGGTTGAAGGCGATGTTGACCTGACGGATTTCGGTGGTGCGGGCCCGCTCGTCGAGCTGCAGGCCGCCCGGTGCATGTTCGCGCAGGCGGGTGCTGGCGCGGGCCAGCTCACGCAGCGGCCGATTGATGACCCTGGCGATCACCGCCGAGCCCAGCAGCGAGAGCAGGGCGGCTGTCAGCAGCCACAGCAGCCAGGTGCCGGCCCGGGTGGGTGCAAGCCTGGCCTCGTCGGTGCGCAGCCAGTACGCATCTTCTTCAATGTCAAAGCCTATCCACAGGCCTGTCTGACCGTTGACCGATGCAGCCAGCACAGTGGATGGACCAATTTGGCGGCGCAATTGCTCATGGATGCTCTCCTGCAGCCAGCTCGCTCGCCTGGGGATATAGCGGTCGCTGCTGCGCCTGGGGCTGATGCTCAGACCCTCCTGCTCGGCCAAGGTCTTGATCAGCAGCACCCGCCCGATGGCATCGCTGGTGCGCAGACTGGCGCGACTGAGGTTGACCAGTGAGGCCAATTGTTGAGCGCTCTGTACTGCCCGTGGCTCGATCTCCAGGCTGATGAAGGCTTGCAGCCAGGCGGCAATACACACCAGCAACAGGGCGTTGAGCAGCGCAAAGGTGCGCCAGAACAAGCTGGTGCTGCGTGGCACCTTGGAGCGCCATCGGCGCATCAGGCCTGGTTGTTGCCGGCCTTTAGCTGCTGCCATCGGGGACGAAGACATAGCCCACACCCCAGACGGTCTGGATGTAGCGGGGCGCGCTGACGTCGGCCTCGATGAGTTTGCGCAGGCGTGAGATCTGCACGTCCAGACTGCGGTCGAACGGCTCGAACTCGCGGCCACGCGCCAATTGCGCCAGGCGCTCGCGCGACAGCGGCTGGCGCGGGTGCCGCACCAGGGTCTTGAGCATGGCAAATTCGCCGGTGGTCAGGGGCAGGTCCTGACCGTTTTTTTGCAGGCTGCGCAGACCGAGGTCGAAGGAAAACGATCCAAAGCGCACCACCTCCTGCTCGCTCGAGGGTGCTCCTGGCACCTCGGCGACCGGCCGGCGGAGCAACACCGCATGGATGCGCGCGAGCAACTCGCGCGGGTTGAAGGGCTTGGCCAGGTAGTCGTCGGCGCCAACTTCCAGGCCGACGATGCGGTCCACATCCTCACCCTTGGCGGTCAGCATGATGATAGGCGTCTTGTCCTTGGCCGCCCGCAGACGCCGACAGACCGACAGCCCGTCTTCGCTGGGCATCATCAGGTCGAGCACGATGAGGTCGACAGCGTCGCGCAGCAAGATACGGTTGAGCGCCTTGCCGTCTTCGGCCAAGGCCACCTCAAAGCCCTCTTGGCTGAGGTAGCGCCGCAGCAGGTCGCGGATGCGCGCATCGTCGTCGAGGACCAGAATTTTTTGGGCGCGGGTCGAGGGCTGGGACATGAGGGGGCGATGAGCCGGTAAGAGGGTAGGGTGCGCGGGCGGTGTGTGCGCACGCGGGCGACACCCCAGCAGGTGCCGCCCGCGTGCGCAGCTGCGCCCCTCAGTAGCGGTACTTCAGACCCACCGAGGTCAGATTCATGCGGTCCCGACCACTGACAAAATGAACCGTTGAGCGGTCGTACTGCAGCACCCCGGCCTACTGGCGGTTGATGGTGACGTCCATCCCAAGCCCGTAGGTTTCGCCGAAACCGGAGTCGCGCACGCCGCCGGTCTCACCGCGGCTGTACATCAGGCCGAGCTTGCCAAACAGCGAAAAGGTATCGTTCAGTGGCAGCCGGCCGACGCCGCTGAGGTAAAAGCCGTAGGCCTCTGAGTTGGTGCCCCGGCCAAAATCAGTACCGCCCAGCTCCAGCCCCAGGTTGGGGTTCCACATGCCGCCCACGTACAGACTGTAGGCGTCGCCATGGCCCTGGCTGAAATCGCTGCGTCCGCCATTGAGGCCGATATAGCCTGTGTAGGCCGAGGGCCACCAGTCGGAGCTGGCCTGCGAGGTGGTGCTGCCGGCCGTTTGGGCTTGCGCCGCATTGCCAAGCACCAGAGCGCAGGCACTGAGCACTGCGCCAGATATTTTTATGAAGGATGAATTCACGTTAACTCCTTTTTTTGATGAAACCCGGATCGGCCCTCTTAAGCAAGGTGAGCTGCTCAAGAAAAGACGAATTCATTCTCGGCTTGCGGTCGGTGTGGCCCCGTCGGTTCTGGCTGTGGCTGTGTGTAGGACAGCGCCTTTTGCTGGGCACGCCCAGGCGTGCCGATGAGCTGCTCAGATCTGTGCCCGGGCGGGCACAATCAGGCGCATGTCCGAGCTCATACGACATCTGCCTGGCACCAGCGCCCTGGTGCTCGATTCGCCGCACAGCGGCACCTTCTATCCGGCCGATTTCGGCCACGCCTGCGATCTGCAGGTCCTGCGGCGGGCCGAAGACACCCATGTCGACAAGCTCTATGCCTTTGCGCCCAGCCTGGGCGCACATTGGATCGAAGCCTTGTTTCCGCGCAGCTATCTGGACGCCAACCGCGCGCTGGCGGAAATCGACGAGACCCTGATGGACGGCCCCTGGCCGGGTGAGCGTCCCAGCACCGAGGGGGAACGCGCCAAGGTGCGACTGGGCAAGGGCCTGATCTGGCGCCAGACCGACGACGGCCTGCCGCTGTACCAACGCCTGCTGGGCGTGGAGGAGGTGCGCGCGCGCATCGAGCGCTGCTGGCAGCCCTACCACGCGGCGGTGGCGCAAGCCCTGGACGCGGCCCACCTGGCCCATGGCTACAGCCTGCACATCAACTGCCATTCCATGCCGGCAGTGGCCGCCAGCCATGCCACCGACTTTCCGGGCTTGGTTCATCCGGACTTTGTGGTGGGCAACCGCGACCACAGCACCAGCAGCGCGGCCCTGGCCCAATGGCTGTGCGAGCAACTGCGCGCCATGGGCTATGAAGTCTGGCTCAACCATCCCTACAAGGGGGTGGAGTTGGTGCGTCGCTACGGCCAGCCGCAGGCGCACCGCCACAGCCTGCAACTGGAAATCAACCGGCGCCTGTACATGGACGAGCAAAGCCTGGATATCCATCCTGGCTTTGAGCGCCTGCAGGCCGATTTGCGGCAAATGGTCGAGCGTCTGCTGGCGCTCGATCCACGGCAGCTCTAGCGATGGACCGCGTCGATGCTGTGGTGATCGGTGCCGGCGTGGTCGGCCTGGCGGTGGCGCGGGCCATCGCGCTGGCGCCCCGCTTTCAGGGCGCCCAGGTGCTGGTGCTTGAAGCGGCAGACGCGATTGGCACCGGCACCAGCTCGCGCAACAGCGAGGTCATACACGCAGGCATCTACTACCCGCAAGGCTCGCTCAAGGCCCGCTTGTGCGTGCAAGGCCGTCAGCTGCTGTACGCCTACTGCGCCGAGCGTGGCGTGGCCCACAGGCGCTGCGGCAAATTGATTGTGGCCACCGACGACGCGCAGGCCGCGCAACTGGAGGCGATTGCCCGCAAGGCGGCGGCCAATGGGGTGGACGACCTGCAGTGGCTCAGCGCCGAGCAGGCCACAGCCCTGGAGCCGGCCCTGCGCTGTACCGCCGCCTTGCTCTCGCCCTCGACCGGCATCGTTGACAGCCATGGCCTGATGCTGGCGCTGCAAGGCGACTTTGAAAACGCCGGTGGCATCGTGGCCCTGCACGGGGCCTTGGCCAGGGCCGAGTGCACTGCCGCTGGCATGGTTCTTCAGATGGCCGACGGCAGCCGCCTGCTCGCGCCGGTGGTGGTCAACGCAGCCGGCCTGCACGCGCCCGATCTGGCGCGCCGATTTGTAGGCATGCCCACCGGCCTGCTGCCGCAAGCCCACTATGCCAAAGGCAATTACTTCACCCTGGCCGGAAGGGCGCCGTTTTCTCGCCTGATCTACCCCGTGCCCGAGGCGGCAGGTTTGGGCGTACACCTGACGCTGGACCTGGGCGGCCAGGCCAAATTCGGCCCCGATGTGCAGTGGGTAGACAGCGCCGATGACCTGCAGGTCGACCCTCGGCGCGGCGATGCCTTCTATGCCGAAGTGCGCCGCTACTGGCCGGGCCTGCCCGACGGCGTGCTACAGCCCGGCTACGCCGGCATACGCCCCAAAATCAGCGGCCCGAAAGAAGCCGCCGCCGACTTCATGATCTGCGGCCCGGCCGAGCACGGCGTGGCCGGCCTGGTGCACCTGCTGGGCATTGAGTCTCCGGGTCTGACCAGCAGTCTGGCGATAGCTGATGAGGTGCTGGCCAAGCTACAGGCCTGAGCGCTGATTTTTCAGACCCGGGCGCTTGGCGCGGTCCACTCCCAAGGATTGAGCAGAGTCACGCCAGTGGGCTCAAAATCAAGCTTGTTGCGAGTCACCACGCTCATGCCGTGCACGAGTGCGGTCGCCGCGATCAGGGCGTCTCGTTCGCTGCGCCTGTCGGGCACGTGCAGCCGCGCGCAGCGCAGAGCCACAGCCGTATCGACGGGCAGGGTTCTATTTTTAAACTCCGGCAAAACACGGCGCTCTAGCCATGAGCGAAGAATCTGACCTTGCGCAGGGTCCTTGCGCTCCATCGCCAGCACGCCCAACTCCAACTCCATCAGGCTGATGCTTGACACGAAAAGCGCTGAGGCGTCGACGCTGGCCGCCCATTGAGTGACATGCTTGTCAGCCTTGCGCGCTTGGACCTTGCGCAGCTCCGACAGAACATTTGTGTCTAGAAGGTACATCAGGAAAAGTCGGCGGGTTTGACGCCAAGGCTCAGACGGGGCGGCTCAAATTCAATATCCGCGACGCCAGGCATGGCCAGGCTTTCAGCGATATTTCGTCGCTGTTGCATCAGTCTTTGATAGTCCTCAAAGCGAAGCAGCACGTGCGCCGGCTTACCGCGATCAGTGATGATCACGGGCCCCTTGTTCGTCGCTTTTTTGGCCCCGGTCACGTCTTGATTGAGCTCCCGGCTGGATAGGGTGGTGATGGTCATACGCTTGACCTCGCTGCTGATTTTCAATGTAGTAACGTTACTACATTGAGCCGAGGGCGGCAAGTGCCTTTGCTGGATCGATCCAGTCGCTTTTTGCAGGACGAGCAGCTGAGTTTGGCGGGTTCATGCCGGTCGGAGCCTATTCTTCGGTCGACGAGGCTTACACCGCTGGTCACCGACGACTTTGCTTGTACGGCCCAGCCTTAAGGCGCTCAGGTGCAGTTTTGCACGGGGTGGACCCGTAGCTGCATACCGAGCGCCCTTAAGACCTTGAGCACCGATTCAAAACGAGGCTGGCCCCCCGCGCTCAGGGTCTTGTCAAGGTATTCGCGCCCCAGCCCGGTATCACGGGCGATTTTGGGCAGGCCCCTGATTTTGGCCACATCGCCAATGGCAGACAAGAGCAAATCGGTGTCTCCGCTACCCAGGGCAAGATTGAGGTATTCGGCGATGACTTCTTTACTGTCCAGGTAGCTGGCCGGGTCAAATTCGCTGATTTTGTTCATCGGGATGCTCCTTGGCGAGTACTTTTGCGTTGGGTAGATCGTTGGTCCGGCTGGATCTGTCGCCTCCAGCCACCAACAATACATCCGCTCACCTTGATGTGTGAAATACCGCCTCTACCCAGGGCCGATGTGCCAAAGTTATCTAGACGCGCCCCGGGTTTGTGCCCTCGCTGCCCCGCCCCCCGACGCCTTGCCTGCAGCGGATTGACGGGACTTACTTCAGCCCCAGCGCCTGGTACACCCGCAGCGCCGCCCAGGCGTCGTTGGCGGCGTAAATCAGTTGGGCCGATGTCAGTTGGCGGGTGGCCCAGTTCGAGGTGGCGGCTTTTTTGGATTTGATGAAGCGCCTTTGGTACATCACCGCCACCGCCCCCTTGACGCCCATGTCCTTGCGCCAGCCTTGTTGGTGAAACACATGGTTGAGGTCGACGATGCCTTGCGGCTCTATGCCCAGCTTGGCCACGATGCGTTTGCGGTCGTCGCCCAGGCCAAAACCCACTTTGAGGATGTTCGCGGCGCCCAGCAAGCGGGCGACACTGGGCCGGCAGCCGGGCTCGCTGAGCGAAAAGACATAGGCGGTGCTGGCGGTCGCCAGTTGCAGGATGTGCGGGCCGTCTGAGGCCTCATGGCGCACAAAGGTGGGTTTGGATTCGGTGTCAAAGCCCAGCACCGCTTGCCCCTGCAGCTCTTGCCAGGCCAGCTCGGCCTGTTCGGCGCTGGCCACCCAACGGATTTGTTCGAGCCCGAGCCGCTCGAAGGGCTCCATCGCCTCGATCTGCTCGCGCTCAGGGACGCTGTGCTTTTCGCGCACGGTGATCAGCGCCGGCCGAAAGCTTGCAGGGCGAGCGCAGCCTCGCGCACCAGCTCGGGCCCGCGGTAGATCAGCCCGGTGTAGAACTGCACCACGTCGGCCCCGGCTTGCAGCTTGGCCTTGGCGTCTTCACCGCTGAAGATGCCGCCCACGCCGATGATGGGAAAAGTCGGTCCGAGCGCGGCGCGCAGCTGCGCGATCACCCGGTTGCTGACCTCGCGCACCGGCGCGCCCGACAGGCCGCCGGCCTCGTTTGCATGCGGCAGTCCTTGCACCGCCTCGCGGCTGAGCAGGGTGTTGGTGGCAATCACCCCGTCCATGCCGTGGCGCAGCAAGCTGGCGGCAATCACCTCGACCTGGCTGGCATCCAGGTCGGGCGCGATCTTGACGAACAGCGGCACCCGGCGACCCTGCGCCTGGGCCAGCTCCTCGCGGCGCCTGGCCACAGCGCCCAGCAACCGGTCCAGCCCTTCGTCGCTTTGCAGCGAGCGCAGGTTCTTGGTGTTCGGGCTGGAGATATTGACGGTGACATAGTCGGCATGCGGATAGACACCTTCCAGACAGGCCAGATAGTCGTCCTCGGCCCGCTCGATCGGCGTGGCCGCGTTTTTGCCAATGTTCAGACCCAGCACCAGCTTTTGCCGGCCTTGCGGCGTTTGCCGGATGCGCGCCTTCTGGATGTTGGCCGTGAAGGCCTGCAGGCCTTCGTTGTTAAAGCCCAGCCGGTTGATCAGGGCCTGCGCCTCGGGCAGCCGAAAGATGCGCGGACGCGGATTGCCCGCCTGCGGCAGGGGAGTGACGGTGCCGACCTCGATAAAGCCAAAGCCGAGCGCGGCCAGGCCGTCGATGCAGTGCGCGTTTTTGTCCAGTCCCGCGGCCAGCCCCACCTTGTTGGGAAAGCGCAAGCCAGCCAGCTCGATCGGGTCGTCCACCGGCTGGTTGCAATAGGCCCATTGCAGGGGCGTGCCCTGACTCTTGGCCAGCAGCTTCATCATCAGTTCATGGGCATCTTCCGGGTCCATCCGAAAGAGCATGGGGCGGGCCAGGGCGTAGGGCAGCAGGGGCATTGGATAATCGTTTTCAGGCTCAGGTAGCGGGCCTAGAACAGCAATTGTCGCAAACCCTCAACAAGCTCTTCCCATGACCCAAGATGAACTCAAGACCCTGGTCGGCCAGGCCGCTCTCAGCCAGGTGAGCCCCGGCACTATCGTGGGGGTGGGCACAGGCTCGACGGTCAATAAATTCATCGACGCGCTGGCCACCATGAAGGAGCGCATCGCCGGCGCGGTGTCCAGCTCGCAAGCGTCCACCGAGCGTCTGCAGGCGCTCGGTATCCCGGTGCTGGACTGCAATGAGGTAGACGAGTTGGCGGTGTACGTGGACGGAGCCGACGAAATCGACCACAGCGGCTTCATGATCAAGGGCGGCGGCGCAGCCCTCACCCGCGAGAAGATCGTGGCCGCCCAGTCGCGCCGTTTTGTCTGCATTGCCGACGAGAGCAAGCTGGTGCAGACGCTGGGCGCCTTCCCGCTGCCCGTAGAGATCATTCCCATGGCCAGGGCCAGACTGATACGCCAATTCGCCGCCCTGGGCGGCCAGGCCAGTGTGCGCATGAAGGACGGTCAGCCTTTGGTGACCGACAACGGCCAGCACATTCTCGATGTGCGTGGCCTTCAGATCACCGACCCGGTCGATTTTGAGCTCAAGGTCAGCCAGTGGCCTGGCGTGGTGACGGTTGGCGTGTTTGCCCTGCAAAAAGCCCATGTCTGCCTACTGGGGACGGCGCAGGGGGTCAGGACCTTGACGTTCTGAACGGGTAGGAGTTGTTCATTGGGGTGCAACCGGTCAGGGTTTGCGCCCTCGGGGGCTCAGGGGCCGGGCCTCATACTGCGGGGGTACACAGAAATCGGCCCGGCCCCTGAGCCCCCGAGGACGCTGGATGCCTTGGCTGGATTTCAAAGAGGTAACTCAGTGGAGCCTTGTCGCAGCCCATGTCGCAGCGCTTGGCGAGCCAGGGGTGTGCCCGGCCGGCGATTTCTGTGTACCCACAGCATGAGCCGGCCGGGCACACCCCTGGCTCGCGGGTAGCCTCGGTGCAATTGAGCGCAGTCCCCGCGGCCTTGGCCTTGATGCCTAGATTCGATAAGGCCTGCCAGGCGGCATTTCACAAAACGCACAAGGTTGGCGTCCTCGGAGGCTCAGGGGCCGGGCCTCATGCTGTGTGGGTACACAGAAATCGGCCCGGCCCCTAAGCCCCCGAGGACGCTGGAGGCGTTGGCTTCCTGCCCAGGCCTGAAACAACGGTGCGGCAGTGGGCGAGCCAGGGGTATGCCCGGCCGGCGATTTCTGTGTACTCGCAGCATGAGCCGGCCGGGCATACCCCTGGCTCAACAGCCGGCCAAAGCACATCGGCGCTAAACGGCGTCCATCGCGCGGCGGCCCACACCTAGCAGCGGCCCCAAGCGGTCGAAAACCTAACCCCAAACCCGATGAAGCTCACCGGGCCAGCGCCGAAAACCCTGCTTAGGCCATGCCCTGATGCCGCAGCAAGGCATCGATGCTGGGCTCGCGGCCGCGGAAGGCCTTGAAGCTGGCCATCGCCGGCCGGCTGCCGCCGACTTCCAGGATGTGCTGGCGGTACAGACGGCCGATGTCCGTGCTCAGCGGGGCGCCGCCTGAACCGGCGGCCTCCTCGAAGGCCGCATAGGCGTCGGCCGACAGCACCTCGGCCCATTTGTAGCTGTAATAACCGGCTGCGTAACCGCCGGCAAAAATATGGCTGAAGGTGTGCGGCGTGCGGCTGTAGGCCGGCGGCTCGATCACCGCAACCTCCTTGCGCACCCGAGTCAGCAAATCCATCAGATCAGCCTGCGGGTCGTGCTCGGTGTGCAGCAACATGTCGAACAGCGCAAATTCCACCTGCCGCAGCGTTTGCAGGCCGCTCTGGAAATTCTTGGCCGCCAGCATTTTGTCGAACAACTCGCGGGGCAGGGGTTGGCCGGTATCCACGTGGGCGGTCATGTGGCGCAGCACATCCCACTCCCAGCAAAAGTTTTCCATGAATTGACTGGGCAGTTCCACCGCGTCCCACTCCACCCCGCTGATGCCCGAGACGTCACGCTCATTGACCTGGGTGAGCAGATGGTGCAGGCCGTGACCGCATTCGTGGAACAAGGTGGTCACATCGTCATGGGTCAGCAGGGCCGGTCGGCCCTCCACACCTTGGGCAAAGTTGCACACCAGATGGGCCACCGGGGTTTGCAAGCTGGCGTTGTCGGGCCGCAGCCAGCGGGCGCGCACATCGTCCATCCAGGCGCCGCCGCGCTTGCCGGTCCGGGCTGGCTGGTCCAGGTAGAACTGGCCGACCAACTGGCCGGCGCGCTCGATGCGGAAAAACTCTACGCCCTCGGTCCAGACCGGCGCTTTGTCGGGCACGATGGCGACCTCGAACAGGGTCTCGACGATCTTGAACAGGCCTGCCAGCACCTTGGGGGCGGTGAAGTACTGCTTGACCTCCTGCTCGCTGAAGGCGTAGCGCGCTTCCTTGAGCTTTTCGCTCACATAGGGCAGGTCCCAGGCGCGCAGCTCGGTCAGGTCCAGGTGCTCGCGGGCGTAGCTGCGCAGGTCGGCCACGTCCTGCAAGGCGTAGGGCCGGGCTCTGGCGGCCAGGTCGCGCAGAAAACTGATGACCTGCTGTGGCGACTCGGCCATCTTGGGCACCACCGAGACCTCGCCGAAGTTGCGGTAGCCCAGCAGCTGCGACTCCTCCTGCCGCAGGGCCAGGATTTCACCCATCAGGGCGCTGTTGTCGAACTGGCGCTGCTCGGCCGGCGCCTGCTCGCTGGCGCGGGTGGAGTAGGCCTTGTAGAGCTTTTCGCGCAGTGCGCTGCTGTGGGCAAACTGCATGACCGGCAGGTAGCAAGGCATCTTGAGCGTGAGCTTGTGCCCTTCCTTGCCTTCGGCCTGGGCCTGGGCGCGGGTGGCGGCCACCACATCGGAGGGCACGCCCAGCAGTTCTTCGGCGCTGGCGTAGTAGGCAAAGGCTTCGGTCGCATCAAGTGCGTTTTCGCTGAATTTTTGGCTCAGCTCGGCCTGCCGTTCCTGGATCTGGGCAAAACGCACCTTGTCCTGGCCTTGCAGCTCGGCGCCCGAGAGCACGAAGTTGCGCAGTGCGTGGCTGTGCGCCTGCCGCTGCTCCGCATTGAGCCGGCTTACGTCGATGGCCTTGTAGCGGGCGTACAAGCGCTCGTCAGCGCCCAGGCGGGTCCAGAAGTCGGTCACCCGCGGCAGGTCCGCGTTGTAGGCCGCACGCAACTCGGGGGTGTCGGCCACGCTGTTGAGGTGGCTGACCGCGCCCCAGGCGCGGCTGAGCCGCTCGGTGGCCACATCCAGCACTTTTGAAATCGACTGCCAGTCGGCAGGGAAATCGTCTTGGGTGACCTGCTCTAGTGCGGCTTGCGCCTGCGCCAGCAAATGGTCGAGCGCTGGCGCCACATCGCTGGGTCCGATGCGGTCAAACAGCGGCAGTCCTGAAAAATCAAGAAGAGGGTTGCTCATGGCCTATCTGAATCCAAAGAGGGGGTGTCGACTGCGCTGGTGCTGGCTTGAGGGGACGCTCAACGCGCCGGCCCTTTTTTGACGCTGCGCTGGGTGGGCTTTTTGGCCCGCTTGATCTTGCCGCCAGGGGTCAGGCGCTGGTTGCCCATCACCTTGAGGATCTTGACCTCCGGGCGCTGGCCGGGCCGGGTTTGCTTGAGGATCTTGACCTCGCGTGGGCCAGGCTTGCGGTCTTCGTCGGCTTTTTTCTCTTTCGGTGGCAGCGGCCGCCACAGCACCAGCAGCTTGCCGATGTGCTGTATGGGCGCGGCCGACAGTTCATCGGCCAGGCGGCCGAGCATCTCGTCGCGGGCATGGCGATCGTCGACAAAGACGCGGATCTTGATCAGGCCGTGCGAGCGCAGCGCACCATCGGCTTCTTTCATGACAGCCGGGGTCAGGCCGTCTGAGCCGATCATCACGACCGGATCCAGGTGATGGGCGGCGGAGCGATGCTCCTTGCGCTGGGCAGGGGTCAATTCAATCTGGGGCATGAGTCAGATTATCGGCCCTGGGGCCTGGAGCGTGCCGGGCGACGACAATAGTGCCATGAAAGTGCGTACCCAAAGCAAGAAGGTGGACAAGGCCTGGCTCAACCGCCATGTCAATGACACCTATGTCAAGCTGGCCCAAAAGGAGGGCTACCGGGCGCGCGCGGCCTACAAACTCAAGGAGATCGACGAGGCCCTGGGCTTGGTGCGCCCCGGGGATCAGGTGGTCGATCTAGGCAGCACTCCCGGCGCCTGGAGCCAGTACCTGCGCCGGCGCCTGTCGCCCGGCGGCGCGGCCACCGGCGCCTTGCACGGGCGCATCGTTGCGCTCGATCTGCTGCCCATGGAGCCTATCGAGGGCGTGCACTTCATTCAGGGCGATTTTCGCGAGCAGGCCGTGCTTGAGCAACTGGAGCAGGCGCTGTTGGCCGGCGGTGGCGCCTCGCAGCTCGACCTGGTGGTGTCGGACATGGCGCCTAATTTGTCGGGCATCGACAGCGCCGATGCGGCCCGCATGGCCCATCTGGTGGAGCTGGCCGTGGATTTTGCGGTGCGCCATCTCAAGCCCGGCGGCTCGCTGGTGGCCAAAGTCTTTCACGGCGCCAGCTACGATGAGTCAGCCCGCTTGTTTCAGCAGCACTTCAAGCTGGTCAAGAAGATCAAACCCAAGGCATCGCGGCCGCAATCGGCCGAAAACTTTTTGGTTGGCCTGGGCCTGAAGTCTCAAGCCTGAGCTTTGGGGGGCGAGGTCGGTGTTCGCGCCGGTATCGCCCGGGGCCGATGATCATTTTCGGATTTGAGGGTTCGGCCCCATCAGGCCGCTTTGGCTCGAGCCTCGGCTGACGGCGTGTGAGGGGTATGCCCGACCGGCTCATGCTGCGGGTACACAGAAATCGCCGGCCGGGCATACCCCTCACACGCTGGGGGTGGCGGCAGACGTTTTCAGGGCCCCCTTCATGCTCCGCCAAAGCTCGCAACGTCCTCGGGGGCGTGGGGGCCGGGCCGATTTGTGCGTATGTCGCAGTATGGGGCCCGGCCCCTGCGCCCCCGAGGGCGCGGTCACCGATCCGCTTGCGCTTTACCGCCCACTCGGCGGCTTGACCACCCCCGAAATGTCACCAGACGGGCCTCCATTCCCGCCTCGCCGGCAGGGTAACTGTCCTGTTACTTTGGGGGGCGCTTGAAACGCCTAGAATCAGCCGCATTTGCCTCTTGTTCCTGACTGGAGTCCTCCTTGAACAATCAGTGGTTTTCAAAAATTGCGGTGTGGTTGGTGATTGGCATGGTGCTGTTCACCGTCTTCAAGCAATTCGACACGCGCACGGGCTCCGGCGCCAATTACCTCGGTTACTCCGACTTTCTGGAAGAGGTGCGTGGGCGACGTATCAAGTCGGCCACCATCGCCGAGGGCCAGGGCGGCACTGAGATTGCTGCCGTCACCATGGACGATCGTCGCATTCGAACAACAGCCACCTACCTGGACCGCGGTCTCGTGGGCGATCTGATCGCCAACGATGTCAAGTTCGACGTCAAGCCGCGCGAAGAAGGCTCTTTGCTCATGACCTTGCTGGTCAGCTGGGGCCCGATGTTGCTGCTGATTGGGGTGTGGGTGTATTTCATGCGCCAGATGCAGGGTGGCGGCAAGGGCGGGGCCTTTAGCTTCGGCAAGAGCAAGGCACGCATGCTTGATGAGTCGACCAACCCGGTGACCTTTGCTGACGTGGCCGGCTGCGATGAGGCCAAGGAAGAGGTCAAAGAGGTGGTCGACTTCCTCAAGGATCCGCAGAAATTTCAAAAGCTCGGCGGACGCATTCCGCGCGGCTTGCTGCTGGTTGGCCCTCCGGGCACCGGCAAGACATTGCTGGCCAAGGGCATTGCCGGCGAAGCCAAGGTACCGTTTTTCAGCATTTCCGGCTCGGACTTCGTAGAGATGTTCGTCGGTGTCGGCGCCGCCCGGGTGCGCGACATGTTTGAAAACGCCAAGAAAAACGCGCCTTGCATCATCTTTATCGACGAGATCGACGCGGTCGGCCGCCAGCGCGGCGCGGGTCTGGGCGGCGGCAATGACGAGCGCGAGCAGACCCTCAACCAAATGCTGGTCGAGATGGACGGCTTTGAGACCAATGTCGGCGTGATCGTGGTGGCCGCCACCAACCGTCCCGACATTTTGGACGCCGCCTTGCTGCGCCCAGGCCGCTTCGACCGCCAGGTTTATGTGACGCTGCCCGACATCCGTGGCCGCGAGCAGATCCTCAATGTGCATATGCGCAAGGTGCCTTTGGGTTCCGACGTCAGCGCCAGCGTGATCGCCCGCGGCACTCCCGGCATGTCCGGTGCCGACTTGGCCAATCTGTGCAACGAGGCCGCCCTGATGGCAGCCCGCCGCAACGCCCGCCTGGTCGAGATGCAGGACTTCGAAAAGGCCAAGGACAAGATCCTCATGGGCCCCGAGCGCAAGAGCATGGTCATGCCTGAGCATGAGCGGCGCAACACGGCCTATCACGAGTCCGGCCATGCGCTGATCGGCAAGTTGCTGCCCAAGTGCGACCCGGTGCACAAGGTCACCATCATCCCGCGCGGCCGCGCCCTGGGCGTGACCATGAGCCTGCCCGAGCAAGACCGTTACAGCTACGACCGCGAGTACATGCTCAGCCAAATCAGCATGCTGTTTGGCGGCCGCATCGCGGAAGAAGTGTTCATGAACCAGATGACCACCGGCGCTTCGAATGACTTCGAGCGCGCCACGCAGATCGCGCGCGACATGGTCATGCGCTACGGGATGAGCGATGCGCTCGGCCCCATGGTCTATGCTGAAAACGAAGGCGAAGTCTTTCTCGGCCGCTCTGTCACCAAAACCACCAATATGAGCGAGCAGACCATGCAGAAGGTCGATCTGGAAGTGCGCCGCATCATCGACGAGCAGTATGGCTTGGCGCGTCGCCTGATCGAGGAGAACAAGGACAAGATGCACGCCATGGCCAAGGCTTTGATGGAGTGGGAAACCATCGAGGTCGAGCAGCTCGACGACATCATGGCTGGCCGTGAGCCCCGTCCGCCCAAGGACTGGACGCCGCGCAACCCCTCGGCCGACGGTGGCGGCTCCAGCGGCGGCGGCACGGCCGTGGCGGCTGACCCCAGCCCCAGCGCAGCCTGAGGCCCTGCCGTGTGCAGTTCAACAACCGGGGCTTGCCCCGGTTTTTTCTTGGCTGGGAATAACTGATGGGCTATTGGCAGACCAGTCGCTTCCGGATCGACCTGAGCCGCCCGCAGGTGATGGGCATCGTCAACCTGACGCCCGACTCTTTTTCAGGCGACGGCCAATTGGGTTCGCCGGGTGGCCATGCTGCGGCCCTGGCCCACTGCGAGCAGCTGCTGCGCGAGGGCGCGGATATGCTGGACATTGGTGCCGAGTCCAGCCGGCCAGGGGCGCCGCCGGTGAGTCTGGCGCAGGAGCTCGAGCGCTTGCTGCCGGTGCTGCGTGAGGCGGTGCGCCTGGGCGTGCCGGTGTCTGTCGACACCTACAAGGCCGGTGTGATGCAAGCCGCACTTAGCCTGGGGGTCGACATCATCAACGACATTTGGGCGCTGCGCCAGCCGGGTGCTCTGGAAGTGGTGTCCGCGCACGGCTCTTGCGGTGTCTGTCTGATGCACATGCACCGGGAGCCGCAGACCATGCAGGCTCAGCCCATGCAGGGTCAGGCGCTGCCTCAGGTGCGCGCGTTTTTGCGCGATGCGACGCAGCGCCTGCGCAGCGCTGGCCTTGAGGCTGATCGCATCGTGCTCGACCCTGGCGTCGGCTTTGGCAAGACGGTGGCCCAGAATCTGGAAATGCTGCAGCAGCAAGCGGCGCTGCTGGAGCTGGGCTATCCGCTGATGGCCGCCTGGTCGCGCAAGTCCAGCCTGGGCACGGTGATGTCGGCAGGCGCTGAGCCTGTGCCGGTGACCGAACGCCTGCCAGGCAGCTTGGCCGCAGCCCTGCTGGCGGTCGAACGCGGCGCGCGCATTGTGCGGGTTCATGACGTGCGCGAGACGCTAGGCGCGCTGCGCGTCTGGCAGGCGGCGCGCTAGGGCCATCGCTCTGAGGCCTTCCTTCAAAAAATTCCTCGCAGGGAGAGGGCAATAGCTTGTGGGAGCCGCGCCCTCGCGGCGATGGGGCGGTCGATCCAGCAGCAGGAGTCTTTCAAAAGCGGCATCGCGCTGAGGGCGACGCTCCAACATGTCAAGCAGCCGCAATGAGGGGGTGTGCGAGCTGCTCCCTCGCAGCGATGCGGCGCTTGACCAGCCGCCCCATCGCGCCGAGGCGGCGCTCCTACAACATCACCTCAGCTTCGGTGGGGCTGTGGTGGGAGCTGCGCCCTCGCAGCGATGCGGGGCTTAATGAAGCTCAGCCTCCGATTGAAGCCCCATCGCGCCGAGGGCGGCACTCCTACACTTTGCACAGTGCGGGACCAGGCGTGGGAGCCACGCCCTGGCGGGCTCACCAGCCCGCGCTCAGTCCCGGTGCAGCACCGTCACGCTCATGCGGCGGTTGCGCGGATCCAGCGGGTCGTTGGGGTTGAACGGCATGGTGTCAGAGACGCCCTCGATGCGGGCAAAGCGGGCGCCAGCCACGCCTTGCTTTTCCATTTGCGCGCGGGTGGCCTCGGCACGCTCGGCCGACAGTGACCAGTTGTTACGGCCCTCGGCATTGTTGAAAGGCACTGCGTCGGTATGGCCGCGCACCGCCAACTTGTTGGGTGTGCCTTGCAGCGACTTGGCCACCTCGTTGACCAGCTGCTGGGCGCGCGGCATCATTTGTGTGCCGCCCAGGCCGAACATCGCAAAGTCGGCTTTGTCGATCAGGTCGATGCGCAGACCTTCCTTCTCGCGGGTGAATTTGACCTGATCCTTCAGATTGGCCAGGCGCGGGTTCTGCTCGATCTTTTCGCGAATTTCCTTTTCCAGCTTTTCAAAAGCGGCCTGGTCCTGCTGCTCGGCCACCGCCTTTTTCTGCTCCTCGCTCATCTTCGCGGGATCAGAAGGGTCCGAGCGTTCGGTGCTGTTGGGGCTGGGATCGTTTTCAGTGGGCCCGCCCTCGGAGCGGGGCGTGACCCGCTCTAGCAGGCTGGTCTGCTTGGTGCTGAAGGGAAAGCCGTCCGGGTCGATGATCGAGCGACCGCCCAGGATGCCGTTGGATCCGGCGAGCTTACCCATGGTGACATTGCTGACCGAGGTTGGCTTGAAGTAGTCGGCGATGCTCTTGCGCTGGTCGGCGTTGGTGGCGCCCAGCAGCCACATGAGCAGAAAGAAGGCCATCATGGCTGTCATCATGTCGGCCAGGGCGATTTTCCAGGCGCCGCCGTGAGCGCCGCCATGGCCATCGTCTATGACCTTCTTGATGACGATGACAGGCGCCACCGCTGCTGCCGCGGGCTCGCCTTCAGTGGCCGCAGCTTGGGCAGGCGCAGGAGCCTCGGCCACAGCCTCAGCCGCGGCTTGGGTAGGTTCTGCGGCCTCTGGTGCAGCCTCGGGCGGTGCGGTGCTCGCAGCTTCAGCCATGGGGTTTTCTTGTCCTGGGTGCGCGCATTACTTGCCGCGCAGGCCGTCGAAGACTTCGGCGAAGGTCGGCTGGTTGTGGTGACTGATGCTCACCCGCGCGCCCTCGATGATCAGCGGCGGCGGATGGCCGTGCATGGTGCCGATGATGATCTGCTTGACCACTTTGTAGATTTCACCCTCGTCGTCAATGATCTGCTTGAGGCGGGTGGCCAGGGGCTCGACCAGACCGTAGGCAAAGAACACGCCCAGGAAGGTTCCGACCAGCGCGCCGCCGATCAGCGCGCCCAGCACCGGCGGCGGTTGATCGATCGCGCCCATGGTCTTGACCACGCCAAGCACGCAGGCCACGATGCCCAGCGCCGGCAGGGCGCCAGCCATGGAGGCCAGCGCCTCGGCCGGCTTGAGTTCGCCGTGGTGGTGGGTCTTGATGGCCTGATCCATCACTTCCTCGACCGCATAGGGACTCAGGTTGCTCGATGACACCACCAGCAGTCGTATGGTGTCGGTCACCAGGTGCAGCAGGCCTTCGTCTTTGAGGATGGGGGGGTACTCGGCAAAGATGGCGCTCGAATCGGGGTTCTCAATATGAGGCTCCAAGGCCACCGCGCCTTCGGCCTTGAGCACCTTCATCAGTTTGGAGACCAGGAAGATCACCTGCAGGTAATCCTCTTTTTTGTATTTGGGTCCCTTGAAGCAGCGACCTATGCCGCCGAAAGCGCCTTTGACGATGTCCAGACTGTTGCCAATCAACATGGCGGCGATGGCCGCGCCGCCAATGATGAAAGTCTCGATGGGAGCTGCCTTGATGATGGGCGCCATGCTGCCGCCGGCCATGACGTAGCCGCCGAACACGCAAATCATCAGAACGACGATGCCTATGATGCTGAACATGTGTGTAAGGTCTCGAAGTGCGGATCTACCGGTTGAACGGATGGGTTGGGGCTAACTGTACATCGCAAAACAAAGCAAAAAGGGGGCCTTGCCCCCTTTTGACACCTGGCCCGGCAAGGGTTCAGGGTTATCTAGCAAGGTCTGTGCCTTGCCGCATTAACGCTCAGTGTTGCACAGAGGCGGAGCCGGCCGGCAGCAGGGAGGGGACTTGGCGCCAGGCTTCGCGAACTTCGGTGACCAGGCTGTGCACTTCCTTGAGCGCCTCGAGGTCGTTGTGGACGTTGACATGCAGCAGGCGACGCACGATGTAGCTATACAGTTCATTGAGGTTGGCGGCCAACTCACCCCCCTTGTCAAGGTCCAGGGCGGCTTGCAGGCCCACCACAATACGGCTGGCACGGGTCAGGGCCTTGCTCTTGTCTTCAATGGACTGGCGCTCGATGTGGCCGCGGGCACTGCTCAGGCTGTCGATCAGGCCGTCGAACAGCATCTGGATCAGTTCGACGCGGTTGGCGACTGCCGCTTGGGTGGCGGTGCTGCCGCTGCTGTAGCTTTCGATGGCTTTGAAGTGAACTCGCATCTGGAAGACTCCTGGTATGGGCTGGACCCTCCAAAGATCGGCGTGCTCACCAAAAACTTGAGGCTTTTGCACCCTCTAAATGCCAAGTTTTGTGCTGATTTTTTGCAGGGGCAAGGTCTGGCCTGTCCTGCGGTGATCCCCTGCCATGAAAGCGGCAAGATCTTGCCGCTTTTGCAGGGGTTTTGATGGGTTCAGGCGCGGGCGCTGCGGGCGCCGACCGGATCCACCTTGAGCGTGGTGCGCAGTTTTTTGACCACCGCGCTGAGCAACTGGCTGACCCGTGATTCGGTCACGCCCAGCACCTCGCCGATTTCTTTCAGGTTGAGCTCTTCGACATAGTAGAGGTTCATCAGCAACTGATCGCGCTCGGGCAGCTCGCCGATGGCACCGGCCACCGCGCCCATGAACTGGGCGTGCTCCACGATGGCCTCGGGCTGCTGGCTGGCGTCGTCGGCGATGCCCATGACCTCCTCGGTCACCACTTCCATGGAGTAGGTTTCGAAGCGCTTGGCCTGGCCTCTTTCCTTTTCGAAGGTATCGACATCCATGCCGATGTGCTGGGCCAGTTCGGCCTGGGTGGGCGTGCGTCCGAGTTCGGCCGCCAGTTCGTCGGTGGCCTTGCTGTGGCTTTTGTTGAAGGCCACTGCCGAGCGCGGCAGAAAGGACAGACGCCTGACCTCGTCAAGGATGGCCCCGCGCACCCGTGCATGGGCAAAGCTTTCAAATTCGATGCCCTTGGTCGGGTCGTAGGCGCGGGCGGCCTCGAGCAGGCCGATCATGCCCACCTGCACCAGCTCGTCGAGCTCCATGAAAGGTGGAATACGCACCTTCAAATGCAGGGCCACCCGCTTGACCATGCCCAGGTGGGCCATGATCAAAGCCTCTTCCGAGCCGCCAGCGGTGTGGTTGCTCTGAACCTGCTCGTAGAGTCGGGTGCTGGGGGCCATGATGCGGTGCGTGCTCAGTGAACCTGACCGACCAGGCGTTCGAGGAAAAACTGCAGACCGCCGTCGGCGCGCTCGATGGGCGGCAATTGGCGGGTGAGTTCGGCCAGGCGGCGGAAATCGCGCGCGCCGGCGCTGCCGGGGGCAAATTCAAGCACCGGCTTGTGTTTCTTGAGCGCCGACAGGATCAGCTCGTCGTGTTCGACCGTGCCCAGGTAGCCGATGCTGCGGCCCAGAAAGCGGGCGCAGACCTGGTTGATGCGCTCATACAGCTGCTGGCCCTCTTGCTGGCTGTGCATGCCATTGGGGATGAGGTAGATCTCGTCGACGCCGTAGTCCTGGATCAGCACCTTGATGGTGCCGTAGGCGTCGGCAATCGAGGAGGGGTCGTCGCGCACGACGATGAAGCGCCGCGGGCAGGCCTGCATGAAGGCCATGACCGGCGGCGAGATGCCGGCGGCCATGTCGACGATCAGGTAGTCAACCTCGTCTTCCAGGGCGCTGAAAGCCTGCACGATGCTGGCCGCTTGTAGCTGGCTGATGCCGGCCATCTCCTGCATGCCCGAAGCGCCGGGCACGAGTTTGACGCCCGAGCGGGTGTTGACAATGATCTCGGCCAGGCTTTTCTCGCCGGCCAGGAAATGGCTCAAATTGCTGGGGCAGGGCGCGCCAAAGGCGATTTGCGCATTGGCCAGGCCCAGGTCGGCGTCAAACAGCATGACCCTCTCGCCCTGCGCCTGCAGGGCCACTGCCAGATTGACCGAGACGGTGGTCTTGCCCACGCCGCCCTTGCCGCTGGCGATGCCGATGACTTGTGTTGCGCGCTGCTTCATGGGTGGGCGGCTACGCCGGCCGCTTTCTTGCGTGCGCTGCCCGTGGACAAGGACAAGGTGCTGCGGGTGCTGGTCTTGGCAGGGGCCTGGACCGCCTCGGGGGCAGCGGCAGGGCTCACCCGCGCTTTGCGACGCGTCGGTGTGCTGGTGCTCTCTTCAACGGCAGGTGCTGCGACCGGCTTGGCCGCCGCCTTGGGTTTGGCGCTGGCCTTTGTTCGGGATTTGGCGGCGACTGGGGCCACCTCTGCGCTGACTTGAATCGGCGCTGGTTCAGCGCGAATCACCTTGGGCGCGCTCTTGCCCAGCACCTGTGCGGTGGAGAGGAATACGGGCAGGCTGGGTAGGCTGGGCAATTGGGCGATGGCGTCCAGCGTGGCACTCAGGCCGCTGCCGGAATTGGCCGGGTCAGGCTGCGCACTGGGGGTCATGAGCCGCGATACAGACTGCTCAGGCATGGCCATCGCCTGAGCCTCTTGTTGGGGCACAGGCAGGTCGAGGGCGGCGGTCAGTGGGGCCAGGGCCAGGTCCACGAGGTGCTCGATAGAGAAGTCTTGCATCAGGTCGCTCAGGCGGCTGCCGCAGCTGGCCCCTGCAATCGACAGATCATTATCACCGAGGAACTGCAGCAAGGACCAGGGAGAGCTGGCCTCATCGATCTTGGTCAGCAGCAGGCTGCGAAAAGGCAGGCCCAGACCCAGCACCCTTTGCAGCGTGGCGCTTGAAGCATCGGCGGGCAGCACCGCGTGCGCCTGGCAGGTCGGCGCCTGCGCCAGGATCTGCGTCACATGCTCGGGCATTTGCACGCCGGCGGTGTCGATCAGCACTAGGCGGCGGCTGGACAACTCATTGACCAGCAGGCGAAGGTTTTGCGCGTCACCGGCGCGAAAGGCGTCTATGCCCAGCTGCGAGGCCAGCATCTGGGTCTGGCTCCAAGCGCCGGCGCGCACATCTTGGTAACTGATGATGGCCACCTGCTCGCAGCCGGCCTGGGCGCCCAGTTGCGCCAGCCGGGCGGTCATCAGGGTCTTGCCGGCACCGGACGGGCCGGCCAGCAGGTGCAGGCCTTCGGCGGGCAGGGCGGCGTGCGGCCTTTGCAGGTGATGGCAGAGTTGTTCGCGCATGGCCTGCAGGCCTTGCTGGGCGTCGCTGCACTGGCTCAAGCTGTCCAGCAAAAGGGTGCGCAAGGCGCCGGGCATGCCCGCTTCCTGCAGGGCCTGCACCAAAGGGGTGACCGCAGGCGCGAAATGAACATTGGACTGCCAGGCCGAGCTTTGCTGGCGCATGCGAAATTCACGGCGCAGGGCGGCGATTTCATCGCGCACCAGGTCCACGATCTCGCGGCTGCGCAGATAGTCGCGCGCATCCTGTTCGGCCGTGCTCATGGCAGGCGCGCTTGGCGCCGGGGCAGCCACAGCGGCCGGGGCCGCAGCCACCAGGCTCACCGGCTCAGCGCTGACGGTCAGACTGGGCTCGGAGCGGGTCTGGCTGGCGGCGTCCAGGGTTTGCCGAAAGCTGCTGGCTGCAGGCACAGTGGCGGCAGCAGGGCTGCTGGTGGCGACGCTAGAACTTGCATCGACGCTGCCCAGCGCAGTGGGCATGTCGGCCTCGGGCACTTCGATGGCCACCACCAGTTCGGTCTGCGCGCCAATTTGATGGTTGGAGATCACCAGCACGTCAGGGCCATAAGTCTGTATGGCTTGCTCCATGGCGCTGCGGGTGTCGCGGGCGAGAATACGCTTGAGTTCCATAGGTCACCTCAGAGATTACTTGGCCGGATCGGCGTGGACGGTGTGGATCACCTTGACCATCTGGTCTTCCGGGATCTCGCTGTAAGAAAGGATGGTCAGGTCAGTCACCCGAAAGCGTGCTGCCTTGGACAGCCAGGGCCGGATCGAGGGCGAGACCACCAGCACCGCCGGGTGGCCTTGCTCTTCGACCGAGCGCGCGCCCTGGCGCAGGGCGGCAAACAGACGCTCGGCCAGGCCGGGCTCGAGCACCATGGGTTGGCCAGGCTGGCTTTGCTGGATCACGTTGTGCAGCAGCTGCTCCAGGCCGGGGTCTAGGGTGATCACCGACAGGCTGTTGTTGTTATCGAGCAGGCTCTGGCAGATCATGCGGCCCAGCTTGGGTCGGATCAGGGTGGTGAGCAGCTCCGGATCTTGTGTGCGGGCGGCCGACTCGGACAGCGCCTCGACGATGCTGCGCATGTCGCGGATCGGTACGTTCTCGCTGAGCACGTTTTGCAGGGTGCGGGTGATCACACCCAGGGCGAGTTTGCCGGGGACCAGGTCTTCCACCAGCTTGGGCGAGCGGGCGGCCAGCTTGTCCAGCAGCTGCTGCACCTCGTCGTGGGAGAGCAGGTCCGAGCAGTTGTCGCGCAGCACCTTGTTGAGGTGGGTGGCCACGGCGGTGGCCGCATCGACCACGGTATAGCCCAGGGTGCGGGCATGGTCGCGTTGGGACGGGTCGATCCAGACCGCGTCCAGACCAAAGGCCGGCTCCTTGCAGGGCGTGCCTTCCAGGGGGCCGTAGACCTGGCCGGGGTTGATCGCCATCTCGCGGCCGACCTTGACCTCGCCGCGGCCACGCACCACGCCCTTGAGCACGATGTGATAGGAGTCCGGGTCGATGTTCAGGGCGTCGCGAATGCGCACCGGCTGAATCAGAAAGCCCAGCTCGGCCGACAGCTTCTTGCGTACGCCCTTGACGCGGGCCATCAACTGCCCGCCGGTGTCGGGGTTGACCAGGGGGATCAGGCCGTAGCCGATTTCCAGGCCGATCAGGTCGACCTGATCGACATCGTCCCAGTCCAGTTCTTTAGGG
>JBILDR010000137.1:0-9102 GCA_044352515.1 Polaromonas sp.
CAATGGCTGCCTACTCGCCCCGGACTGTGGGTCTGAGCCCTGAGCGCCATGCCCCAAACACGATCGTTGGCCGCCCTGTCGGCCTTGGTGGCCACTTATTTCGCGCACATCGGCTTCTTCAATCCCTATCTGCCGCTGTGGCTCAAGGAGATGGGCCTGAGCCTGGTGGCCATCAGCGTGCTGGTGTCCTTGCAATCGGCCAGCCGTCTGGTCGCGCCCTATGTCTGGGGCTGGCTGAGCGACCACACCGGCCGCCGGACCTGGCTGCTGCGTTATGGCGCCGGCGCCTCGCTGGTGATCTCCTTGGGCTTGTGGTTTGATGGCGGCGTGGTCTGGCTGTTTGCGGTTTTACTGCTGCTGTTTACCCATACCAGCGGCATGATGCCTATGGCCGAGGCCCTGGTGATACAGAACGTCAGTCGCGACGGCCAGTTTGATGCGCGGCGCTATGGCCATGTGCGGGTGTTCGGCTCGGTCGGATTTTTGCTGACCGTCATTGCCGCAGGCTGGTGGTTCGAGCGCCACGGCATGGCCCAGTTTCCGCTGCTGACCTTACTCACCATTTCTGCGGTCGCAGTCAGTGCTTGGGCACTGCCTAGTGTGCGCGAGACCGTGCCGGCCCAGGAAGACAAAGAAAGCGTCTGGCCCTTGCTGCGTCAGCCCTCGACGCAATTGTTTTTTACCTCGGCCTTCTTTCACGTGCTGGCACACATCAGCGTTTATGTGTTCTTTTCCCTCTACCTGGACGAACTGGGTTATAGCAAGACCACCATTGGACTGCTGTGGGCCTTGTCGGTGCTGGTCGAGGTGGTCTGGTTCTTCACGCAAGCGCGCTGGCTGCCGCGTTTTGCGCCCACCGTCTGGCTGATGATTTGTGCTGCAGTGATGGTGGTGCGCATGCTCATCACAGCTGGCGCTGGCGAGCAACTCTGGGCCTTGATGTTGGCCCAGAGCATGCACGCCATCACCTTTGCCGCCCACCATACCGTCTGCGTCACCTGGCTGTCGCAACGTTTCCCAGGTCAGATGCGCGGGCGTGCTCAGGCGATTTACACCATCGTCGCCTATGGCCTGCCCGGGGTGCTCGGGGGTTTGGCTGGCGGGGTGCTGTCGAGTCACTGGGGTCTGGTCAGCGTGTTCTGGATCTCGATGCCGGTGGCCTTGCTCAGCCTGCTGGCGGCCTGGGGCGCATGGCGGATGGATCGAGATTCGAGCTGAGCCTGGTCCGGCGCTTAAGGGGCCGCCGCCAAGGTACTTTGCATTACTTTTTTGCAAGCTTTACGCAAGCTCTACATCCGGGACTGATGCTGAAATTCCATTGACTTTCGGTACCCGCGATGAGCTCTATTTCGACTTCGCGCACTGTCCGCGGCAGTGTCTGATCTTGATGTTGGGATCGCTGCCTTTTTGGCTGGCCGGCGGTGCTCAGCCCCTCCGAGATCGACGATGTGGTGGCGTTTTTGCGTACCCTGAGCGATTCCGCACGGCTGCGCTGATCCCGTCAGCTGCCCCGCCGGTCACTAGCTGCTCAGCAGACGCACCATGTCCTTCAGGGAAAAGCGCCGGGAAGGGTCTGTGCTCTCGTTGAGGATGCCGGCCAGGCCTCGGCGCAGCCGCGGGCTCTTCTGCGCCCGCCAGAGCAGCAGCTCGGTCAGCCAAGGGCTGGCACTGGCCGCCTGGGCTCGCTCGTACAGGTGAAAGCGCGGGCGCAGCGCATCGACCTGCGCCTGGTAATGGTCACGCACCTGGGCCTCACTGAAGGCCGGTGCCTGCCCGCCCTGGGCGCTCTTGGCGCCCAGCGCAATGGCCTGGGCGGCCAGGATCCCGGTCTCCAGCGCTTTGCCTATGCCCTCGCCGGTCAGCGCATAGGTACTGCCGGCAGCCTCGCCCGTCACCAACAGCCCCGGCCGACTCAGCGTCGCACCCTCGAGGCTATAGCGCAGGGGTGCCCCTTTGAGCGGGCCCATTTGCTCGCCCCCTTCGAACAGGCGGCGGGCCGTGTCAGACAGGCTGCCGAGCTTGTGGAACATCTCGCGCAGATTCATCTGGCCGGCTGCTTCGCGTTTGGTGCCAGCGGGCTGGACAATGCCCACGCCGACGTTGAACACACCCTGCCCGCAGGGGAAGATCCAGCCATAGCCGGGCGCCAGGCTGCGGTGAAACAGCACTTCCAAACCGTTGATCTCTTGCGTCATGGCCGGATTGCGGATGTAGCAGCGCAGGGCCACGGCGCTGGGCCGCTGGCGCAGGGCCATGCCGGCATCCATCAAGGCCTGCGGCACTGCGCCGGTGGCCAACACCACCCAGCGGGCGCGCAGTTGCCGCTGCTCGCTGCCTTGCTGCAAATACGCGCCGACCACCTGGCCGTCTTCTTCCACCAGCCGGTTCAGGCGCAGCGGCGCATACATGCGGGCACCGGCACGCACCGCCGCCCGGCAGATGATCTCGTCGAGCTGCTTGCGCGGCAGCACGGCCAGCGTGCCTTGCACATCGAGCTGACGTCCGCGTGGGCTGGTGCAGCGCACGAACTGGGCAGCTTGGGCCCGTTGCATCACTTCGTCCAGCACGCCCAGCTCTGCCAGGGCTCGGTGCGCATCGGGAATCAGGCCGTCGCCGCAGATCTTGTCGCGCGGAAAGCTGTGCTGATCGACCAGCACCACGTCCAGGCGATTGCGCGCCAAGGTGATGGCCGCGGCAGAGCCGGCCGGGCCGGCCCCGACGACCAGCACATCGCAGCTTTCAGGCAGGTTTTCCAGGGGGGTGTTCATGGGCAGCAGGCTGCTTTCGTTGCGAAGGGCGCGCTCATAGGGGTTTGGATGGGTCAGGCGCTGCCGCATGTAGGCGCCGGTTTCGGCGCCAGCCACCGGGTTCCGCTGGCGAGCCTACCCAGTGCTGTGGCGTAGGGCTGTCGGTTGCTGCTGATCTGAGTTCGCGCGGCCCGTTTTAGGCCGCGTGGCGGTACTCTACCGGCAGCAGGCCTTCCTTTTTGGCGTCGAGCAGCACGATTTCAACGATGCTGCCGTCTTCTGCATAGCTGATGTTGGTGTGCCAGTCTTGAGATTCTTCGCGCACGATGAGTTTGTCTGACAGCCGAATCTGCAGGATGTCGTCGTTTTCGAAGTAGGTACTTTTCATGGCGTGAATTTCCAGTGATGCATCACGGTCTTGATCACCAGCACATTGTCAATGACCACCGCGACACAAAGCAAGTTGTCCTCTCTGCCCGCTACGTGTTTGTAGAGCCAGAAATGACCGGGGCTGGCCACCCTTTGCGTGCCATGGTCGACGATGTCCTGGATCAACTCCCAACTGATATTTCTCTCCCGGGCGCGCTGCTGGGCATGCTCCGTGAGCACAATAGTGAGCCCGCCCAAGCGCTTGCTTTGCAAGTTATTTCCCCCAGGAGTCCTTCAACCCTACCGCCCGGTTGAACACAGGCCGTCCTGGCGCATGGTCCTGGCGGTCGGCGACAAAATAGCCGTGGCGCTCGAACTGGAACTTCTGATCCGGCTGGGCGGTGGCCAGAGACGGCTCCACGAAGGCGGTGATGAGCTTCAGGCTGTCCGGATTGAGGGCCTGTAAAAAGTCCTTGCCGCCCGCATCCGGGTGGGCATCCGCAAAAAGGCGCTCGTACAGCCTTACCTCGGCCTGCACACCGTTGGCCACACCGACCCAGGTGATGGCGGCCTTGGCTTTGACGCTGTCGGCACCGGGCGTGCCGCTCTTGGTGCCAGGGATCACCTTGGCATGGACTTCAGTGATCTGGCCCGCTGCATCGCGCAGGCAGCCCGTGCATTCAATCACGTAGCCGCCCTTCAGGCGCACCAGATTGCCGGGAAAGAGCCGCTTGTAGCCCTTGGGCGGCACTTCCTCGAAGTCCTCTCGCTCGATCCAGACCTGCTTGCCGATCTTGAAGACCCGATCGGGCGGCGGCGTTTGGCCCTCTGCAATCGCGCTGTGGGGCAGGGCGGGCTGGGTGCAATCTTCCAGGTAGGCGTCCGAGCCAAAGACCTCGGCCCAGTTGCTTAGCACCAGCTTAATTGGGTCCAGCACGGCCATGCCCCGGTGGGCCTTGTTTTCCAGGTCCTCGCGCAGGCAGCCTTCGAGCGTGCTGTAGGCTATCCAACTGTCGCTCTTGCTCACGCCGATACGCTCGGCAAACAGCTGCAGCGCCTCGGGCGTGTAGCCGCGCCGGCGCAGGCCTACGATGGTGGGCATGCGCGGGTCGTCCCAGCCGCTGACGCGCTTGTCGTTGACCAGTTGCGCCAGTTTGCGTTTGGAAGTCACCACATAGGTCAGGTTCAGGCGGGCGAACTCGTACTGCTTGGGTGGCGGGCTGGCCAACAAGCCGCCTTCGATCAGGCGCTCCATCAGCCAGTCGTAGAAAGGGCGCTGGTCCTCGAATTCGAGCGTGCAGATGCTGTGCGTGATCTGTTCCAGCGCATCTTCGATCGGGTGCGCAAAGGTGTACATGGGGTAGACGCACCAAGCATTGCCGGTGTGATGATGCTCAGCATGGCGGATGCGGTAGATGGCCGGGTCGCGCATATTGATGTTGGGCGAGGCCATGTCAATCTTGGCGCGCAGCACCATAGCGCCGTCGGGGTGCTGGCCGCCCTTCATCTCGCGAAAGCGCGCCAGGTTCTCTGCCGGGCTGCGGTCGCGGTAGGGGCTGTTGACGCCGGGCTTGCCAAAGTCGCCGCGGTTGGCGCGCATGTCTTCTGGGCTCTGCTCGTCCACATAGGCGTGGCCGGCCTCGATCAAGTATTCAGCGGCGCGGTACATGAAGCCGAAATAGTCGCTGGCCTGGTAGGGCGTGGCGCTGCCCGGGGCCTGGCCGATCTGCGCCCAGTCAAAGCCCAGCCACTGCACCGCATCGATGATGCTGCGCACATACTCCTGGTCTTCTTTTTCGGGGTTGGTGTCGTCAAAGCGCAGATGGCACACGCCGCCGTAGTCGCGCGCCAGGCCGAAGTTCAGGCAAATGCTCTTGGCATGGCCCACATGCAGGTAGCCGTTGGGCTCGGGCGGAAAGCGGGTGCGGATCTTGGCCGGGTCGGGTTCGCCCTGGGCCTGGTGGGCCGCGTCGCCCGGGCTGCCAGCCCAGCGGCGGCTGGCGTAGGTGCTTTGGGCCAGATCGTGCTCGATGATCTGCCTGAGGAAGTTGCTGGGCCGCTGCGCTTCGGCGTCTAGGAGGGTGCCGCTTGCGCTGGCAGGGGACTTGGAACTCATACGCCTGATTTTAGTCGGCGGCTTCTGTTGGGCTGGGCCAGTCCTGGCTGGCCTTGCTAGCGCTGGCAGACCCTGGCCGATAATCCAAGGTTTTTACTGTGGACCTTGCCTGTGGACATATCACTGCTGATCAAAGCCGCCATCATGGGCGTGGTCGAGGGCCTGACCGAATTCCTGCCGATCTCTTCGACCGGCCATCTGATTTTGGCCGGCGCCTTGCTCGGTTTTGACGACGACAAGGCCAAGGTTTTCGACATCGCCATACAGACCGGCGCGATCTTCGCCGTGATCCTGGTGTACTGGCAAAAGCTGCGCGAGACACTCTTAGCCTTGCCGAGCAGCCAGCAGGCCCAGCGTTTTGCCTTCAATGTACTCATCGGGTTTTTGCCGGCGGCGGTATTGGGACTGCTCCTGGGCAAGGCGATCAAGGCCAACCTCTTTACCCCGACCGTGGTGGCTACCACTTTCATCCTCGGTGGCTTCATCATTTTGTGGGCCGAGCGCAGGCCGGCCAGCAAGGTGCGCATTCAAACGGTTGACGATATGCGCGGGCGCGATGCGCTCAAGGTCGGTCTGGTGCAATGCCTGGCCATGATTCCGGGCACCAGCCGCAGCGGCGCCACCATCATCGGCGGCATGCTTTTGGGACTGTCGCGCCGGGCTGCGACTGATTTTTCCTTTTTCCTGGCCATCCCCACATTGATTGGCGCTGGCGCCTACAGCCTCTACAAGGAGCGGGCCTTGCTGTCGGTGGCCGATCTGCCGATGTTTGCTGTTGGCTTGGTGTTTGCGTTCGGCAGTGCCTGGCTTTGCATACGCTGGCTGCTACGTTATGTGGCCACGCACAGCTTCGTGCCCTTTGCCTGGTACCGCATTATTTTTGGCGCGGTCGTCCTCATCACCGCGCAGATGGGCTGGGTGCGCTGGGCTGCCTGAGCGCAGCCTCAGCCTTTAAGACTGAGCAGATTGAGCACAGCGGCCTCCACGGCGGCCGCGCTGGCCGCTGGTCTTTCCATGGGGAAGAGGTGGCTGCCGTCGAGCATCATGATGCGCCCGTGGGTGACCGTTTGGGTGAGCGCCATGCCGACCTGACGCATCTCCAGCGAAGCGCGGCCACCGATGAAGGCTGCCGGGCAGCGCAGAGGGTGCTTTTTCAGCAGGGCGTCGAGGTTGTCAGGCAGGGTGTTGTAGATCGCTGTTTCCACATCGCGGTCGAAACTGAGCACGCGCGGGCCCTCGGTCGCGCCGCCTTCGGCTCGGGTGCCCTGCGTGATGTAGTCGTGCAGCACCTGCGCATCCCAAGAAGCAAAGAGTTTTTTGCTGCGAAAGTGCGTCTCAACATCTTGCAGATTGGCCCAGGACTGCTTGCGCTTGCGGCTGACAGCCCCCGGCGAGATCGAGCCCACCAGGCGCGCCCGCTTGGCCACCGACAGGGCGGCAGCTTTCCAGCCACCGAGGATGGGTGAGTCGAGCAACACCACGCCACGGATCTTGTGGCCGCCCAATTGCGGATGCTGCGCTGCGCACATCAGGCTCAAGAAGCCACCCAGCGAATGGCCCACCAAAATCGCGCCTTGCCCGGCTTGACTGCATTGAGCGGCTGTGAAGTCGGCCAGTTGCTGCACCAGATGGGGCCAGTTGCTGCTGACTGGGTAGCGCGGGTCGTGGCCGAATTTCTCGATCGCGGCGACCTCGAAGCCCCTGCGCTCGAGCTCGCGCAGCATCACCCCATAGGTGCTGGCCGGAAAGCTGTTGCCGTGCGAAAAAATCAGCAGGGGGCGGGTCATGGGCGCGATTGCAGGCAACTCAGATCAGCTTTTCGTCGGGCGTGGTGATCTTCTTGAGCGTGCCGTGGCGTGCGCTGGGCATCTTCAAGGGAACGGCGGTTTGGGCATCGTCCCAGACCGGATCTTCGATGCTGTCAAACACCTGGCGCAGCTTGTCGCCCCAGTTGTTGTGCATCATGCGGTAGTAGGGGTTGTCCTGGTCGATACAGACCACTTTGTCGCTTTGGAGGTGGTTGTTTTCATAGACCGCCAGGTCCAGCGGAAAGCCGACCGACAAGTTGGACTTCATGGTCGAGTCCATGGAAACCAGGGCACATTTGGCGGCCTCTTGCAGTGGCGTGTGCGGGTTGATCACCCGGTCGAGCACCGGCTTGCCGTATTTGGCCTCGCCAATTTGGAAGTAGGGCGTTTCCTGGGTGGCTTCAATGAAATTGCCAGCCGAGTACATCTGGAACAGGCGCATGCCTTCGCCCTGAATCTGCCCGCCAAACAGCAAGGACACATTGAAGTCCACATCGGCGCCGCGCAGAGCCACGCCGTCGCGCTCGTAGACCCGGCGCACTGTCGAGCCGAGCACGCGGGTGGCGTCGAACATGCTGCGTGCGTTCCAGATGCTCAGCGGCTCCCCGCCGCTTGGGTCCTTGATACTTTCAACCTGCAGCAACTCGCGCACTGATTGGGTGATCGACAGATTGCCCGCCGACAGCAGCACCATGAAGCGGTCGCCCGGGCGCTCGTAAACGATCATCTTGCGAAAGGTCGAGATATGGTCCAGGCCGGCATTGGTGCGCGAGTCCGACAGGAAAACCAGACCGGCATTGAGTTTGATGGCGACGCAATAAGTCATGATCAGGCGGCGGCGCTGGGGCCGCTAGAGAGTTTTTTGAGTTGGTAAATTAGATCGAGCGCCTCGCGCGGGCTCAGGGTGTCGGGCTCTATGGCTTGCACCGCCTTGTCCAAGGGGCTGGGGCCCGCATCGCTGGCCGCCGGCGGCGGCGCAAAAAGATCGACCTGGGCTTGGCGCTGCTCGGCCTCAAGGGCCTGCAGGGCGTGGCGGGCGTGTTGCACCACGGGCGCCGGCACGCCGGCCAGCCGGGCGACTGCGATGCCGTAGCTGCGGCTGGCTGGGCCTGGTTCGATCTGATGCATGAACACGATATCTCGGCCCGATTCAACCGCACTGACATGCACATTGACCGCCCCCGGGTGGCGGGTGCTCAGTTCGGTCAGCTCGAAGTAGTGGGTCGCAAACAGGGTAAAGGCCTGTGTCTTGTTATGCAGGTGGGTGGCTATGCCGCCGGCCAGGGCCAGCCCGTCGAAGGTCGATGTGCCGCGCCCGATCTCGTCCATCAGCACCAGGGACTGGGCGGTGGCGGTGTGGAGAATTTGCGCCGCTTCGGTCATCTCGAGCATGAAGGTCGACTGGGCGTTGGCCAGGTCGTCGGCCGAGCCGATGCGGGTGTGAATCGCATCGATCGGGCCGAGGCGGCATTGGCTGGCAGGTACGTAAGAGCCCATGCTGGCCAGAAGCACGATCAGTGCCACTTGCCGCATATAGGTGGACTTACCGCCCATATTGGGCCCGGTGATGATCTGCATCCGGGTTTTACTATCGAGCCGGCAGTCGTTGGCAATGAAAGGCCCGGCCCCGGTTTCGGCCAGCCGCGCCTCGACCACCGGATGGCGCCCGCCGCTGATGGCGATGCAGGGCTCGCGCACAAACACCGGCTCGCACCATTGCAGGGCGAGCGATCGCTCGGCCAGGGCGGCCAAAGCGTCTAGCGCCGCCAGCGCCTGGGCCAGCGAAGCCAGGGCAGGCACGAAGACCTGCAGTCCGTTCAGCAGCTGTTCGTAGAGAAACTTTTCTCGTGCCAGTGCCCGCTCCTGGGCTGACAAGGCCTTGTCTTCAAAGGCTTTGAGCTCGGGGGTGTTGAAGCGCTCGGCGTTTTTCAGCGTCTGCCGGCGACGGTAATCTTCGGGCACTTTGTCGAGCTGCCCTTGGGTGACCTCAATATAAAAGCCGTGCACCCGGTTAAATTGCACCCGCAGATTGGCAATGCCGGTGCGCTCGCGCTCGCGCGCT
>JBILDR010000138.1:0-9068 GCA_044352515.1 Polaromonas sp.
GGCACCGACACCGGCGGCTCGATACGCCAGCCCGCCAGCTTTTGCGGTATCACCGGCATCAAGCCCACTTACGGGCGCGCCAGCCGCTACGGCATGATTGCCTACGCCTCCAGCCTGGACCAGGGTGGGCCTATGGCCCGCAGCGCCGAGGACTGCGCACTCTTGCTCAGCGCCATGTGCGGCCCCGACCCAGACCGCGACTCCACCTCGCTGGATGTGCCGGCCGAGGACTTCAGCGCCAAACTGAATGACGATCTTTCTGGCCTGCGCATCGGCATCCCCAAAGAGTTCTTTGGCGAAGGCCTGGCCGCCGACGTTCGCGCCGCGGTCGATGGCGCGCTGGCCGAACTGACCCGGCTGGGCGCCACCCTGGTGCCCATCAGCCTGCCGCGCACCGAGCTGGCCATCCCGGTCTACTACATCATCGCGCCGGCCGAGGCCAGCTCCAACCTGAGCCGCTATGACGGCGTCAAATTTGGCCACCGCGCCAAAAGCTACAGCGACCTGGAGAGCATGTACAAGAAAACGCGGGCTGAGGGCTTCGGCAGCGAGGTCAAGCGCCGCATCATGACCGGCACCTATGTGCTCAGCCACGGCTACTACGACGCCTACTATCTACAGGCTCAGAAAATCCGCCGCATGATCGCGCAGGACTTCCAAGACGCCTTCGGGCAATGCGATGTCATCGCCGGGCCGGTCGCACCCACCGTGGCCTGGGAGATCGGGCAGAACGCAGGCGATCCGGTGGCCGACTACCTGGCCGACATCTTCACTCTGCCGGCTTCATTGGCAGGCCTGCCGGGCCTGAGCGTGCCGGCAGGTTTTGGCGCCCACAACATGCCGGTGGGGCTGCAACTGATCGGCAACTATTTTCAGGAGGCGCGCCTGCTCAATGTGGCGCACCGCCTGCAGCAGGTCAGCGATGTTCACCTTCGCAAGCCGGAGGGTGTCTGATATGTCCAAGCTACTTGTCCAGGGCTACGAGGTCGTGATCGGCTTCGAAACACACACCCAGCTGTCGACCCACAGCAAAATCTTCAGCCGTGCCAGCGTGGCCTTCGGCGCCGAACCCAACACCCAGGCCTGCGCAGTCGACCTGGCCCTGCCGGGTACGCTGCCGGTGATGAACCGCGGTGCGGTCGAGCGCGCCATCGAGTTCGGCCTGGCGGTCAATGCCCATGTGGCCGAGCGCAGCATCTTTGCGCGCAAGAACTACTTCTACCCCGACCTGCCCAAGGGCTACCAGATCAGCCAGTTCGAGATCCCGGTGGTGCAAGGCGGCGAGGTCTCCTTCTACCTGGGCGATGAGAAGAAAACCGTGCGCCTGGTGCGCGCTCACCTGGAAGAAGACGCAGGCAAGTCGCTGCACGAGGACTTCATCGGCCAGTCGGGCATCGACCTCAACCGCGCCGGCACGCCGCTGCTCGAAATCGTGACCGAGCCCGACATCCGCTCCAGCGAAGAGGCGGTGGCTTACGCCAAGGAGCTGCACAAGATCGTCACCTGGATCGGCATCTGCGACGGCAATATGCAGGAAGGATCTTTCCGCTGCGACGCCAATGTATCGGTCAGGAAGCCGGGCGCAGCGCTGGGCACCCGGCGCGAAATCAAGAACCTGAACTCCTTCAAGTTCATGCAGCAGGCCATCGACTTCGAGGTACGTTGGCAGATCGAGCAGATTGAAGACGGCCACAAGATCGTGCAGGCCACCGTGCTGTTCGACCCCGACACCGGCGAGACCCGCGCCATGCGCACCAAGGAGGACTCGGCCGACTACCGCTACTTCCCCGACCCCGACCTGCCGCCGCTGGTGATAGGGCGCGACTGGGTCGAGCGCGTCAAGGGCGGGATGACCGAACTGCCACGCGTGATGGCGGCGCGTTTTGTGGCCGACTACGGCCTGCCCGAATACGACGCCACCACCCTGACCCAGAGCAAAGCCATGGCGGCCTACTTCGAAGCCACCGCCAAAGCCTGCGGTCAGCCCAAACTGGCCAGCAACTGGATCATGGGTGAGGTGTCACGCCGCTTGAACGCCGCCGACATCGGCATCGAACAGACACCGGTGAGCGCTGCGCAACTGGCCGCCCTGATCGGCCGTATCAGCGACAACACCATCAGCAACAACGCGGCGCGCCAAGTGTTCGACGCCCTGTGGACCGAAGGCGGCGAGGTGGACGCCCTCATTGAAGCCAAAGGCCTCAAACAAATGAGCGACAGCGGCGAATTAGAAAAAATCATCGACGAAGTCCTGGCCGCCAACCCCAAGAACGTGGCCGAATACAGAGCCGGCAACGCCAAGGCCTTGAACGGCCTGGTCGGCCCGATCATGAAGGCGAGCAAGGGCAAGGCCAATCCGGGGCAGGTCAATGCTTTGCTGCTCAAGAAGCTGAGTTGAGTGAGTTTTCCACCATGAAAATCGGTCATGCTATGACCGATTTTCATGGTGCGTGATAGCATCACGCTATGTTCATTGAACGCTCTCGCCTGAGTCATCACATCGGGACACTGCTTCAGTCCTTTCGCGCCGTGGAGTTGGTCGGCCCGCGTCAAGTGGGCAAGACCACCATCGCCCGACAGTTTGTTGACACCAGCAGCGCCAATTACTTCGACCTGGAGGACCCGGTGTCGCGGCAACGCCTGGCCAACCCCATGACCACTTTGGCGCAGCTGCAGGGCCTGGTGGTGATTGATGAGATCCAGCATCTGCCACAACTGCCGGAGGTGCTTCGCGTCCTGATGGATCGGCCAGAGCGTATCGGCCAGCCTGGCCAATTTTTATTGCTGGGCAGTGCTGCGCCGCGCGTCATGCACAAGAGCGAATCCTTGCTAGGCCGGGCCGTTACGCTGGAGGTCGGCGGCTTTGATATCAGCGAAATCCGTGTTGCCGGCCAAGACATGCATCAGCTTTGGCTCAGGGGTGGTTTTCCGCCCTCCTACCTGGCCGGCGACGACGGAATCAGTTTGCAATGGCGCCAATCGGCCATGCAAAGGCACATCAGTGGCGACCTGGCTCTGCTGGGCATCAATGTAGCTGCCCCCATGATGATGCGCTTTTGGCAAATGCTGGCGCACTACCACGGGCAAATTTGGAACGCGGCTGAACCGGCTCGCGCCTTGGGCGTTGCTGAAGCCACAGTGCGGCGTTATCTTGACCACTTGACCCAAACTTTCATGATCCGGCAGCTGCAGCCTTGGCATGAGAACTTGGCCAAACGGCAGGTGAAGGCACCGAAGATTTACTTCCGGGACACCGGCCTGTTGCATGCCATGCTGGGCGTTCGACATGTGCCGCAGCTCCTGTCCCACCCGCTGTCGGGCGCAAGCTGGGAAGGCTTTGCACTGGAGCAGGTTCTGCGTATTGCGCGACCCGACCAGGCCTATTTCTGGGCCACCCACCAAGGCGCGGAGCTCGATCTGTTGATCTTCAAAGACCAACAACGCGTTGGCGTGGAGTTCAAGCGCAGCGATGCGCCGGGTTTGACGGCCAGCATGCGCGTGGCGCTGAGCGATCTCAAGCTCGATAAGCTGTATGTGGTCTACCCTGGCCATCAGCGCTACGCTTTGGCGCCGAATGTGGAAGTGGTGCCATTGACGGCGTTGCTTCCCTAAGCAACACGCTGGCGGCGCGTCAGGGTGGCTACGTCACTGCCTAGGATCAGATCCATTTCCTGCTCAG
Source organism: Polaromonas sp. (assembly GCA_044352515.1). Classification (GTDB taxonomy): domain Bacteria; phylum Pseudomonadota; class Gammaproteobacteria; order Burkholderiales; family Burkholderiaceae_C; genus Polaromonas. The sequence continues at coordinate 3,680 of JBILDR010000138.1, forward strand.
GCCATGGTGTGTAGGGTCAGCAATATCACTCACGCATCCTATACCGCGTTCCCCGCCCCACCCCCGTCTGCACCAGCACCCCCATCTCGCACAAAGCGGTGAGTTCGCGGTAGGCCGTGGCGCGTGAGACGCCGCACAGACTGACATATTTCGCGGTGCTCATGCCCCCGGCAAAGCCTGCAGGACCCGCGTCGTAGAGTTTGTTGATGGCCTTTGTTTGGGTGGGCGTCAATGCTGGATGCTGCTCGCGAAGCGCCGTCCAGAAGTGGGTTTTGTGGATGGCGCTTTGCATCTGCTCCCAGACGGTATGGGCCGCCTGGTGGACGCAGCCTACAAACCACGCCACCCATGGCGTTACGTCCATGTTTGCTTGCCCGGTAGCCGCCTGTAGCTCGGCGTAATAGCCCGCCCGATCCTGCCAGATTTGCTGCGACAGACTCCACAGGCGTTGGTCGGTTTTGAGGTCTTGCGCCAGCGCCATTTCCGACAGAGCGCGGCCGAGACGGCCGTTGCCGTCTTCAAACGGGTGTATGGCTTCAAACCACAGGTGGGCGATGGCGGCGCGCACCAGGCCGTCGGTTTGGCCCAGGCTGCGGTTGAACCAGTCGATCAGCTGCGTCATGTGGCCGTGCACATCGGCCGAGTCGGGGGCCTGGAAATGCACGAGGTCGGGCTTACCCAGTCGGGGCGTCACGATCTGCATGGGGTCGGCGTGGTTGCGGTAGGCACCTGTGCGGATCTTGTGGATGCCGCTGCGCCCGGTGGGAAACAGGGCGGCGTGCCAACCATGCAAGATGGCATGGCTTAAGGGCTGCTGGCTTTGCGCGATGGCCGCCTGCAACACATCGAGCGTGGCTTCGGTGCGGGCATCACGCTCTGCCGTGCGGGCCTCGGCCAGACCCAGGCGCCGTGCGGCTGAGGCCCGCACCGAATTGAGCTGCAGGACTTCGCCCTCGATTTGCGCGGTGGCGATGGCCTCGTCAGCCCAGCCCTGCAGTTGCAAGGCGCCCAGGTCCATCAGGTGCAGGTGGCCAGCCAAGCCTACCGCCCGCCCCTGCGCATAGCGTGCGGAGGCCAGCGGCGCTTGCAGTGCGGCCAGATCGACCTGAAATTCAGGCCATTGCGATGCTTGCCAGATGAACATGAAGCGCATTTTAGGTTTTTGCGCTTCATTTGTGAAGCGCAAATTCCGATATTGCGCTTCAGCCGCGGCGCTGGCCGTCAGATGCACTGTACATGCCGATCATGAAGGCGAGCGAGGGCAAGTCGGGACGATGCACTGGATCTTTGCCGAGTGATTGAAGATGCGGCTTTTTTCCTGGCCTGCCGGGCAAACCGGAATACCCAAAGACTCCAGCCGCCGAAGTACCTCACTGGCTGTGCAATTTTTCTTGCAGCCACACCTTGATCAGTGACTGATAAGGCACATCCCGTGCGTTGGCGGCCACCTTGATGCTGTCCAGCAGATGCTGCGGCAGCCGCAGTGAAATGGTCTTGGTGCTGGGGCGCAAATTAGGCAGGCGGACCTTCTGCGCTTTGGACCAGTCCACATGCGGACTCGAGTCGTTTGATTCCCAATAGGCGCGCTCCTGCGCCTCCGTCTTGAACTTGGGGATCGGTTGCTTAGCTGTCGGCTTGTTCATAAGCACTGCGCTCCTTTCTGTGCATGTCTCGCGCGGAAATCACACGAATCAACTCGCCCGAGCGACGCAAGGTGAAGGTGATGTGCAGGCGGCGACCCTCGTCGGATTGGCCCAGCGCATGAAGGCGCGCCTCGCTTTGGCTGTGCGCTACATCGTCGAGCAAAAGCAAAGGAGCATTAAAAAATACTTGCTCGGCCTCTGCCATGGTGACGCCGTGCTTGTCGTTCTTGCGTGCATTACCCGCATCCCATTGAAAGCCGACGATGTGGGAGAGATCCACCATAGTTGGTATACTACCATCATGTACATCTTGGGTGCCACATCACGCTCGTTTATCCGCCGGATTTGTATCGGCGGCTTGGCCAAGTCATTGCCGGACCTGGCCTTGCTCAAGAAGGCTGCAGCCATGAATCGGCCCGATCGGGCATACTTCGGCGTCCCTTTTTTTTGGAAAGCCCTCTGCCATGTCCACCACCCTATCGACCGCCTCGCTGCCCGTCTTCACCCTGTTCCTGGGCAATTTGCGCCACCTGCTGACCAAGGCCCAGGCCGATGTGGCGGCCCGTGGCTATGACGAGCAGGCGCTGGTGCAATACCGCCTCTCACCGGACATGCTGCCTTTCAAGAACCAGATCTTCATCGCCTGTGATGCGCCCAAACTGTGCGTCTCGCGCATCACCGGGCTCGATGCGCCCAAGTACGACAACGTGGAGAACACGCTGGCCGAGTTGATCACCCGGGTTGACAACACCGTGGCCTGGCTCAAGACCGTACCGGCCAACGCCCTCGATGGCCTGGAGAGCAAGGAGATCACCTTCCCCGTGGGCAAAACCGGCTCGCGCACCATGACGGCAGAGGCCTATGTGAAGACTTGGGCCACGGCCAATATGTACTTCCACATCACCACCGCCTACAACATCCTGCGCCACAACGGGGTGCCCATCGGCAAGTTCGACTTCCTCTCTGGCGCCGCGGCCTGAACCCAAACCGGGCCCGCTTGCGCAAGTGGGCCCGCGTGCGTTCCCCATGACAGCGATTTCTCTGCACACAGCCAGCGTCTCGGTGCTCAGCCGCTTCCTGCGCAACCTGACGCATTTGCTGCGCAAGGCGCAGGCCGATGTAGCCGCGCGCGGCTATGACGAGCAGGCCCTGCTGCAGTTTCGGCTCAGCCCCGATATGCATACGCTGCGGGGGCAGATCTTCTATGCCTGCGATATCAGCCAGGCGGCGGTAGCCCGCATGGCAGGCCTGAATGTCAGCCTGACCCCGCACAGCGAAAACACCCTGGCCGAGCTGATCGCACTGATCGAGCGCACCCTGGCCTGGCTCGATGGTGTGCCCGCCTCCAGCCTGGACGGGCGCGAGGCGCAAGACATCGTCTGGACGGGCGGCGATGGCAACACCCGGCGCATGCCGGCGCTGGACTATGCGCTGTATTGGACCGTGCCCAATGTGATGTTTCATGTCACCACCAGCTACAACATCCTGCGGCACAACGGCGTGGTGCTGGGCAAGCTCGATTTCCTCAACGGGCAGAGGGCAGATCCTTTGGTTTGAGGGCGACTGCTCGCCGCCTGCATCGCGCCGGGGCGACGTTAGCGATAAATCTCGCGCCGATTGCCTATGCGCAGGACGCGGATCACGATACGCCGGTCTTGTATGTCACAAATGATTCGCCAATCACCAACCCGATATTTCCAGTAGCTCCCTAGCCTTTGTCCGGATAGCGCCTCACCGATATCGCGCGGATTGTCCAGCGGGCTGATCCGGGTGCGCAAAAAACCGACTAATCGAAGCTGAATAGGTTTATCGAGTTTTCGCAAATCCCGCAGAGCACCCGGATCGAATTCAATCTGCCAAGCCAAGATCGCGCTCCACTTCTTCCAGCGAGATGGTTTTGCGATTTTTCCGGGCGCGGGCTTCGGCCAGGAAATAGTCTTCAAGGTCGTCGATGTGCTCGAGGATGGCCTCTCTAACCAGCGCCGTCTTGGTCAGCCCGGTTTCCTGAGCCAGATGGACAAGCCGGGTTTCGATGTCTTCGGGCAGGCGAATGGCAAGCATGATCGCTCCTAGGGGTTTGCTATACAAGTATAGCGATGGTGTCCCCCTATGGCCCGCCGTTCCAAAGTACCCAGGGACTCCAGCAAGCCGGGCCTGATCGAGGGCGGCCTCGCGCCGGGGGCGGCGCTCCCACAAACTCAGGCTCAGACGCCGTAACGGTCGCGGTAGGCCTGTACGGCGGCCAGGTGCTGGCCGAGCTCGCCACCGTGGCCACCGCTGTTGCCACTGGACTGCCCGGCCAGGTAGGCCAGCAGGTCTTCCAGGCGGGCGATCGCGCAGACCTGCAGACCCAGGACGCTTTGCACATATTGCACCGCACTGTGCGGCACATCGGCCAGTTGGCCGTCGGCCTGCTTTTCGGTGGCCATCTCCTGGCGGTCCAGGGCAATGGCCACCGCATGCGGCGTGGCGCCGGCCGCTTCAATCAGCGCGATCGCTTCGCGCGCGGCGGTGCCGGCGCTCATGACATCGTCGACGATCAGGACCCGGCCCTTGAGCGGCGCGCCCACCAGTGCGCCGCCTTCACCATGGTCCTTGACCTCTTTGCGGTTGTAGGCAAAGGGAACCACCTTGCCCAGCCGGGCCAGCTCGATGCTGACGGCAGCACCCAAAGGAATGCCTTTGTAGGCCGGGCCAAAGATCATGTCGAATTCGATGCCACTGCCCAGCAAACGCTGGGCGTAGAAGGCGGCCAGCCGTCCAAGCTTGGCGCCGTCGTCAAACAGGCCGGCGTTAAAAAAGTAGGGGCTCATGCGACCGGCTTTGGTCTTGAACTGGCCGAACTTGAGCACGCCACAATCGAGGGAAAATTGCACGAAGTCCTGAGCCAGCGTATCGTGCGCGCCTGTCGTCGTCATAGGGATCATCCTTGTTCAAACTCACCAGCCTCAACCTCAACGGCATCCGCTCGGCCAGTCGCAAAGGCCTGCAAGCCTGGCTCGAAAAAGAGCGCCCGGATTGTATGTGTGTGCAAGAGCTCAAAGCCCAAGCGGCCGATGTGGCCGGCCAATTCGAAGAGCTGGCGAGTCTGCATGGGCATTTTCATTTTGCCGAGAAGAAGGGCTATTCGGGCGTGGGCATCTATACCCGCCACGAACCGTCGGACGTGATCATCGGCTTTGGCTCGGGCGAGTTCGATGCGGAGGGCCGCTATGTTGAGCTGCGCTTTGACAGCCCCGGCCGCAAGGGGGCGCCCAAGCTGTCCCTCATCAGCTGCTACTTTCCCAGCGGCTCATCGAGCCCCGAGCGGCAGGAGGCCAAGTTTCGCTTCCTGGCCGAGTTCTACCCGCACCTGCTGGGCCTGAAGGCGCAGCGTGAATTCATCTTGTGTGGCGATGTGAACATCGCGCATCAGGCGATCGACCTCAAGAACTGGAAGGGCAACCTCAAGAACTCGGGCTTTCTGCCTGAAGAGCGCGCCTGGATGAGCACCTTGCTGGGCCACGACGTCGATGTGGCCAATGCGGCGGCCGATGAACTCAACGCCGGCGCGGCGCGACCGGGCACGGCTTTGGGCGCCGGTCTGGTTGACGTCTACCGGCGCCTGCAGCCGACAGCTACCGAGGAGGCCTACACCTGGTGGAGCAACCGCGGCCAGGCCTGGGCTAAGAACGTGGGCTGGCGCATTGATTACCACCTGGCCACGCCCAAGCTGGCAGCGCTGGCGCGCAGCGAGGCGGTGTACA
>JBILDR010000342.1:0-2612 GCA_044352515.1 Polaromonas sp.
GGTAAAGAGATTGTCGAAGGCGTAGAGGTCTCTCACAGCCAGCAGGGCCTGGCGATCGAACAGGCCCGGATGCTGATCCCACTTGGCCAGCGCCTTGGGGATCATGGTCTTGAGAAACATCGGCGTATACAGATAGCGGTTGAGCCCCCGGCCTATGGCCAGGCCACCGGCCATCAGATCCAGGGGCGAACATACCGCAGCCACCGCCCGCACCCAGGCGGCGGCCTGCTGGCCATGCTCACCGGCCCAACGCAGCAGGGCATTGCCACCGAGCGAGACGCCCACCGCCAGCAGCGGGCCGGGGTGCGCAGCCTTGAAGCGCTCCAGGAACCACCCAATCTCCACATGATCGCCCGAGTGATAGGCCCTTGGGGCCAGGTTCAGCTCGCCCGAGCAGCCCCGAAAATGCGCCACCGCAAAGCGCCAACAGCGTGCGCGCGCCACGCAGGCCATGGCCTGGGCATACTGGCTCTGCGAAGAGCCTTCCAGTCCGTGAAACAGCACCAGCAATGGCCGCTGTGCATGGGCGATAGAGGGCGCATTGGTCGCAGCATCCGCGAGCCAATCGATATCAACAAAGTCGCCATCGGGCGTGCTCCAGCGCTCACGCCAAAAACGCGGCGCTGAGAAATCAACACGCCTGGCGCGCAGCGCCGCCCACACGGTTTGCAGATGACCGCCGGGCAGCCACCAGGGAGCGCGGTAGACCATAGGCTTCAGTGCAGCACGGTCGAGGGCGCAGCCATGGTCTGCCCATCAGCCGCGCTACCGGGACTGGCATGGTGCACCACCATGCGCCAGCCTTGCGGCGTGTGGTGGTACACATTGGTGGCCACGACAAAGGCCTGGGCCGCGCCCTCGGGGGTGAGGATGTCCAGGCGCTCGACCAGGCTATGCATACTGGCACCCAGGATCTGCAGACGGTGTATGCGCTCAGGCCGGGCCTGTATCGTGCCGTTGGCGAACATGGCCTCGAAGCTGGTCCGGATCAGGCTGGCGCCGACCAACCGGGGACCGCCGGGGTGCACACAAACGATCTCGTCTTCGTCGGCCCAGCAGGCCATGAGCTTATCGATGTCCCCGGTTTGCAGTGCTTCGTAGAAGGCCGCCTCAATCTCATCGGCGCTGCTGGTGTCTGGCGGAGGAAGCTTGTGCTTGGGCATGGCTGGATCAAAATAAGCGGCGTGGGCTTGCAAGCTGTCGGAATGGTCTGGCAAGGGTAGCTCCCGCTTGCTCCCTCACTGTGGCCGCGGGGTGTGTTAGTGTCGCTGACTTGCGGGCCTGAGCCTTGCCTGGAGTTTTTTTCATGCGCCTTGTCCATCTTTTTCTTGCCGCCACACTGACCCTGCTGCTCAGCGCCTGCGGTTACAACGATTTTCAAAAGCTCGACGAGCAGACCAAGTCGGCCTGGTCCGAGGTGCTCAACCAGTACCAGCGGCGGGCCGATCTGGTGCCCAATCTGGTGGCCACGGTCAAGGGTGAGGCGAACTTCGAGCAAGAAACGCTGCTGCGCGTGGTGGAGGCGCGCGCCAAGGCCACTTCTATACAGGTCACGCCCGAGACGCTCAAGGACCCACAGGCACTGCAGCAGTTCCAGCAGGCGCAGGCCGGCCTGGGCTCGGCTTTGTCGAGGCTGTTGGCCGTCAGTGAAAACTATCCCAACCTCAAGTCCAACCAGGGTTTTCAGGATCTGCGGGTGCAACTCGAAGGCACGGAAAACCGGATCGCTGTGGCGCGCAACCGCTATATCCAGGCGGTGCAACAGTACAACGTGTTGGCGCGCAGCTTCCCGAGTAACTTGACGGCCCTGGCGCTGAATTACGCCGTCAAGCCCAACCTGAGTGTGGCCAACGAGGCGCAGATCAGCCAGCCGCCGGCGGTCGATTTCCAGAAGAAATGAGCACCTGGCTGTGAAGGCGCTCCACAGCATGGATCTGGTCCGGGCTCTGTTCCGGGTACTGTTCCGAGCGCTGGGCCTGCAAGGGCTGCTGGGCGCGCTGCTGCTGGGCAGCCCTGCAGCCTCTTTGGCGCAAAGTCCGCAGCCTATCCCGGCCCTGAGCGCCCGGGTGATGGACCTCACCGGTACTTTGCGGGCGGACCAGACGCAGACTCTAGAGGCTCGTTTGCAGGCCTTCGAACAAGCCAAGGGCACGCAGATCGTGGTGCTGATGGTGCCGACCACCGCGCCCGAAGACATCACCCACTACGCCCAAAGGGTGGGAGATCTGTGGAAGATCGGACGCAAGGAGGTCGGCGACGGCTTGCTGCTGATCATCGCCAAGAACGACCGCACGCTGCGCATTGCGACGGCCAAGACTTTGGAGGGCGCCATTCCCGACCTGGCAGCCCGCCAGGTGATTGATCGCAGCATCACGCCGCGCTTTCGCGAGGGCGACTACTTTGGCGGCATCGACGCCGGCCTGACCGCGCTGATGGCTTTAGTCACTGGCGAGAAACTGCCTGAGCCCCAGCGCAGCGAGCCGGGCACCGACTGGACGGGCGCGCTGGTGGTTTTTTTCTTCGCGGTGCCCATCCTTGCCCGAATCGCTTCAGCGCTGCTGGGCCGCAAGGGCGGATCCCTGCTGACCGGCATCGGTATGGGTCTGCTGGCC
>JBILDR010000139.1:0-9039 GCA_044352515.1 Polaromonas sp.
GGCCTGCGACACGCCGCTTTCCTCTGTGCAAGGCCAGCAAGTGACCACTGTGGAAGGGCTGGCCGAGGGAGGTGTTCCCGGTGTGCTGCAGCAAGCTTTCCTCGATGAGCAGGCCGCCCAGTGCGGCTATTGCCTTTCGGGCATTTTGATCACCGCCAGCGAACTGCTGGCGCGCGATAGCCAGCCCAGTGAGCAGCAGGTGCGCCAGGCGCTCGACGGCCATTTGTGCCGCTGCGGCTCGCACCAGCGCATCGTGCGCGCGGTGCTGCTGGCGGCCCAGCGCATGCAAAGCATCCCAGCGTGAGCACGTCTTTGTCGCCGCCCAAGCCTCTGCCCAAGCCCCTGGCCAGCCTGCAAGCCAATCCGCGCCTGGGCCAGTGGTTGACCCTGGGGCCTGATGGCAGCGTCACGGTGCGCAGCGGCAAGGTCGAGATTGGCCAGGGCATACGCACCGCGCTGGCGCAGATCGTGGCCCAGACGCTGGACGTCGACCTGTCTCGTGTGCGCATGGTCAGCGCCGATACGGCCATGTCACCCAATGAGGGTGTGACCGCAGGCAGCTTGTCGATCACCGATTCAGGCGGCGCGCTGCGCCAGGTCTGCACGCAGGTCCGGCAGATCTACCTGGACGCGGCGGCCCGCCAACTCAGCCTGGGGCCTGAGCAGCGGGCCCAGTTGCAGGTTCGTGACGGCCAAATCGGCCTGCCCGACGCCCCTGCACTGACCAGTTATTGGCGGTTGGCCGACCCGGCCTTGCTCGAGCGGCCGGCCGGTGAGCTTTTGCCCGCGGATTTCTCAGGCTCGGCGGCGCAGGCCCAGCAGCGCCTGGACCTGCCGGCCAAGGTGCTGGGCCAGCCCAGCTTTGTGCACGATATGGAATTGCCCGGCCTTCTGCACGGCGCGGTGGTGCAAGCGCCTTCGCCGTCGGCGCGGCTGCTGGACGTCGATCTGCAAGCCGCACAAGCCCTGCCCGGCGTGGTGGCGGTGCTGCGCAGCGGCAGCTTTGTAGGGCTGGTGGCTCAGACTGAGTATCAAGCGCTGCAGGCCGGTAAGCGCCTGGCTGCACTGGCGCGCTGGCAGGAAGAGCCCAGCCTGCCTGAGATGCAGGCCCTGGCCGAACACCTGCGCCAGGGCCCGGTCGATACCCACACCGTCAGCCTCAAGGCGAGCGAGGGGGCACCAGCTGCGCAAAGCCAAAGCCAAAGCCAAAGCCTGAGTGCGTCCTACCAGCGGCCTTTTCTGGCGCATGCCTCCATCGCGCCGTCCTGCGCCATTGCCACCTACACGCCGGACCAGACCACGCAACTGGAGGTCTGGAGTCATACGCAGGGCGTTTTTAATCTGCGCGCCGATCTGGCCACCATGCTGGGTCTGGCGCCCGAGGCGGTGCGGGTGCGCCATGCCGACGGGGCCGGCTGCTATGGGCACAACGGTGCCGACGATGTGGCCGGTGACGCCGCCCTGCTGGCGCGGGCTGTGCCAGGACGGCCGGTGCGGCTGCAGTGGAGCCGCGAGGATGAGCTCAGCTGCGCGCCGGTGGGTGCGGCTATGGTCGCCGATTTGCAGGCCGATCTGGATGACCAAGGCCGCATCAGTCGCTGGCAGCATCAGGTCTGGTCTACCGGGCACAGCATGCGGCCCGGCCGCAGTCCGATTCCGGTGCTGCGCGCCGCTTCCATGATCGAGCCGCCGTTCGAGCGCCAGGTGGCGATCAACATGCCGCTGGCCGTTGGCGGCGGGGCTGAGCGCAATGCGGTTCCGCTCTATGACTTCGTCAGCCACGAGGTGATCAGCCACCGCGCGCTGCGCATGCCTATCCGCACCTCATCGCTGCGTTCGCTCGGCGCCCACCTCAATGTGTTTGCGGCCGAGAGCTTCATGGACGAATTGGCCGAGTTGGCCGGCACCGATCCTTTGACTTTCCGTCTGCGCCACCTCAGCGATGAGCGCGCCCGCGCGGTGCTTGAACGCGTGGCCGAAGCGGCCGGCTGGAGCCCGGATGGAGCCGGCGAGGGCCGGGGTTGGGGCCTGGGCTTGAGTCGCTACAAGAACACCGGCGCTTGGTGCGCGGCCGTCGCACGGGTCGATTTGCGCGAGCGTTTTGCGATTGAACAGATGCACTTGGTGGTCGATGCGGGGCGGCTGGTCAACCCGGACGGGGCGCGCAATCAGGTGGAGGGCGGCGCGATCCAGACCCTGAGCTGGGTCACCCGCGAGCAGGTGGTGTTTGACCGCACCCGCATCACCTCGAACAGCTGGGACAGCTACCCGATTCTGAAGTTTTCCGAAGTGCCGCCTGTGGCGGTGGAATTCATGGACCGGCCCGAGCAGCCCAGCCTGGGCGTGGGCGAGGCCAGCCACGGCCCGGTGGCTGCAGCCCTTGCGAACGCGGTGTATGCCGCCCTTGGCGTGCGCATGCGCAGCATGCCGATCAACGCTGAGACCGTTGCCCGCGCTGCACTGGCATCCTGATTTGTCTGGAGACTCCATGAACACCTTGCGTGTGAATATTTTTAACACCTCGAGCAATCTGCCCTTGCTGGCCGGCTTGCAGGCGGGCGACTTTGCCGAGCAGGGCCTGAACATCGAGGTGCAGCACACGCCCAATTCGGACGAGCAGCGCGCGGGTCTGCCGGCGGGCCGCTTCGATATTGCGCATGCGGCACTCGACAACGCGGTGGCCCTGATCGAGTCGGGTGCCGATGCAGTCATCGTCTGCGGTGGCGATGCTGGACTGAACGACTTCATCGTGCGGCCCGAGATCGAAAGCTTTGAAGACCTGCGCGGCAAGCTGCTGGCGGTCGACGCGCCCAACACCGCATATGCGCTGGCGGCCAAAAAAATCTTGAAAGACCGCGGCTTGCTGGAAGGCCGTGACTATCAGATCAAGCTGGCCGGCGGCACCGGGCCGCGTGCGGCGGCCATGGCCAGCGATCCGGATCTGGCCTGCGGCATGATCAACCCGCCCTTTAACTTCAAGCTGCGGGCCCAGGGCCTCAAGAGTCTGGGCAGCCAGTACGATTTGCTGGGCCCGTATCAGGCCACTGGCGCCTATGTGATGCGCGCCTGGGCGCAGGCCCATGCCGATCTGCTGCGCCGCTACCTGACGGCTTACATCCGGGCTCAGCGACGGGTGATGGACCGAGCCAACGAAAGCGCGATGATCGAGCTGCTCGGTGCCAACTTCAAGCTTGAACGCCAGGCCGCCCGCAACACCTATGAGGCCTTGCTCACTGCGGGCTCGGGCTTGGCGCCCGATGCCGCTTTCAGCCACGAGGGTTTTGTCCGTGTCCTGTCGATCCGCGCCGAGATGGAGGGCATGTGGGGCGGGGTGCCACCTGCGCCCGAGCGCTATCTGGACCTGAGCGCCTACGAGCAAGCCCGGGCCTTGGCCTGAATTTTGGAGGCCAGCATGAGCACATCCCCACAGCGTCTGCCCTATGTGGACGCCGCGGCGATTGCCGACCCGGCCATGCGCGCCGAGTTTGAGCGCGCCGCCCGCGAGGGTGCACCGCGCCCCGAGAGCCATGCCATCCGCGCCCACGTGCCGGCGGTGTTCTGGTCTTTTGCCAACGCCTGGAACGACACCTTCGTCAACGGCGTGTGTGACCATGCGCTCAAGGAGCTGTGCCGGCTCTATGTCTCGCAAGCCGTCAACTGCAATTACTGCGGCAACCAGCGCTCGCTCAAGGCGCAGGCCCAGGGTTTGGTGGAAGACGATGTGCGCGATTTGCTTGAATTTGAAAAGTCCGCCCGCTTTGACGAGCGGCAGAAAGCGGCCTTGCGCTTGGCCGAGGCCATGACCTGGGGCTTGGACTCCACCGACGCGATGTGGCAAGCCCTGCGTGCGCATCTGGAGGTGCCGCAGATTGTGGAACTGGGCTTTTTTATCGGCCTGACCATGGGCCAGCAGCGCTGGAACCGGCTGCTCAATCTGCAGCACGGCAGCTTCATGGGTGGCACCACGGGAGGCTTGGCACCTGCGGCTGCAACCGCTGCCGCGCAAGCGGCGCAGGCGACGGAAAAGGCCGCCTGAGCATGGCCCGCATTCACTTTCTGGGCGTGGGCAAGATGGGCCTGCCCATGGCCACCCACCTTCAAGCGGCTGGCCATGCGCTGACGGTGAGCGACCCCAGCGAGCAGCGGCTGGCCCTGGCGCGCAGCGCTGGCCTGGCGGTGGCCGAGCCCGGTGCGCTGGCGCAGGCCGAATTTGTGTTTTCGTCCTTGCCTCATGACGCAGCCTTGCAGGCGGTAGGCGAGCAGGTGGCGCAAAGCGCCAGCGCCGGCTCCATTTATGTCGATACCAGTACCGTATCACTGGCCGCATCGGCGCAGGTGGCCGATCTGTGCAGTGCGCGCGGTATCGCGTATTTGCGCACCACCGTCTCGGGCAACAACAAGATGGCCGAGGCCGCGCATCTGACCGTCATGGCCTCTGGCCCGCGCGCCGCCTATGAGCGCTGCGAGCCACTGTTGGCCTGCTGGGGGCCGCAGCGTTTTTACCTGGGCGATGCCGAGCAGGCCAGGCTGATGAAGCTGGTGGTCAACCTCTTGATTGCGCAGACCAGCGCCATGCTCGCCGAGGGCTTGACCTTGGGCCGCAAGGGCGGCCTAGCTTGGCAGGACATGTGGCAGGTGCTGGGCGCCAGCGCGGTGGGCTCGCCCATCCTCAAGGCCAAAGCTGTACAACTGAGTCAGCGCGACTTCACGCCCACCTTCACCGTCGAGCAGATGATCAAGGACCTGGACTTGATTGTGGGCGCCGCACGCGATGTGCACGCCCCCCTGCCGCAGACCTCAGCCACCTTGCAGCTGATGCACGCGGCGGTGGCGCAGGGCGAGGCCCTTGACGATTACGCCGCCATCATCAAGGCCGTCGAGCGCAGCGCCGGGCTTGCCACCGACATGGAGTCCTGATGAACGAGTTTATCTACAACGCCTACGCCGCCCGGGTGGTCTTTGGCGCCGGCAGCATCCGCCACCTTGAGCGCGAGATCGATACCCTGGGCTATACCCGCGCCCTCGTGCTGTCCACGCCCGAGCAGCGCGACTCGGCCGAAATGGTGGCCACGCTCTTGGGCCCACGTGCGGCCGGCGTGTTCGACCGCGCGGTGATGCATGTGCCGATCGAGACTGCGCGCGAGGCGCGCGAAGTGGCGTGCCGCCTGGGCGCCGACTGCGCGGTGGCCATCGGTGGCGGCTCTACCACCGGCCTGGGCAAGGCCATTGCGCTGGACTCGGGCCTGCCCATCATCGCGATTCCCACCACCTACGCCGGCTCGGAAATGACGCCGGTCTTCGGCATCACTGAAGGCGGCATCAAGAAAACCGGCAAGGACGCCAAGGTGGTGCCACGCGCGGTCATCTACGACCCCGAACTCACGCTGAGCCTGCCGGCGGCCATGAGCCTGACCAGCGGCATCAACGCGATTGCGCATTCGGCTGAGGGCCTGTACTCGGCCGACCGCAACCCGGTGATCGACTTCATGGCGCGCGACGGCATCGCCGCCCTGGGCCGGGCGCTGCCGGCCATATGCCGCGACCCGCGCGACATGCAGGCCCGCACCGATGCGTTTTACGGCGCCTGGCTGTGCGGCATCGTCATGGGCAGCGTGGGCATGGCCTTGCACCACAAGCTCTGCCATACCCTGGGTGGCACCTTCAATCTGCCGCATGCCGAGACGCACACCGCCGTGCTGCCGCATGCCCTGGCTTACAACGCACCGGCTGCGCCTGAAGCCATGGCCAAGATCGCCCAGGCCCTGGGCGGCAGTAGCGGCCCGGCGGCGGTGTTCGACCTCGCAAAGAACAACGGTGCGGCGGTTGCCCTGCGCGACTTGGGCTTGAAGGAGTCCGACCTGGACAAAGCCTGCGATATCGCTGTTCAAAATCAGTACCCCAACCCCCGGCCGCTGGACCGTACGGCGCTGCGCCAGCTTTTTCTTAACGCCTGGGAGGGCGTGAGGCCGGACTGAGGTTGGCGGAGCGCGATCGAAGGCCGCATCGCGCCGAGGGCCGCGCTCCCACAGGATCTGGTCACAGCGACAGATCGGTGGTGTGGGAGCCGCGCCCTCGCGGCGATGCAGCGTTGATTCAGCCAGCCGGCATCGTTCATTGGCCGCATCGCGCCGAGGGCGGCGCTCCCACAGGATCTGGTCACAGCGGCAGATCGGTGGTGTGGGAGCCGCGCCCTCGCGGCGATGCAGCGTTGATTCAGCCAGCAGGCATCGTTCATTGGCCGCATCGCGCCTAGGGCGGCGCTCCCACCCATTGGGCGTTGACCACTGACTCTGTGGGAGCCGCGCCCTCGCGGCGGAGCGGCCTGTGCGCAGCCCGGCTCTCAGTCCCCAAACCGCCCAGTCCACTTGCGCTCGTAGTCCATGCGGGCGAAGTGTTCGACCATGAAGTCAATGAAGGTGCGCACCTTGGCTGAGAGGTGCTTGCGGCTGGGGTAGGCTAAGTTGATGGTCAGGCGGGGCAGGTCCCAGTCGTCGAGTACGGGTACCAGGCGGCCGGCGACGATGTCGTCGTAGAGGATGTAGGTGGGCTGGACCAGGATGCCCAGACCGTCCAGGGCCGCGGCGCGCAGGATTTGACCGTCGTTGGATTCGAGCAGGCCCTTGACGGTGAGCGTGCTGCTCAGGCCGGCCTTGGAAAACCGCAGTTCGTTGGGGTTGTTGGCATGGGTATAGATCAGCAGCTTGTGCTGCTGCAGATCTTCCAGCGATTGCGGCGTGCCGTATCTGGCCAGGTAGCCGGGCGAGGCAGCCATCAAGCGGCGCGTCTCGGCCATGCGGCGGATGGTGATGTTGGAGTCAGGCTCGGACTCGCGGTTGCGGATGGCCACATCGATGTTGTTGTCGATGATGTCCATATAGCGGTTGGCCGCCTCCAGATGCACCTGCACATTGGGGTAACGCTGGGTGTATTCACGCAGCAGTGGCGCCACATGGTGCATTGCAAATGAGAGCGAGGCGGTCACCCGCAGGATGCCGGTGGGGTTGAGCGCGGTGGCGTTGACCGCCGACTCCGCGTCGCGCAGGTCAGAGACGATGGTGCGGGCCCGGCTGTGAAACTCTCGGCCGGTGTCGGTCAGGTACAGGCGCCGGGTGTTGCGCTCGACCAGGCGCGCGCCGAGCCGGGCCTCCAGCGCCGCCAGGTGCCGGCTGGCGGCGGCATTGGACAGTTGCAAGGCCTCGGCTGCACGGCTCAAGCTGCCGGTTTCGGCCACTTGCACAAAAAGTTCGATTTCGGTCCAGCGGTCCATAGGGTAGGGTCGGCGCGCAGTTTGTTCGGTCGGCCGGGCAGGGCCGGGGGAGATTGTGTCGCTTTATTCCATTTGGCGGAAATGTCATTTGCGACTGCGGTATTTTTCTTCCGGTTTTGAAAATCTATAGTCCCGTTTGCTAAAAAAACCAGCAGCGGGGACAGGCTTTTGCGCAATTTGAACCAGGAGACCATCACCCAGGCCGTTATCGCGCGCCTGGCGCAGACGCCGGATGCGCGTCTGAAGGAGCTGATGACCAGCCTGGTGCAGCACCTGCACGCCTTCGCCCGTGAGACCCGGCTGACCGAGCCGGAGTGGCAGATGGGCATCGAGTTTCTGACGGCGGTGGGGCACAAGTGCAGCCCGACGCGGCAGGAGTTTGTGCTCTTGTCCGATGTGTTGGGCCTGTCGACGCTCATGGTGGCCATGAACCACGACAAACCGGTCGGCTGCACCGAATCAACGGTGCTCGGCCCTTTTTATGTGGCCGATGCGCCGCGTTTGCCCGACGGGGCCGACCTGGCCCGCGGCGCGCCGGGCCAGCCCTGCCTGGTGCGCGGCCGGGTTTGCGCCCTCGATGGCGCGGCGGTGGCCGGCGCGGAGGTGGAGTTCTGGCAGTCTGACGCCGAAGGCCGCTATGACGCGCAATATGAAGACCTGGACGAGCACCGAGCCCGTGGCGTGCTCAGCAGCGGCAGCGACGGCCGGTTTGAGCTGCGCACCGTGCTGGCCCTGCCGTATCCGGTGCCGGTCGACGGACCGGTTGGGCAGTTGCTGGGCGCCATCGGCGGCCATCCCTGGCGGCCGGCGCACATGCATTTCAAAATCAGCGCGCCCGGCTACGAACCGCTGACCACCCATGTTTATCGGCAAGACGACCCTTACCTGGACAGCGATGCGGTCTACGGTGTGCGGCAGTCGCTGATTGCACCCTGGGTGGACGACGGCCAGGGACTGCACCGGATTGAATTTGATTTCGTGCTTCAGCGGAGAGCCCTGTGATTTTCACCTTCATTTTGATTGACAAGCCCGATACCCAGGCGCTGCGCCATCGTCTGCGTCCTGAGCACAAGGCTTACTTGGGCCAGGTGGGTCAGCGCATTGCCTTTGCCGGCCCCTTGGTCGCCGATGACGGGCAGACCATGCTGGGCAGCTTGTTGGCCATCGACTTTGAATCGCGCGACGCAGCCCATGCTTGGCTGGCCGACGAGCCCTTTACCCGCGCGGGCTTGTACGGCAGCACCACCGTTCATGCTTTTGTGAACCTGTGGCCGCAAAGCGCTGGCTTTGCGCCCCAGGTCTGAGCCGGAGAAGCGCTTGATCAAGCACATCGTCATGTGGAATTTGCGCGGCGACACGGACCAGGCCAAGGCGCGCGCCGTCGAGGTGCTCAAGCGCAGCTTCGAGTCTTTGCGCGGGCGCATTCCGGGTCTGCTGCATCTGGAAATCGGGGTCGATTCCAGCCGCATCGACTATGCCTGCGATGTGGTGCTTTACTCGGAATTCGAGTCGCAAGCCGCGCTCGATGCCTATGCGGTACATCCCGAGCACCAGCGGGTCAAACAAGAGTTGGCCGACCTGCGCATTGCGCGTCACCAAGTCGATTACCGGGTCGAGCCGGTCTGAATTCAAGGAGTCACAGCGATGGATCAAGCCATGCACGATGAGTTGGAAATCCGCCAGATGGTCGAGCGTTGGGCCGTCTGGCGCGATGCGGGCGACTGGGACCGTTTTGCCACTGTCTGGCACCCTGACGGGGTGATGATGGCGAC
>JBILDR010000140.1:0-9035 GCA_044352515.1 Polaromonas sp.
CCCAAAGGAGCCGCCGTCGACGTCCGGGCGGATGAAGATGCGGCCGGTGGTCGTGATGGCGGGGCTGCCGCCACTGACCCAGTTGAAGTTCCGTGCCCGAATGAAGACGTCTCCGCTGCCGGCGTTAATAGAAGCACCGGTGTAGGCCGCCAGCGAGTTGTTGCTGTGACCCGTGCCGGACCATATATAGACGGCACCGCCGGCGGTGTTGATGGCACCGCTCCAATCGATCGGGTTGTGGTTGGCGTTGATCCCGCCCACGGAGGGGCCGTCAGGCACTGTGATGCCCCGGTTGGTGGTGCTGGCGCTACCGCCGCCCACCCAAACAAAGCCGCCGTTGGTGCTGATGTTGCTCAAGGCAGAGACGCCGCCAGCTGTGCTGGAGCCGCCAGCAGCACCGCCAAAGTTGGCCCACAGGACCACATTGAGCGGGCCACCGGCCGCCGACGTGATGCCAAAGCCGTTCATCTCTATGCGCCGGTGAGCCTGCAGGGTCAGCGTGGTTGTACCTTGGGTCGCCGTCTTGGCGATATTGGCCAAAAGCCTGATTTCGCCGCTGGCATTGGGATTGCCACCCGCGCCGTAGTCGCTTTCGACCGCCAGGGTCATGACCCTGACATCGCTGTTATTAAGTGCGCTACCGATGGTGGCCGCCGCCGCGGCGTTGATGAAGTAGTCGTAGGGGTCCAGCAGCCAGTTGCCCGCTCGGCCCAGGGGGCTGCCGGCGTCAATGCGTATGCCATCGACCGCGAGCTGATGTCCCGAGGTCTCGATGCGGCCGCCATCGCCGCCCAACGCACCGCCACGGGCGGAGATCTCGCCGTAGGTCGAGGTGATACCGCCGCTGCGGTGGACATCGCTCCACAGCACCACGGTGCCGCCGTCACCTTGCTGTGTGGCGCTGGCATCGATGCTTGCATCTGCGGCCATGGTGACGCTGGTGGCCTGGTAGACGCCATTGCTGCCTTGCCAGTCGCCACCCACGAGCACCGTGCCGCCGCCGCTGGCGCCAATCGCATCCAGGCGGGTATGGTTCTGCAGGCTGATGTCATCGCCCGTGAGCAGCAAGCGCCCGCCCTGGGCGCTGCGCCCCCGGGTGCTGAGCACGGTATTGCCCATCAGGGCCAGCCGGCCCTGCCCTGGCACGCTGGGCGCATCGGGCAGTGGCTGGGGCTGGCCTGCGCTGCGGGCACTGAGCTCGACCGTGCCGCCGCGCGGGCCGCTCACATCGACGCTGGCATTGTGCAACTCAATGTCGCCAGCACTGACCTGAACCTGGCCGCCCTGCACCTGGCCACCCTGAGCGGGCGCCGCCGCGGGCGCGGGGGCCGGCATGCTGGTGCTGCTGTCTGCAAGACTGGGCGCGGGGGCAGGCAGGGGCACCGGTGCGGATGCATCGAGCTGACCGGCGATCTGCACCGCAACGCTGGCCTGAATGCTGATCAAGCCGCCTCCTTGCGGGGCGCTCACATCGATGCGGCCGCTGTCGGTCTGGGTCAATTGATGGGCCTGGATAAGCACGGTGCCGCCAGTTCCCGCAGGAGCAGGCGCCGCAACGGGCGCGGCGACAGGGGCCGCGGCGGGCGCAGGGGCAGGCGCAGGGGCAGGCGCAGCGGCAGGCGCAGCGGCAGCACTGATGCGGCCACTGTTGAGGACCTCGGGCGCGCTGATCTCGATCTTGCCTGCCGGCCCACCGTCTGCGACCGCGGTGCCCTGGGTGGCGTTGGCGCTGATGCTGCCGGTGTTCTCGACGCGGCGGCTGGCCGACAAGATGATGCGCCCGCCGCGCTGCTGCAGCCCGTTGGCCTCGATGCTGCCGCTGTTTTTGACCACGCCACCGACCAGCCTGTCCATGGACTGGGCGCTGATGATGATCAGCCCCCCCGGGGCCTGCACCGCATGGCGGTTGTCGACCAAGGCCTGAATCAGACTGGGCTCGACGCGGATGCTGGTCAGGCGGTTGTTGCTGTCGAACTTGAGGTCCACCGCCTCGCCGGCGGCCATGGCCACCGTGCCCATCTGCGCAATGACCGCACCCTGGTTGCGAACCTCCGGAGCCAGCAGCGCAACGTATCCTTCGATGCTGGACTTGAGCTCGCCCTCATTGACCACGCTGCCGGTGCTGCCGGCACGTTGGTAGCGGCTTTTGCCCGCCATAAAGTCGGCGTCGGAGATGCTCATGGTGGTGGCGACAAGGCCACCCACATCGACCCGCGCGTCCTTGCCGAAGTACACGCCGGCGGGGTTGGTCAGGATCACCTGCCCGTTGGCCGTGATGCGACCAAAAATCTGGCTGGGGTCGGCGCTCATCACCCGGTTGAGCGTGACGCTGCTGGCGCCAGGCTGCTGGAACTTCACCTGCGCATCCTTGCCGACATTGAAGCTTTGCCAGTTGATGGCCGCACGCTCGCTGCCCTGCTGGATCACCATATTGGCGCCGCTGCTGCTGATGTTGGCCTGACCGGCGCTGACCTGCCCGCCCGTGGGCAATTGGCGTGGTGCCGGCGGCGTTTGCGCTGCAGCGCTCAGAGTGATGAGCCCGCCCATCAGCCCGGCGAGCGCAGTCATGAGCTTGGCCGCTGAAGACGGCTTGCCCTTGGCCGACACGTTTTCTGCGGCCGCCACATAAGCTTGCTTGGACGCGTTCCAGACGCTGCGAAATGTTTTATTCATGGTGGTGTGTCTTCAGTCAGCCGGGGCGCTTAGAAGGGCATGCTGGTGGTCAGCCAGAAGCGGTTGAGCTTGCGCGTGCCATCGGCGTCGGTGCCGGCCTGCGTCGGTTTGGGGTTGCTGCCGTCACGGCGGGCCCAGGTCAGCTTGGTCAGCAGGCCCATCGGGCCCTGCCAGCTGGCACTCAGGCCATGGCCGCGCAAGGTCAAAGCGGTTTTCTGATCGCTGGAGGTGGCCGGCAGTGACACCGCCCGCCCCTGGTCGACAAAGGCTGTGAACAACCAGGCTGCATCGAGCCGCCAACGCCATTCCGCGCTGGCCGCCTGCCCGCGCTCGCCGCCGAGCTCGCTCGAGGGGTAGGCGCGCACGCTCTGAGAACCCCCGATATAAAACCGCTCAGAGGAGTCCAGCACCTGCGCCGCGTGCTGCCCCTGCAAGGTCAGCAGCAGCGAATGGCTGCCCCCCAGGGCTTGCTGGCGGCTCAAGCTGTAAGTGAGCTTGCGGTAGTTGCGGTCTATCGTGCCCAGCTGGACGTGTTGCCGCATGGCGGCCAGCCGCCCCCACAGAAGCTGCACCGTGGCGCTGTTGGCCCCGCCGCCGCCCAAGTCGTCAAAGCGGTTGCCCGACAACTCCGAGCGCAGGCTATAGGTCTCGTAGTCGGACCTGACGTCGGTCAGATCGCGGTTGAGAAAACCCTTGTTGTCCAGCCCGGCCGTCCAGTACAGGTTTTGCATGCGGCTGCGCTGCAAGGGGTAGTTGATGTCCAGCCCCAGGCTGTTGGATTGGCCGCGGATTTTCGCGGCCACACCTGCCCCCTCGACCACTCTGTAGTACATGCCCGAGATGCTCGCGCCCAGACGCAGGCCGTCGTAGCCGTCGGGTACTGTCACCGCCAGGCGGCCGTAGTGGCTGCCTTCGGTGCGCAGCACCACCAGGCCCAGCAAGTCGCCGCGCTGGCCGGGGCTGTTGATATTCAGGCTGGCCGTCAGACGGTTGCTGCCAGTCGCACGCGCACCGGTGTTGTCCAAGCCGACATTGCCGTAGATCAGAGGCTCATCGGTGGTCTGCAGCACCAGTGCGGTCTCACCATCGACCTGACCCGGCGCCAGCGTGCCCGCGACGCTGATGCCCGGCAAGTCATCGATCAAAAGTAAAGCCCGGTCTAGCGCGTCGGCGCGCAAGGCTGCTCCCTTGGGCTGCGCTTTGTCAATGAAGCCCTCGAGCTCAGCCGCAGCCACCCGCTGCGCCGCCTGACCCTCAATGCGCACGCCCGCAAAGCGGGCCTCCACCACCTGCACCGTCACCACGCCTGCGCTGATGTCTTGCTCCGGCAGATAGGTACGCACCAGCCAGCCCGCCTCACGGTAAGCGGCGGCCACCGCATCGGCGGCACGCTGCAGCCCTTCAAAGCTCAAGTCGCGGTTCAAAAACTCGGCCAGCGCCGGCGCCAGTTGCTGCTCAGCCAGCAAGGTATTGCCCGCAAAGCGGAAGGACTTGACCCTCACGCTCATGCCATCACGGGCCTTGATCTCAGGCGGCGGCACCACTTTTTGCGGCCGCACCGCCGGCGGCAGCTGGACCTCGCGCTGCTGCTCAATCTGCTGGCGCAAGCTGCCCGCATCAGGCACGGATTGGGCGTGCACCGCAGACAGAACAAACGCCCATAAGCAAGCAGCGGCCCAAAGGGAACGGGAGTCGATCATCTTGTTGTGAGCGTAAAAACGCGCCAAAGTAAAAAAATGTGCAAGATACGTGTATGAACGTTATCGAAGCGTTTTTAAATTTCCAACAAACCCCAACAAAGAGCCTGTCCTGCGCAACATCACCGCCAACCATGGGCGCAGGGTGCGCGAGTGGCGCGAGGCGATGAACCAATTTGCGATACTCTAAGAAGAGCGGTTTACAGAGCCAGCCAATGCCGCCCGATGAGGGCTTGAGCCATGAGTACATGGCCCAAGCGCCTCACATACAGAAATACTGGCAGTCCCCTCACAAGCCGAGAAAATTGCTTTGCGTTTTTTTTGTTCACCCCCAAAAGTCAACAAAAGCCAACCAATCGCCCCCCCCTGGGTGAGCGAGCTAACAGCACTTTTGTTGTGGTTGAGGGTGTTTGTGATGGCCATCGCCTTGACAGCCGGCCCATCCATGGCAACCGCCCAAGCTGTCGCTCCAGTCAACACTGCATTTGCCGGTTGGCTGGACCGCGATGGCAAGGCAAGGGCAGATACCGTGCTGCAAATGGCCAATTGGGAGGCATTCACAGGTTGGAAGTCTTGGGGTTTCGGTCTGGAACCGGTATGGCTGCGCATCACCGTGCCAGCAGCCTTGCGTAGCGATGAGCCGCCGCGAGTTCTCGTGGTGCGCCCGCCTTATCTGGACCGGGTGACGTTTTACGACCCGACCACTGGGGTCATTCGCCATGCAGGTGACTTCTTACCAGCACGTGAAGATGCACTGGCCAGCGTTGTTTTCACGTTCGAGGTGTCCCCACAAACCAAAACACGTGACGTGCTGCTTCGACTCGAAAGCTCCAGCACACGACTGGTGTACTTGGAAATGTTGCCAATGGCAGAAGCCAAGATTTTCACGCGATGGGTGGAATG
This sequence comes from Polaromonas sp., assembly GCA_044352515.1. Lineage (GTDB taxonomy): Bacteria > Pseudomonadota > Gammaproteobacteria > Burkholderiales > Burkholderiaceae_C > Polaromonas. The sequence goes on from JBILDR010000140.1 coordinate 5,274, forward strand.
GGTGACCGGCAGTTTTTTGCTGTTATCGCTGGTTCTTTGGGTGTGGTCTGTGATGGAGTGGCTCATTTCGCGAGATCGGGTCACAGCCATCTTTGCCGTCCAACAGTTGGCGGTGACCTTGTGGGGATTTTTCCATTTGGGCTTTGCCCGGGTGATTTTGGGTGAGTGGTTTCCAGAAGGGATGCTCTCTCTGACCACCTCCACAGTGGCAGCTGTCATGGTGGGAACCATCTTCTGTTTTTTTGCCGCCTTGCTGACCGAGTACTCATCTCCAGCATGGATGCTGCGAGTCATGCGTTCAAGCTTATGGGTGCTCATCGGCCTTGCTGTGGTTGGGCTTTTGGGACCTACCCACCTGGCCCTCATGGGCCTCAATGCGGTGGCAACCTTTCTGATGGGATGGCTTGTTCTAACGGTTTTGGTATCCCCCAAAGGCCAACCCCAGTCACCGGTACCCAAGGCAGTGATTCTGATGTACGTCTTTTTTTATGCGCTTGTCAACGCCATCCCAACCATGACCAATTTGGGCCTGATACAAGAGTCCCGGATTCTTTTTTACGGCAATATGAGCAACCTTGTGGCCAATGGTTTTGTGATGTTGATCATCCTAGGGGTGCGTCATCGCCGTTTCCGATCCAGGCATGAGGCGATGGCCACCCAGCTGGTGCTGCAACAAGAGCAGGCGCGGATGAACGAACAATACTTGAGTGATCAGCGGCAGTTGCTGGCCATGCTGGCGCACGAAATCAGAACCCCTTTGGCCAATCTCCGCATTTGGATGGAGGCAGGGGAAAAGGGGCGTCCCGCCATGGAGCGCGCCATTGACGACATGAACCGTGTGATCGAACGCTGTGTGCATTCAGGGCAGTTGTCGGATCAGAGCCTACAGCCGCGCATGGAGTTGCTGGACCTTGCAGAGCTGACGCGATTTGTATGTTCGTCCAGCCGTCAGCCTGAACGCATGGTGCTCGACCTGCCCACAGATCCTTGCCCAGCACGAACAGATGCTCAGATACTTTCGATCGTTCTAAGCAATCTATTGGAGAACGCCTACAAGTACAGCGCACTCAACTCACGCATCACTTTGAGGCTGACCGCCACCACTGGATCACAAGGTATGAAGGGGTGGCGTTGGCAAATTGACAATGAAGTGGGCTCAACAGGTTGGCCCGAAGCCAGCAAGCTGTTTGAAAAGTACTACCGAAGCCCCTTGGCCCGAAAGCAATCTGGTTCCGGACTCGGCCTTTTTCTGGTGAAGGCACTCCTGGAATTGCTGAATGGGAAAGTGAGCTATTCACCGAGTGATGGTTTGGTGCGGTTTGAGATTTGGCTGCCCGCCCAGCCAAGCAAGCGATCGATATGAGGTGTTGGCTTATGTTGGCTTAAAAGTCCCCGTTGGTACAGGATAGAGAGCTATTGCCATTTTTTGAACAGTTAAGAATGACATTTGCACTGAAAATCCTGATCGTTGAAGATAACGATGACCTGCGTGAGGGGTGGATGTCGTTTTTTCAGAAACAAGGGCACTTTGTGCGAGGCGTGGGTTTGGCTGCCCAAATACTGGACGAATCGGGTAATTTCACACCCGATGTTTATGTGATCGATTTGAATCTTCCAGACACAGACGGACTGACACTGGTCAAAAAACTACGACAAGTTCATCCAAGAGTTGGCATCATCATCACAACCGCGCGCAGCATGATTGGGGATAAGGTCATCGGTTACGAAAGCGGTGCAGATATTTATTTCACCAAGCCGGTGGACCCTACAGAACTCTTAGCTGGAATTGCGGCCATAGCCAAAAAGCAATGGTCACTCGGCGTCGAATCTGAGGCCCTGCATCTGAGAACAGATCGCCATGTTCTGGAGGGGCCCAATGGGATCGCGGACCTGAGCCCCAATGAAACAACATTATTGGCAGGACTGGTACGCGCTGCTGGGCAACCGCTGGCACCTTGGCAACTGGCTGAGCTTCTTGGCTTTAGTGATGAGCTCCCCACCGCAGCCGCACTAGAAATGCGCATCGCCAGGTTGCGAAAAAAATTGATTTCCGCTGGTGCCGCCTCCCCTGGTATCCGAGCTGTTTACAACCGCGGCTATATGCTTTGCAGCAAAATAATGATTGGCCAATAAATCCGATTGAAGGATGCGCGCGCATCAGTCGTTTTCTAATCACAGAAGTGGCTCTGCAAATCGAGGGCCATGGCCGAGTTGTGCAAGGAGTTCGAGCTGCACCCGCCGCGGATCAATGATTGGAAGCGTCAACTGCTCAATGGGGCGGCAGGTCTTGACCCATGATGCGCTGCCCCAACCACTTCAGACCGGCCTTCAACTCCAGGCGGCGGCTTTGCTGCTGCGCCACGGGGTGGCTGTAGCCCCCTTGCAGCGGCGGGCCAATGTCAAAAGAAAACACGTAGGCCGGCTCTTGCCCCATGCGCAAGTCGGTGATCACCAACCGCCCGTTTTGGTCAGCAACCTTGTAGAAGCCGTCGGTAAATCGGGCCAGGCGCTGGATTTGGGGGTGCTCAGCGTTTTGCGCGGCCAAAGCGGCACCTCTTTCATAAGCCACAAAGCGCACCGGCCTGGCGCCATCCATCAGGGCATAAAAGCCTTCATGAAAGCGCTCGCCGTCCAGGGCCACCACGCGCCAGAGCAAGGTGTTCAATGGCGCGGGCGTGACCAACAACTGCTGACTGGGCAAGCCCTGAGCCTGCAAGGACTGGCGGGCGTGATGCATGACCCAGGCCTGGCCCAGTGCGCTCCAGGCCAAATATGCGCTGCTCAAGACCAAGCCCCAGCCGTTGATCGTCAAGGCCTTACCCATGGTTTTGGCACAGAAAGCGGCCAGCAGCCCGATCAGCAAAGCGAGGGAATACACCGGGTCGATGATGAATATGCTGCCCAGACCATAGGCCTCGTCAGAGAACGGCTGGAACACCTGGGTGCCATAAATCGTCATCAGATCTAGCAAGGGGTGGGTGACCAGCGCCAGCATGAGTGCCCAGCACCAAGGGCCATAGAGTTGCGGCTGACGGTGGATGCGGCTCGCCACCCAGGCCATGGGCAAGGCAAACAGCGCCAGCAGCAGCAAGGAATGGGTTTCGGCGCGATGGCGGATCATGTTTAGGATCGGGTCGCCGTGGTCCAGCAACACATCCAGATCGGGCAACAAGCCGGCCACACCGCCCCACACGGCCGATTTCCAAAGCGCCGTGCGGCGTCCCATGACGGCTACGCTTACCGAGGCGCCCAAAAGAATTTGTGTGACGGAATCCATTGCTTTTTGAGACGGTGAGTGAACTGAAAGGGCGCATCAGCGGGCCGGGCAAGCTCGAGACCGCGAAATTGGCGCAGGTCGACACCTTAGCGGCATTGCAAAGGCCTGTGCTCGATCGGGCTGATGCGCAACTGGCCTCTAGCGGGAACTGGGCTTGAACCTGCGCATCAAGCCGCGGCGGTTTAAAAACCGAACTCGCGCACCATCACGGCAGCTGCATTGCGCAGGTAGCGCCACGCCGGAGCCTGCGCCTGGACCTGGGTCACCACAGTGCCGCGCCATTGGGCGCCTGTCAATGTGGGGGGTAAGTCATCGATGCTGTAAAGCACGCGATATATTGCCCGCTCCGGGATCAGGGCTCCCTTGCGCTCGCGGATCAAAACATGCCCGCCAGCCGGTGCAGCGAGTTCTTTGCGAGGCAAGAGGCGGCTGGCATCGCGATCCACGCTGCTGACGGTGAGCTCAAGCACAGGGCCCTGGCCGCT
>JBILDR010000343.1:0-2603 GCA_044352515.1 Polaromonas sp.
GCCTTTGCTCGAGCATGGCCTGATCAGCCGCCCGGCCGAGCTGCGCGAGCGGGCCGCCGAGTTGCTGGTCTCGGTGGGGCTATCGGCGCAGGACCTGGGCAAATACCCGCACCAGTTTTCAGGCGGCCAGCGCCAGCGCATCTCGATTGCCCGGGCGCTGGCCACCGCGCCGCAATTTCTCGTCTGCGACGAGCCTACTTCGGCGCTCGATGTGAGCGTGCAGGCCCAGGTGCTCAACATCATGAAGGAGCTGCAGCGCAGCCGCGGCCTGACCTACCTCTTCATCTCGCACAACCTGGCGGTGGTGCGCCATGTGAGCGACCAGGTCGGCGTGATGTACCTGGGCCGCCTGGTCGAGTTGGCCGACAAGCGCACCCTGTTCAGCCAGCCGCGCCACCCCTACACCCGCATGCTGCTCGACGCCATCCCCAAGATGCAAGGCAGCGGCGCCGCCCGCACGCCCGTTCAGGGCGAGGTGCCCAACCCGCTCAATCCCCCCAGTGGCTGCACCTTCCACCCGCGCTGCCCACAGGCCGACGAGCGCTGCAAGACCGAGCGCCCCGCCCTGCGGCAATTCCAGGGCATACAGATCGCTTGCCATCAGGTGTGAAAGCTTGGCAGGCTGGGCTCAAGCCGGCCCCAGCTACCGCAAGCTCCACCAGCCCTTCAAAGTTCGCCAACCTCGCGCAGCACAGCCTGAATTACCGCCGCGCTGATCCGAAAGTCAGACCCGTGCAGCCGTTCAAAGCTGGCTCGGGCCGATGTGATGAGCCCACGCTTTTTTGCCAGACCAATGACTGCTGCTGTCCCGGCTACCTGTATTCCAAGCTCTTGGGCAATTGCGCGCCCTGCACGCTCGTCCATCAGGAGAAGGACCTGGGCAGCCCCCTCGGACAGCGCGATGCGAATGCAGTCGGTCTCGCCCTCGTCCAAGTCTCCCAAGTCGACTGCAGCAGCAGACGGGGCCTTGCGCCAGACGCGCAAGCCCTTGGCTTTAATGGCTGCGGCCACCTCCCGCTCCCCCCGGGCGCCGACGCCGGGCAGCACTTCGCGCTGCACTGACGCGGGTATCCAGACGGTTCCAAACAAGGCCGGCAACCACCCCAGACCGTCAACAATCGCAAGCCCAATCAAGGGGCTTGCATCGCTTACGACGTAGCGAGCCATTGATCCAGGGTTTCCATATCCCGCGCGACTTCCTGTGCATCGTGGCTCACCACCGCAATGCCCAGACGCGAGACATGGGTGATGAACGATGCCAAGGGCATCTGCGCCATGCGGGCGCTTCGAGCCAGCGACAGGCCACCGTCGCGAAACAGCGCTGTTGCCAAGGCCGCGCGCGCGCCAGGTTCGGACAACAACTTGCCAGACTGCAGGCCGATCATCACAGCGTCTGGCTGGTCTCTGTTCATGACCACCACCAGATCATCGCGCGCATTGCGCAGAGCCTCGCTCGGGTTGTTCTTGAGTCCGGAGACATTGACGGCATGCATGTGATTCCCTTTTGATATAGGAATGTTGTAAGGGATTATTGTATGGGCATCTGCCAGTGGCACAGCTTCGTCGGGCCCTGGGCCCTGGCAAACACACCGTCTTACGGGAACTCAGCCCAAAGCTGTGCCTGCCCCGAACCACACCAAGCCCAGCCAGCAAAGCCCCTAGAATCCCCGAGCCTCGCCGGCATAGTTCAATGGATAGAACGAGCGCCTCCTAAGCGCTAGATACAGGTTCGATTCCTGTTGCTGGTACCACACACTTTGGCCGGTCGGGACGACGTCCCAGACCGGCCTTTTTGTTTTTTTCAGAGGCAAAAGCTCCCAACCAAGGGTTTTCCCCTAGCAAGAATATGTGTCAACTTAAATTGACTTCTTGAGTTGTCAATTTATGATGACATGACGAACTCTCGAGTTCACCTCATTCGTGGCCTCAAGCCACGGATACCCCGTGCGGGTTCAGCACGTCTTCTTGCAAGGAGAAAGCCATGTCAGACCATGACAAGGTAGGGCCTACGGGATTGACCGTGGCCGAGTCGGAGGAGATTCACCGCAATCTCGTCCAGGGTACGCAGATCTTCGGCATGATTGCCGCTCTCGCCCATCTGCTGGCCTTCATCTATTCACCCTGGCTCAAGTGAGGGAGTTGCCATGATCTACGGAAAAATGTGGACGGTCGTCAGGCCGCAAGTTGGCATCCCCATGTTCATCGCTGGTGTCGCGATTGCATCGTTTAGCGTGCATCTGGCCCTGACCCTGAACACGACCTGGGTGAAGAACTTCCTCAACGGTGGCGCCGCTAAGGTTGCCGTGGCAGCGCCGGCAGCGGCGGCCGAACCCGCGAAGAAGTAGAAGCAGGCTTGTACTGCGACCCGGACCGACCGCTTGCGGTCGGTCCTTTTGTCTCCTCATGAATTCAAGCCACCGCCGCTGGGTGAGCGCCTGGGCCAGTTTGGGTCCGCGTTTCCTCCCCTTTGCCGACGCTGCCAGCGCCGATTTGCCGCTGCCGCGCCTGCTGCGCCTGTCGCTGTTTCAAGTTTCTTTCGGCATGGCCGTGGTCATGCTGGTGGGCACGCTCAACCGGGTGATGATCGTCGAGCTCAAGGTGCC
>JBILDR010000141.1:0-9029 GCA_044352515.1 Polaromonas sp.
GCCGCCGAGGCATTGAGAAAGTCGTAGCCCAGGACGCGCACGAACAGAAAAACCAGCAAGCTGCCGGTACCCGGGCCGAAAAAACCGTCGTAAAAGCCCATCGCCAGGCCGATGGCGCCGGCTGTCGCCGCCTCTCGCCTGCCCTGCAGCCAGGGCTTGTGTTCGCGGCCCAGGTCTTTTTTGAGCAGGGTATAGACCAGCACCGCCACCAACACCAGGGGCAGCAGTTTGCGCAAAAACTCAGGCGAGACCACCGTGACCAGCCAGGCGCCGGCCAGCGAGCCCATCAGGGCCAGGGCCGCTGCTGGCAGCAGGGCGTGCCAGCGCATCTGCACCCGGCGCGAATACTGCACCGTGGCCACTGCAGTGCCCCACACGGACGCACTTTTATTGACGCCCAGCAGCGTGGCCGGGTGGGCCTGGGGGAAGGCGGCAAACAGCGCAGGCACCAGCACCAGCCCGCCGCCACCGACGATGGCATCGACGAAGCCGGCCAACAGCGCCGCGCCAGCCACGAAGAGCAATTCCATGCGCCGATTTTCGCACTGGCCCCATTCTCATCGCGTCTTGCCGCAAGCATAAAAAAAGCGCCGGGGGTGACCGGCGCTTTTTCAGCCTGGCCTGTTGGGCGCGGCTGTGATCTTGTCTCGCAGTGTGTTGTGGTGCTTCTGGGCGTGGTCTGATCGGTCAGACTTTTATCGCTGTCTCCTCGGCTCCTCGCAAGCGGCTGGCCCTGGGGGCTGCTGCTTCGATGGGCCACACTATAAGCGCGGCCCGTCAGGCCTGGCCTCGGGAGTTTCCCGGGGCATAGGCGGCCGCTTCAGTCGCCGCTGCGGATCCAGCCGGCCACCTTTTCGGCCATCATCAGCGTCGGTGCGTTGGTGTTGCCGCTGGTGATCAGGGGCATGGCGCCAGCATCGACCACCCGCAGGCCGGCCACGCCGCGCACCCGCAGGTGTGAATCGAGCACCGCCATCGGATCGTCAGCGCGGCCCATGCGGGTGGTGCCCACCGGGTGGAAGATGGTGGTGGCGATATCGCCAGCCAGCCGGGCCAGGTCTTCATCGCTTTGGTACTGCACCCCGGGCTTGAATTCCTCGGGCTGCCAGCGCGCCAGCGCGCTTTGTTCGACGATGCGTCGGGTCAGGCGCAGCGATTGCGCTGCCACCAGCCGGTCCTCGTCGGTGCTCAGGTAATTGGGGGCAATCAGCGGCGCGTCCTTGAAGTCGGCGCTGCGGATGCGCACGCTGCCCCGGCTGCTGGGGTTGAGGTTGCAGACGCTGGCGGTGAAGGCATCGAAGGGATGCAGGGGCTCGCCAAAGGCCTCCAGCGACAGCGGCTGGACGTGGTACTGGAGGTTGGGCCAGGCCAGTTCGGGGCTCGAGCGGGTGAAGGCGCCCAGCTGCGATGGGGCCATGCTCATGGGGCCGGTTCGGCGCAAGGCGTATTCCAGGCCGATCTTGAGCCGCCCCCAGGCCGAGGCGGAGATGGTGTTGAGCGTGGCCTGGCCGCCGCGTGGCGGCCGTATCTTGTAGACCGCCCGGATCTGCAGATGGTCTTGCAGGTTTTCCCCCACGCCGGGCAGATGGTGCCGCACTGCAAGGCCATGCTGCTGCAGCAGATCGGCAGGCCCGATGCCCGACAGCTGCAGGATCTGCGGCGAGCCTATGCTGCCGGCGCTCAGCAGCACCTCGCCGCCTTCAGACAATTGGGCCTCGACCTGCCCAGAGCCGGTCCAGACCCGCACACCGGTGCAGCGCTGCTGGCCGTCGTCCTGGGCCTGCAGCACCAATTCGCTGGCCTGCGCATGGGTCCACATTTCGAAGTTGGGCCTGCCGTAGCAGGTCGGGCGCAAAAAAGCCTTGGCCGTGTTCCAGCGCCAACCGCTGCGCTGATTGACCTCGAAGTAGGACACGCCTTCGTTGTTGCCGGCGTTGAAATCGTCGGTGGCAGGAATGCCCGCTTGCTGCGCGGCCTGCGAAAAGTCATCCAGAATCTGCCAGCGCAGGCGTTGCTTTTCCACCCGCCACTCGCCGCCGTCCCGGCCCGTTTTGTGGCCATGCACCGCGGCAAATTCCGGGCTGGTCGGCGCAGCGCCCTCGTCAAGCCGGTAGTGGTCTTCATGGCGCATGAAGTCAGGCAGCACCTGCTGCCAGCGCCAGGCCTCGTCGCCGGTCAGCTCGGCCCAGCGCTCATAGTCACGCGCCTGGCCGCGCATGTAAATCATGCCGTTGATGCTCGAGCAGCCACCCAAGGCTTTGCCGCGGGGGTAGCGCAGACTGCGTCCGTTCAGGCCCGGCGCCGGCTCGGTCTTGTAGAGCCAGTCGGTGCGTGGATTGCCGATGCAGTAGAGATAGCCCACGGGAATATGGATCCAGTGGTAGTCGTCCTTGCGGCCGGCCTCGATCAGCAGCACCCGCTTGCGCGGATCGGCGCTCAGGCGGTTGGCCAGCAGGCAGCCGGCGGTGCCGGCGCCAACGATGATGTAGTCAAAAACCGGGTCGCTCATGGTCGCGGGCCTGTTTGATGCGAGGAGCAAGATGGCTCAGCCGCGATTGTGGCAAAGCGGCGGCCTCGGCGTGAATCGGCCTGCTCTGCCAGAATCGCGCTCTTACCCGGTTCCTTGGTCGGACCGGCAAGGAGTGCTTCATGCTCAGCATCGACTATTACTTCACCCCGCAAAGCCCCTGGACTTATTTGGGCCACCAGCGCTTTGTGCATATGGCGCAGGCAGCCGGCGCCGCAGTGCGGGTGCTTGCCGCCGATTTCGGTCAGGTCTTTGCCACCTCGGGCGGCTTGCCCTTGCCCAAGCGCGCGCCGCAGCGTCAGGCCTATCGGCTGGTGGAGTTGCGCCGCTTTAGCGAGCACCTGGGCATGCCGCTGCACCTACAGCCGACTTTCTTTCCGGTCTCGGGCGACGATGCGGCCCGCTTGATCATCGCGGCCGAAAAGGCAGGCGGCAGCGAACCGGCCCTGGCCTTGAGCGGCGCGATCTTCGCTGCCGTCTGGGCCCAGCAGCGCAATATTGCCGATGCGGCCACGCTCGCGCAATTACTGGCCGAGCAAGGCCTGCCTGCTGCTTGGTTGGACGATTCACACTCGGCCGCGGTGCAGCAAGCCTATGAGGTCAACACGGCGCAGGCCATTGCAGCGGGCGTGTTCGGTGCGCCCAGCTATGTGGTGGACGGCGAAATTTTTTGGGGCCAGGATCGCCTTGAATTCCTGCAGCGTCGACTGGCTGCACAATGAAGGGGCTTTGATTTTTCGCGCCCCTGGGGGCATATTTTTTATGGGTAGTTTAAGGAAAGGGCTTCGCATCATGGGTCAATCGGTACAACTCACATCGTCCGACGGTTTCAGCTTCCCCGCCTATGTGGCCGAGCCGGCTGGCAAGGCGCGCGGCGCGGTGGTGGTCTTGCAAGAGATTTTTGGCGTCAATTCGCACATCCGCGCGGTGGTTGACGGTTATGCGGCCGAAGGCTATTTGGCGGTGGCCCCAGCCACCTTCCACCGGGTCAAGCAAGGGGTGGAGCTGGGCTACACCGGCGATGACATGAACGCCGGCAGAGACCTGAAAGCGGCGGTCGAGGCGCTGCCAGCCCCCGGTGTGATGATCGACATCGAGGCGGCGGTGGCTTATGCCGCTCGCGCCGGCAAAGTCGGTGTGGTTGGTTACTGCTGGGGCGGCCTGCTGACCTGGCGCACCGCCTGCGCGGTCAAAGGCGTCAGCGCTGCGTCCTCTTACTATGGCGGCGGTGTGACCACGCCGGCTGAGACGGCCCGCACGCCGATGTGCCCGGTCATGGCCCATTTTGGCGAGAAGGACCACTGGATTTCGATGGAATCGGTGCAGGCTTTTGCCAAGGCGCAGCCGGCCACCGAAGTCCATGTCTATGCCGCCGACCACGGCTTTAACTGCGATCAGCGCGGCTCCTGGGACGCGCCGGCTGCCAAGCTGGCCCTCGAGCGCACGCTGGCGTTTTTTGCCAAGCACGTGGGTTAAATGCCTACGCTCCGGTGCTGGGCGTCGAGCCCGGCACCCGAGCAGCCGCTCAGCGGCAGGCCCTGATGTCTGATGGGGGTGGGGCCGCGCCGGTGGCACAGCATGCGCCGGCTTCCTTGCGAAACCAGGCCCACTCATCACAGCGAAGTCCACCCGGCAGCAGGCAGATGCCGCGCTCGCCGGCGGTTGTGCGTTCGATCTCCAGGCGCCCGCCCGCCTGCACGCAAGCCACAGCGGCTGGGTTGGCCAGTGTGACCGGCCTGGAGGCCGGCGCTGGGGGCGCAGGTGCTGCGCAGCCCGCCAGCGCCATGCTGATGGCGGCGCTCAATGCGCTGATGGTCCTCAATGCGGCCAGCCTGCCTAAGCCATGGGAAATGCAAGCGGCGCTCATGCGCTCACACTCTGATCGAGCACTTCCACCCAGTGGCGCACCGGTACTGCCGTGCCGCTTTGCAGGTGGGTGATGCAGCCAATATTGGCCGAGATGATGGTCTGCGGCTGGCCCTGATTAAGATGGCCGAGCTTGCGGTCGCGCAGCGTTTTTGAAATATCCGGCTGCAGTACCGAGTAGGTCCCGGCCGAGCCGCAGCACAGGTGCGCCTCGCTGGCCGCGATGCTGACCTGAAAGCCCAGTTCGGACAGATGCTTTTCCACCCCGCCCTTGAGCTGCTGGCCGTGCTGCAAGGTGCAGGGCGGGTGATAGGCCTGCAAGCCGGCAGCCTGCAGTGCTTCGGGTTTGATGCGCGTCTTGAGCAGGGGCACCAGATCGGGCAGAAGTTCGCTCAGGTCGCGGGTCAGTTCGCTGATGCGCTGCGCCCGGCTGGCGTAGGCCGGATCACCCGCCAGGTGGTGGCCGTACTCCTTGACCGTCACGCCACAGCCTGAGGCGTTCATCACAATCGCCTCGACTTGGGCGTCTTCAACCCAAGGCCACCAGGCGTCGATGTTGCGTCGCATTTGGGCCAGGCCACCGGCCTGGTCATTGAGGTGGAACTTGACCGCACCGCAACAGCCGGCTTCAGGCGCGATCACGGTCTGTATGCCGCAGGCGTCGAGCACCCGTGCGGTGGCCGCGTTGATGTTGGGCGCCATCGCCGGCTGCACACAACCGCCGAGCATCAGCACCTTGCGGCTGTGTTGGCCGGTGGGCCAGGCACCGGCTGGGCGTGCTTCGGGCACTTTGGCTTTCAGGCTGTCCGGTAGCAAGCCGCGCACCGCCTGGCCCAGCTTCATGGCCGGGGAAAACAGGGGTGAGGGCAGGCCTTCCTTGAGCGCCCAGCGCAAGGCCTTCTCGCTCGCTGGCCTGGGCACTTGTTCCTCGACGATCTTGCGGCCGATGTCGATCAGGTGGCCGTATTGCACGCCGCTCGGGCAGGTGCTTTCGCAGTTGCGGCAGGTCAGGCAGCGGTCCAGGTGCAGCTGCGTCTTGCGCGTGGGCTGTTCGCCCTCGAGCACCTGCTTGATCAGGTAGATGCGCCCGCGTGGGCCGTCAAGTTCGTCGCCGAGCAGCTGGTAGGTTGGGCAGGTGGCGGTGCAAAAACCACAGTGCACGCATTTGCGCAAAATCGCTTCGGCCTGCCGCCCTTCGTCGGTGTCTTGGTATTGGGCAGCCAGATGGGTTTGCATATTCGCTCCTTAAAGGCCCATGCGGCCCGTGGCGAATACGCCCTGCGGGTCAAATTGTTTTTGTAGCTCGCGCCCTATGCCCTGTTGCACGGCATCGAGCGGAGCGCTGGCGCCTACGGATTTGTCCTTGCCCCCCAGCCGGCTGGCGCGAAACAGGCTGGCGTGGCCGCCAACAGCCTGCGCGGCCTGGCGCAACTCGGCCGCTGCTGCGGCCGGCGCCCATAACCAGCGCTGCGCGCCCTGCCATTCAATGTAGGGCGACCCTGCCATATCAAGCACCGGCGCGGTTTGCGGCACCGACAAACGCCACAGGCACAGATCATCGGCTGGCGGGTCAAAAAAGGGCAGGCGCTGCTCTCTGCTGGCTTGCCAGTCGGCGGCAGCCTCGGTGTTGTCCATGCGGCCCACCTGTGCGCCCAGCGCTTGCGCGTCGGCACTCATCCTAAGCACCGCCGCTTGCACGGCCGCCACCGCGCCCCGCAGCCGAACAAACAGGCAGTCATGGCTGGGGCTGGCGCTGCTGTCGTGCACCCAGGCGCTGGCATTGAGTGGCAGGGGCTGAGCGCCCCAGCGGTGCAGCAGCTCCAGCGCAGGCTTTTGCGCCAAGCCGGCGCACATGAGCGTGGCCTCGCCAGGCGCAACCGGCAGCACCTTGAGCGAGACCTCGGTGATGACGCCTAGCGTGCCCCAGCTGCCGGCCAGCAGGCGCGACACGTCGTATCCGGCCACGTTCTTCATGACTTGACCCCCAAACGTCAGGTCTTGCCCGCGTCCGTTGATCATGCGTAGCCCCAGCACGAAGTCGCGCAGCGCACCCACGCTGGCGCGCGCCGGGCCCGACAGGCCCGCAGCCACCATGCCACCGACCGTCGCCCCTGGTCCGAAATGCGGCGGCTCAAAGGCCAGGCATTGGCCTTTTTCGGCCAGTGCAGCTTCGAGCTCGGCCAGCGGCGTTCCGCAGCGGGCGGTGATCACCAGCTCGCTGGGCTCATAACTGACGATGCCCGCATAAGAGCGGGTATCGAGTACCTCGCCCTGCAAAGGCGCGCCCCAAAAGTCCTTGCTGCCGCCGCCGCGCAGCCGCAGCAGGCGGCCCCCAGCGGCCGCATCGCGCACCTTGGCTATCAATTCTTGCAGTTGAACGTCCATGGGCGGCGATGGTAAACCGCCGCTGCATTGCGCCAGGTGAATTTTTTGAACGGGGGGTGTGTGGGAATTTGCGGGGTGTCTATTCCGGCCCTCACGCCACCCGTCGACGCTAGGCCTACAGAGACTTGAGCTGGCCTTCAGTTACAGATCTTATTGCTAATATGCCTGTGTTTGACCTGCGAGTGTCTATGCCTGATCCCAACTCCCCGTTCATGAAGGCCAGCGCGGCTGAGCTCTTGGCCCGCTTGCCCGGCCGGCCCAGCGCACCATGGCCCCAAGGCGACCGGTTTTTGCAAGCCCTGAACCACGGCTCCATGACGGTAGAGCTTTACGCCCCGGTGGGGACCGATCCGCAGCAGCCGCATCAGCAAGATGAGCTTTACTTCGTCATCTCGGGCACGGGCGAATTTGTGTGTGGGCAAGAGCGCTCACGCTTTGACCCCAACACCGTGCTGTTTGTGCCAGCCGGTGCGGTGCATCGCTTCGAAAACTTCTCTACTGACTTCGCGACTTGGGTGGTCTTTTGGGGGCCTGAGGGGGGCGAGTCCTCAAGCCGGCCCCTGAGTCAGCATTCGGCTCACCCTTAACGACGTTGCCAGGATTGAAGGACGGCTCTTCGATGCCCGCACGTGCGGCGATGGTGCGTCGCGTGTTCGGCCAGACTCTCAGCGTGACGATTCAAGCGCTTTCTAACGCGCCGATGAGCCCCTGCCAGGGTCAGCCAAGAATGCACCGGCCAATGCGACCGGCGCAAAGACGCACAAAGCGTTCGAACAGCCGCAGGTCCTGCACGGCGGCCAGCTGTCGTAAATCTCGTTCAACATAGGTGGCAAAGTAGTCGCCCATGGCTTGGGAGGGCTGCAGCTTTTGGTCGTGTACCCGGGGTTAGAACCCATTGAGCAGGCAGGACGGCAGGGCCAGCGGGTCTTGCGGATCGATGATGCGAACCGATGCCACCTCGGCCAAGCTCAGCGGCAACAGCCGCAGCTAAGCGGTTCGTCCGGCCAGGGACTGGCTGACCCGTGTCATCGACTCAAACTGTTGACTGCCGGTGAGAATGAATTGACCCGGTGTGCCCTTGGCGTCGACCATGGCCTGGAGCTAAGAGGGCAGATCGGGCGCACGTTGAATCCCGTCGAACACGGCGCCGGTTTTGTAGGTAGCCAAAAAGCCACGCGGGTCTTCGATGGCAAAACCCCGGGTGCCTGGGTCTTCCAGCGTGACATAAGGCTTTTCCGAAAAGACCATCTTTGCCAGCGTCGTCTTGCCGCTCTGGCGCGGCCCCACCATCGTGACGATGGGGTAGTGCTGTGCCAACTGGCGAAGGAGCGGCTCGATATTGCGGCGGATCATTGCCCAAAGTCCATCAAAAACCCGTTAATTCAAAATCGAATCTTCAATTTGCAGGAAATGAGACGGTCTGACTCTGGGGCGTTTGGGCGTGCGGTGCGCAGTCGTTGACCCCTCCGGCTGCCGGTCTCTCAAACGGCGGGCTGGCCCTATTGGACAGTTGTGCGACGAACAAAGAAAAAAGCCCGTCAGCTTGCGCTGACGGGCCAACATCCAAAGGAGACTCTCTAACAAATCATCAGTGGAGCTGCTCCCAAGCCCGCCCCCCTGCGCGGCTTCAACGGTTGTAGGCCGTCTCGCCGTGGGAGCTGATGTCCAGGCCTTCGCGCTCTTGCTCTTCGCTCACGCGCAGACCGATGGTCATGTCGACAATCTTGAAGGCCACCACCGAAACCACGCCCGACCACACCAGAGTGATCAGCACGGCCTTGAGCTGGATCCAGACCTGGCCGACGATGGAGTAATCGGCGGCGGTGACCATGGTGGCAGTCACCCAGTCGGCCACATAGCCGGGACCACCCAGGCTGGGGCTGTTGAACACGCCAGTCAGCAGGGCCCCCAGGATGCCGCAAACGCCGTGGATGCCGAACACATCGAGCGAATCGTCGGCGCCCAGCATTTTCTTCAGGCCAGACACGCCCCACAGGCCAGCAAAGCCTGCCAGCAGGCCGATGAACAGGCCGCCGCCGATGCCGACATTGCCAGCGGCCGGGGTGATGGCCACCAGGCCAGCGACAGCGCCAGAAGCAGCGCCGAGCATCGATGCCTTGCCCTTGAGCATGGCTTCGCCGATGCACCAGGTCAGTACCGCACCAGCCGTTGCCACCATGGTGTTCATGAAGGCCAGAGCGGCGAAACCGTTGGCTTCCAGAGCCGAGCCGGCGTTAAAGCCGAACCAGCC
>JBILDR010000142.1:0-8994 GCA_044352515.1 Polaromonas sp.
CAACAACATCCCTGCCCGCATGCTGATCAAGGCCGGCTCCACCCTGGTGGTATCGCGCTCGCCGCAGATGCAAGACGACGTGTCCAACCACCAGGCTGACAACGGCGCTTTGTCCCTCGCACCCGAGGTGGCGCTGCGCAAGACCACCGTCAAGGCCCGCAAGGGTGACACGGTGGAATTGATGGCCCGGCGCCACAGGGTCAGCAGCGAGAGCCTGGCCCAATGGAACCGGGTCGCGGTCAATGCCAGCTTCAAGGCCGGAGAGTCGGTGCTGCTGTTCCTGCCGGCCAGAGCCGCGGCGGCCAGCAGTGGCAAGGCCCAGAAGCGGCCTGCGGCAGCAGCCAGCCCGAGGCCAACGCCCCAAAAAGCCACTGCGCAAAAGCGACCAAGCAGCAACGATAAGAAGGCCGAGGGCAAACGCTGAGCCCCGGGCCTGGGCGAGGCAGACTCAGGCCTTGAACCTGTCCTTGGCCCGACGGGCGAACTCATTGGTAAAACTGCGGCCGATTGCCGCCGCGTCAAAGCGCATGGACGGGTGCAAGCCCATCAGACTGCGCACGGCCGTCTGCGCCGCCTCGGCCGGCATGAGACCATCCGGGGAAATAGACTCGCGCACCTTCATGAAAGAGGCCAGGTACAGGGCCCGGTCGCCTTGAAAGAAGTGGTCTGGCACGGTCTTGATCAGATCGCCCGGGCCGGCCGTCTGCAGCCACTTGAGCGCATGGACAATGCCGTGAGTCAAGGCCTGGCAAGTCCCCGGATACTTTTGCACAAAGTCGATCGGGGCGTAAAGGCAGGCCGAGGGCAGCAGTCCGCCAAACAGGTCGAGCGTGCCCTTGAGGGTCCGGGTGTCGGCAATGATCCGCACCTCCCCTTTTTGCTCCATCATGGTCATGACGGGATCAAAGTGGCCCAAGGCATCAACCACGCCAGAGCGCAAGGCGGTAACTGCCGAAGGCGAGGTGCCCAATTCCACCAGGCTCACGTCGTCAAGACGAATGCCGGCCTGAGCCAGTAGCTGCATGGTCACCATGGCGTCGACCGTACCGGCCTGGGCCAGGCCGATGCGCCGACCCTTCAGATCTGCCAAGCTCTTGAAGCCGGCCAAGGTGCGCATGGACACCCCGAAAGCCACCTGCGGGGTGCGGGTCTGCACCACAAAAGACTGCTGCGTACGACCGGGCCAGTTCAGGGTGTGCTCGTAGGGGCCGGCACAGGCATCAAAGCCGCCGTCGAGCATCAACTGCATCGCACGCGCAGCATGGCCGGCGTCGACGATGGCAACCGACAGGCCCTCGTGGCGGAAAAATCCCAGCTGATCGGCGATGGTCAAGGGCAGATGCTGCAGCGCCGTCCTGCCACCGACCACCAGTTGAATGCTGCTCTTTTCCAGCTTCGCCGTCGCCGCCCTGGACGGCAACATGGCGGCCGAGCAGGCCAGGGCGGCAGCCAGGGTCAGGGTGCGGCGGCGGTTGAAGGAGGCAGGAGTCACGGCGAACAGCTTGATCAGGTTTTTAGCCAGCAATAGCAGTGAGGCTGCCGCTTCTAGCTTCAAGAACAGACCAAGCATAAAAGTGCGCAGCGCGATGCGCATCCGGGTGATCCCGTGCGGGTTTTTACCCAATGCCCGACCCCAGCAAAGCCCCTTGCAAAGGGCTCGCGAGGGACAAGGACTCAGCGGTAGCCGAGGAAGAGGATGGCGACGTTGACCAGGAAGGCCAAGGTCCACACCATGCTGCGCAGCGAAGCCTTGTCCGCCACATAACAGTAGATGTAGGCGATGCGCAGCAGCACGAAAGCCAGGGCCAGCAGATCCAGGCTCAAAGGAGCGGCCTGCAAATACTGGGCGCTGAGCACTGCCGCAAAGAAGAACGGCAGCGCCTCGAAACTGTTACTCTGCGCGTTATCGGCCCGGGCCCGCCAGTCGCCCTGCCGGGCCATCCAGGCCCGGGGGTCGTGGTTGTCGTAGCCGCCCTCCTGGGGCGGCGTCTTCATGGTGCCCGACTTGGCGATGCCGGCGCAGACGATAGGCAGCAGCGCTGCAATGAGCAGGCACCAATGGGCCAGGGTGAAAGCAGGTAAGTTCATGGGAAAGAGCTAGGCGTGAGACGATCAGCGCCGATCGGCGAGCGCGTGCGCAATGGTACCGAGATCCACATACTCGAGCTCGCTGCCCACCGGAACACCCCGCGCCAGCCGGGTCACCTGCACCCCGAGGCTCTTGAGACCCTGCGCAATCACATGGGCGGTCGCCTCGCCCTCGGCGGTGAAGTTGGTGGCCAGGATCACCTCCTGCACCTCCCGCTGCGGCTGATCTATGCCATCGCTTGCCCGTGGCGCAACCCGGTCGAAGAGTTGCTGCAGACCGATCTCCTGCGGCCCGATGCCGTCGAGCGGGCTGAGCTTGCCCATGAGCACGAAATACATGCCCTGGTAGGCCTGGGTACGCTCCATGGCCGCCAGATCGGCCGGCGTTTCAATCACGCACAGCTTGCTGCGATCGCGCTGTGGGCTCTGGCAAACCGCACAAATGGTTTGCTCAGTCAGGGTGTTGCACAAGGTGCAATGGTGGATGCGCTCGCTCGCCTGCTCGAGCGCCCGCGCCAACTGCAGCGCGCCGGGCCGGTCGTGCTGCAGCAGGTGAAAAGCCATGCGCGCCGCCGACTTCTGGCCCACACCCGGCAGCCGGCGCAGGGCCTGCAAGAGGGCCTCCAGCGCCGCTCCCTCAGCCATGGCCAGGTGCAGCGCAGGAGGTAGATGCGGGCTGCTGGGGCATCAAAAGGGCAGCTTCATGCCGCCAGGCAGACCTGGCATGCCGGCCGAGAGCTTACCCATCTTCTCCTGGCTGGTGTCTTCAGCCTTGCGCCAGGCTGCATTGAAGGCGGCGGCGACCAGGTCTTCCAGCATGTCCTTGTCGTCGGCCAGCAAGCTGGGGTCGATCTGAACCCGACGCACCTCGTGCTTGCAGGTCATGGTGACCTTGACCAGACCGGAGCCTGACTCGCCCGTCACCTCCATATGGCCGAGCTCTTCCTGGGCCTTCTTGAGGTTGTCCTGCATGGCCTGGGCCTGCTTCATCAATCCGGCCAGCTGTCCTTTGTTGAACATCTTGAAAATCCTTGCAAATGAGTGAGCGTTCTAGAGCGCCTACAGCCCCGCTGGGAGCCGTCCAACCCGGATCATACGGTCTTGCCCGAGGCCGCCGACCAAGGCTTGACGCTGCCGGGGACGATACGGGCGCCCCATTGGCGGACCATGTCCTGCACAAAGGCGTCGCCATCGATGATCTGCTCGGCCTGGCGCTGGCGCTCGGCCTGAGCGGCGGCCACTCGCAAGGCCTGCGAGTCACTGACCGGCCCCAGCGTCAGCTGCAAGCGCCCGGGCGCGCCCTCGCCCAAGCCCCGCAGGGCTTGCAGCAATTGATCGCAGGCACCCGCATGCTGCAGAGCCTGCTGCTCGACCCGCAGGGTCCAGACAGCGCCATCAGCGAGCACCTCCTGAGATACCAACTGAGACTGTAGGGCCAGCTCTCGGGCCAAGCCTGCCACATGATCGCCGGCCAGCAGGCGCTGCACCCAGCCGCCCCAGGTCAAGCCCAGCTCGGGTGGGGGCTCACCTGCTGGCTGGTCGGCCGACGCAGGCAGTGGCGACCTTAGCGGCACCGCCGATGGAGTCTGCACTGACGAGGCAGTCGGGGCTGGGCTGCCCGCACGGGCCTCCAGCGGCTGAAGCCGGGCTGCGGTGGTGGCTGGCGACGAGGTCGCCGGCGCCGGCATCGGCAGCGCTGCAGCTTTTGCCGGCTGCGGCGCCGGCTCAGCTTGCGGCTTTTTTAGGGGCGCGACGGCACCCCCTTGCGCGGCGGACTGTTTGAAAGGCAGCAGACGCAAAAGCACCATGGTCAGCGCCGCATACTCATCGGGCGCCAGGCCCAACTCGGCCCTGCCATGCAGGCACAGGCTATAGAGCAGTTGGGTCTCATCGGCCGGCAGGGCCTGCGCCAGGGCCGCCAGCCGAACCAGCTCGGGGTCAGCCTCGTCATCCCCGCCCACCACCTGCAGCACCGCCATGCGTTGCAGCACCAAAGTCATCTCTTCCAGGGTCGAAGCCGCACTCAGTCCTTGCAGACGCAGCGCCTCGCACAGTTCGACCACCTGCCGACCGTCGCCGCCAGCCAAGGCCTCGATCAGCGCGTACACATGGCCGTGTTCCACCGTGCCCAGCATCTGCCGCACCAGCGCTTCCTCCAGACGCCCCGCGCCGTAGGCAATGGCCTGGTCGGTCAGCGACAGCGCATCACGCATAGAGCCGCGGGCCGCCCGCGACAGCAGCCGCAGGGCGCCGGCATCGGCCTCGATCTGCTCGCGTTGCAGCACCTCGCTGAGGTGCTCCACAATGGTCTGCGGCGCCATCGGCCTGAGGTTGAACTGCAGGCAGCGCGATAGCACGGTGGCCGGCACCTTCTGCGGATCGGTGGTGGCCAGCACAAACTTGAGGTAGTCGGGCGGCTCCTCCAGGGTCTTGAGCATGGCATTGAAAGCGGTGTTGGTGAGCATGTGCACTTCGTCGATCATGAAGACCTTGAAGCGCCCCACCACCGGCTTGTAGACCGCCTGCTCGAGCAACTGCGCTATTTCGTCGACGCCGCGGTTGGACGCCGCGTCGAGCTCTGTGTAGTCGACAAAGCGGCCTGCATCAATATCCCTGCAGGCCTCGCAAACCCCACAAGGCTCAGCGGTGATGCCGCCCTGGCCGTCGCTGCCCAGACAGTTGAGCGATTTGGCCAAAATACGCGAAACCGTGGTCTTGCCCACACCCCGGGTGCCGGTGAACAGATAGGCATGGTGCAGACGCTGGCTTTGCAGCGCATTGCCCAGGGCCTGCACCACATGGGTCTGCCCGACCATCTGCGAGAAATTGCTGGGGCGGTACTTGCGGGCCAGGACAAGGTAAGACATTACCTGATTCTAAGACCCTGCCCCCGACCGGAACCCAGGAACACAAATCCCAGCCGCCGCCGGACCTTGGCCGGTCGGTGGCCGCATACAATGGCTTGTGACGGGCCTTCCCGCATGGCAAAGCAGCCAACCGGGTCAGGTGGGGAACCAAGCAGCCCTAACTGTGGAGTCAGTGCCGGGGTCAGGCTCGTCACCCTTTTTTTTCAAGCACGCTGCTGACGCGTCGCCAGCCCCCTAGCCCAACCGCAAAGTCATCACACCAGCGACGATGCTCAGTGCGCCGGCCATGCGCCAGCGGGTCCAGGGTTCGTGCAATAAGCAAACGCCCAGCAGCACCGCAAACAGCACCGAGGTCTCGCGCAGGGCCGCCACCAAGGCGATCGGAGCGACCGTCATCGCCCACAGGGCAATGGCATAAGAACCCAGCGACGCCAGCGCTCCGACACTGGCCAGCGGCCAACGCTTTCGGCTGTAGTGCCAGACTTGGCCCTTGCGCTGGAAAAACACCAGCACGGCAAAGGGCCAGCCGTCCAGCACGAAGAGCAGCGCGACATACTGCGCTACGTTGCCGCTCAGGCGTGCGCCCTGGCCGTCGACCACGGTGTAGATCGCAATCAACACCGCATTGCTCAGCGCAAAAGCCACCGCCTTACGGTGCTGGAGCAGACCCGCGCTCATGCCCAGCATGAGAACGCCGCCCGACACCAGGCATATGCCCAACCAGCCCAGGGGCGCAATAGCCTCCCCCAGCACGGCCCAAGAGCCCAAAGCCACCAGCAAAGGTGCGGTACCGCGCATCAGGGGGTAAGCCAGCCCCAGATCACCGTGTTTGAGTGCACCGGCCAAAGCGAAGTAGTAGCCCACATGGATGACCAGCGAAGCCAGCACATAAGGCCAGACCTGCGGCGGCGGCGGCCCCAGATACAAGAACACGGGCAGCGCCAGCAGGGAGCACAACACATGTATCAGCGCGGTATCGAGCAGCTTGTCGCTGCTCGATTTAACCAGCGCATTCCAGCCCGCATGCATCAGCGCGCCGGCCATGACCAGCAGCAGCACCGGCCAGGTGATCGTCATTTGAGTGAAAAGAAGGCCAAGATCAAGCGCGGCAGTATCACCCAGATTCCTGGGCTAAAAGCGCGATGAAGGAAGTCAAGTTAGGCTCGCCAGTGATGCCCTCAGGCACCCGTCTGGCCAAAGCACCCGGTGTAAAGCCGACCCGACGCTGCTGCGCCGGGCCGGCCCTGGGCATCTGGAGCACGCCTTCATGTACGCCTCAAACTGTGGCGCACATCGTGTGCATACCCCGTGCTATGCCTAGGCGCGCACTGGACCTGCCGCCAAAGCGGTCTTGACCCTATCCGGCGTGAACGGCAAAGAACGCAAGCGCACACCCGTGGCGTCAAACACCGCATTGGCGATCGCGCCAGGTATGGCGCAAGGCGCTGGCTCACCAGCGCCCCAGGCAGGGGCACCCGGGCGATCGAGCAAAGCAATCTCGACTTTGGGCATGTCCGCAAAGCGGGCAATCGGGTAGCTCGCCCAGTCCACGCTGGTCACCTTGGTGCGATCCCATGTCACGGTTTCCATCAGGGTGCGGCTGACAGTTTGGAGCACGCCGCCTTCGACCTGATTGGCCACGCCGTCCGGATTCACCATTTCACCGCAATCGTGAGCCATGCAGATGCGCGTGACCTTGATCGCGCCGGTCGACTTGGTGACCTCGACTTCCGCAACCGCCGCCACATAAGTGATGGTGTTGTTGTAGCGCATGTAGGCGATGCCGCGGCCTTTGACCACATCGCCTGAACCCGCGCTCGGATTGGGCCCCGGCCGCGCTTGCCAATTAGCGAGCTTGGCGGCGGTCTGAATCGCCTCAATGGCGCGCGGATCTTTCATATAGCGCACACGGTATTCCAGCGGATCGGCCTTAGCGGCTGCGGCCAACTCATCCATGAAGGATTCATTGGCAAAGCTGTTTTCGATTCGACCCGGACTGCGCAAATGGGACGAGCGAAAGAAGGACTCTGCCACGTGCTTCGTGTTCACCTTAATGTTGGGAAACCCATAGGGCTGGCCCGAGTTTTGGAACAGGAAGCCCACCCAATTGCCCGGTCGTGGGATTCCGGTCTCGGTCGCAGCCAACAAGGGGAAGTCGAGCGGCTTGAACGCCGCCACATGGTTGAGTGCAATGTAGAAATCACCCGACCAGGCGACGACGTTGCCTTGGGCATCGAGGCCAGCTTCCATGTCCATCGCGCGGGGCGGGCTCTTGGGCGAGCGGGCGGTCTCGTCGGCGCGTGTCCACTGCACCCGCACCGGCTTGCCGATTTCCTGCGAAATCAAAGCAGCATCGGCAGCGGCATCCTCGGTGCCATTGCGTCCATAGCAACCGGCGCCTTCGAGAAACACCAAGCGGATCGCGTCCTTCGGCATCTTGGTGACCACCGATAGCTCATGGACCATCGAGTGTGTGGCTTGCGATGAGGACCAAACCGTGAGCTTGCCACCTTTAAAGTCGGCTACGGCGCACGATGGCCCGATCGTGGCATGCGTCTGCACGGCGAACTCATAAGAGGCCTTGATCCGCGTGGCCGCACCTTGCAGGGCCGCCTGAACATCACCGGCTGTCTGCGTCACTTCTTCCTTGGCGAGCGGGCGACTGCGCCAGTGATTGAACACCGTGGCCTGATCGGGCAGACCCGTACCGGCCGACCAGTTGACCTTCAACGCGCGAGCAGCCTTGACCGCCCCCCACTCGCTGCGCGCGACCACCGCAATAAAATCACCCTTGCGCACCGTCTGAACGAAGCCGCCCACGCGCTTGGCCGCCGAATCGTCAAACGAGACCAGCTTGGCGCCGAGATCGTCGGGCCGCACCACGCGTGCATGCAACATACCCGGCAGGCGCACATCGTGCACATATTCAAACTCACCCGTGACCTTGGCAGGAATATCAACGCGCGGGATCGACTTGCCGATCACCTTGTACTGAGCCGACTTCCTGAGTTCAATCTTCGGATCGACCTTCATTTGCAGCCCGCTGCCGAGCAACTCGCTATAGGCCACCGCGCGGCGCGGATTGGTTTTAACGCGAACCACGCCGTCTTCCACGATCAAATCACCCACCTGCGCGCCCAGGCGCTGGGCGGCACGGTCAACGAGCACGCGGCGGGCACTGGCCGCAGCACGGCGCAGTTCAGAGCCGCCTTGAAAGATTGTCAGATTACCGGCTGTCAGCCATTGATCTGGGGTTGTCGCGGTATCGCCCATGACCATCTCGATCTGATCGAAGGACACATCGAGTTCTTCAGCGGCCATTTGCGCAAGCGCGGTGCGGGCGCCGGTGCCGAGATCGACTTTGCCTGAGAAGATTGTGATGCGATTATTGGGGCTGATCACAAGCCATGAATCGATCGCATCGTTGGCCACAGACTTCGGTGGACGCAGGGTTGAGGCCGATTCGATGGCCGCATCCGCGACGCGTGCGCCCAACATCGAGAAGCCCACAGTCAGTGCGCCGGACGCCTTCAAGAAAGCGCGGCGATCAAAACCAGATTGAGTAACATTCATCTTCGCCTCCTCAGGCCGTTGCTGCACGCTTGACCGCGGCAACGATGCGTTGATGGGTGCCACAGCGGCAGAGATTGCCGGCGAGCGCGTTGCGAATATCGGTCTCGCTGGGGTTGCGGTTCTTAGCCAACAGCGCCGCGGAGGTCATGATCATGCCGTTCACACAATAGCCGCACTGCGCGGCTTGCTCGGTGATGAAAGCTTGCTGCAGCTTGCCCGGTGCTGCGACCGTGCCCAAGCCTTCAAGCGTGGTGACTTCGCCCTTTACGCTGCTGATCGGCAGCATACAGGAGCGCTGCGCTTCGCCGTTGACGTGGACCGTGCAAGCACCGCACTGCCCGAGGCCGCAGCCAAAACGCGGACCACGCAGCGCAAGGTTATCCCGCAGCACATAAAGCAAGGGGGTGTCGGCGTCGGCGTCGACCGTACGCGCCTTACCGTTCACCTTCAGGTTAAATCGAGCCAT
>JBILDR010000344.1:0-2587 GCA_044352515.1 Polaromonas sp.
GTTGCCAGGCACCGCTGCCCAGCTCAGTGCGACCCTTGAGCCAATCGGGCAATTGCAGGATCTGCTGCGTCGAGCCAATGAAGTAGTCCACGCTGGCAATAGCCATGAACACCAGCCCGATAGAAAAAAGCACCTGATCCAGGTGCGGCCGGTGGTAGAGCGGGCGGTAGAGCGTGCGCTCGAGCAGCGCGCCAATCAGCGCCGCGCCTAGAAAGGCCGCGGGCAGACACAGCAAAAAAGGCAGTCCCAGGCGCTGCATCAGCAGTACCGTGATGTAACCGCCGACCATGGCAAAGGCGCCGTGGGCCAGGTTGATGAAATTCATCAGGCCCATGGTCACCGACAGGCCCACGGCCAGGATGAACAGCAGCATGCCGTAGGCGATGCCGTCAAACAGGATGGTCAGCATGAGAAACGTTCGTTCAGGGCTTCAAGGCCGGACCGGTGGCGGTCCAGCCCTGCACCGTCAGCGCGCCTTGCCCGGGTCCTTTACGTCCTTGATCACGTCGAATTCGACGTTCCACAGCTGGCCGTCCTTTTTCTCGACCTTGCGCAGGTAGATGTTGTGCACCACGTCGCGGGTCTGCGCGTCGATGAACATGGGCCCGCGCGGGCTTTCAAAGATTTGGCCTTTCATGCCCGCCAGCAGCGCGTCGCCGCCTTGGCCCTTGGAGGCCTTGGCCGCTTCGTAGATCACCCGCATGCCGTCATAGCCGCCGGCGGCCATGAAATTGGGCCGCAAGCCCTTGTTGGCCTTGCTGAACTCGGCCACGAATTTCTTGTTCGCGGCAGAGGGGTGGAAGGCTGAATAGTGGTGGGAGGTGACTACGCCCAGGGCGCCGTCGCCCATGTCATTGAGCTGGTCGTCGTCGGTCACATCGCCGGTACCGATGAGCTTGATGCCCGCCTTGTCCATGCCGCGCTCGAGGAATTGCTTCATCACCGCCGCGCCCGCGCCCGAGGGCACGAAGACGAAGAGTGCATCGGGCTTGATGTCGCGCACTTTTTGCAAGAAGGGCGCAAAGTCAGGGCTGCGCATCGGAACCCGTAGCGTCTCGGGCACCTGACCGCCATTGAACAGCAGCCTGTCCTTGAAGAATTTTTCCGCATCCAGGCCCGGTCCGTAGTCCGATACCAGGGTAACCACAGTTTTGATGCCGTTTTTCGGCGCCCAGTCGGCCAGGGCCACCGAAGCCTGCGGCAGGGTGAAGCTGGTGCGCACCACATAAGGCGAAGCCAGGGTGATGCTGGAGGTGGCGGCAGCCATCACCACCATCGGTGTCTTGGACTGGGTGGCGATGGGCGCCACCGCCAGCGCCGAGGGCGTGATGCCGAACCCGGCCAGCACATTGACCTTGTCATTGACCACCAGCTCCTGGGCGATGCGTCGGGTGACATCGGGCAGCGAGGTGTCGTCCTTGACGATCAACTGCACCTTCTTGCCGGCCACGGTGTCGCCGTGCTGCGCCATGTACAGGCGCGCCGCGGCTTCGATCTGGCGGCCGGTGGTGGCCTGCTGCCCGGTCATGGGCAGGATCAGGCCGATCTTGAATACATTGTCCTGGGCGAGCGCTGCGGGCGCGGCGATGGCGGCGGCTGCGGCTGCGGCTGCGGCGGCCACGGCAGCTGTGCTGAATTGACGGCGTTTCATGGTGAGTTTCCTTTAGATGGGGGGCGGTCCCGCCGCACTTTGCGTGATCGGGCTTGGCTCGGGGGCCGGGTCAGGACTGGGGTTTGTATCCGATTTTCAAACGGGCTATGGTTGCAGGCGGTGTACTCATGCGCCTCGCCGGCGTATGAGTCGCACCCCAGGCAGACGTTCCAAATCTCGGCTCTGGCCAACGGCGCGCAAATTGCGCTGCGCTAGGCGCGAATGTTCGCACATGATGGCCTGGGCCCGGGTTCCCTCGCCTTGTTCTATGGCTTCGAGCACCTGCCGGTGCTGGTCCTGGGCCACGATCAGCATGTCGCGGGCGCGGCCGGTGTTGGCCTGCGCCACCACAAAACCGGAGGGCGAAGCAAAGGGTAGACGCACTACTCGTTCCAGCTCCTTGGCGATCACCGGGCTGGCCGCCATCTCGCACAGCAGGCTGTGAAAGCGCTCGTTGAGCCCGACATAGCGCGAGAAAGACTCGTCATCCAGGGCCGGCGCTGCCAGCACCTGGTCAATCTGATCCAGGCACAGCCTGGACTCACCGAGCAGCACTTGGGGGGCGCCGCGCTCGGCCGCAAGCCTGGCAAGCAGGCCTTCGAGCGTGCCGCGCAGCTCGATGGCATCGCTGATGTCGCGCTCGGAAAACGTGCGCACGGTGTATCCACCGCCGGGCAGCAGGTCGAGCAGGCCTTCCTGCTCCAGCCGCATCAGGGCGGCACGTATCGGTGTGCGCGAGACACCCAGACGCTCGGCCACCGCCACTTCGCCGATGCGACTGCCTGCCGGCAGCTCGCCAGCCAGCACCATTTCGCGCAGGGCCAGCAGTGCCTTGACCGCCTGCGAGCCGGAAGGTTCGGGATCGGTCAATGCCTTGATGGGGCGGGCTGCTGAATTCTCCATGTATCCAATGTACCAGATGTAAATCGCTGAACT
>JBILDR010000143.1:0-8984 GCA_044352515.1 Polaromonas sp.
ACGGTGGCCCAGGGCTGCGAGCAATTGGCGGCCATGCCCGACGTGATCGGTGAGATCATCGGCATGAAGCAGCAGCCCAGCGGCATCCGGGTGGGGCAGATGCGTGTGCCCCTGGGTGTCTTTGGCATGATTTACGAGAGCCGGCCCAACGTCACCATCGAAGCGGCCTCGCTGGCCATCAAGAGCGGCAACGCCTGCATTTTGCGGGGCGGCTCTGAGGCCATCGAATCGAATACCGCCTTGGCTGCCTTGGTAAAGCAGGCGCTGACGGATGCAGGCTTGCCCGCGCTCGCGGTGCAGTTGGTGCCCACCACCGACCGGCAGGCGGTGGGCCTGTTGATTGCGATGCCCGAATTCGTCGATGTGATCATCCCGCGTGGCGGCAAGGGCCTGATTGAGCGCATCAGCCGCGAGGCCAAGGTGCCGGTGATCAAGCATCTGGACGGCAATTGCCACGTTTATGTGGACGACCCCTGCGACCTCGACATGGCCGTCACGGTGGTTGACAACGCCAAGACCCAAAAATACAGCCCCTGCAATGCCGCCGAGGGTTTGCTGGTGGCGCGCGCGGTGGCGGCTCAGTTCCTTCCGCGCATAGGCCGTGTCCTGGCCGACAAGCAGGTCGAGATGCGCTGCGACGCCGAGTCGCTGGCCATCTTGCAGGGTGTCGAGGGCGCCGGGCCGCTCTTGCGGCCGGCCAGCGAGCAGGACTGGTACGAGGAATATCTGGCGCCCATCATCAGCGTCAAGCTGGTCGATGGTGTGGATGAGGCGATCTCGCACATCAACACCTATTCCAGCCATCACACCGACGCCATCCTGACCGGCGACCACCTGCATGCTCAGCGTTTTTTGCGCGAGGTGGACTCGGCCAGCGTGATGGTCAATGCCAGCACCCGCTTTGCCGATGGCTTTGAATTTGGTCTCGGGGCAGAGATCGGCATTTCGACAGATAAGTTTCACGCCCGCGGCCCGGTCGGCATTGAGGGCCTGACCAGTTTGAAATATGTGGTGCTCGGTCAGGGCGAAGTGCGCACCTGACGGCTAGGCCCGCGCCAGCGTTTTTGCGCAGGGGCCCCAGTTTTTGCAATTTGCCTTTACCAAGGCCGAAAGTTTTCGCATGGTTCCTCACCTGATTACCGCTCTGAACGGCCCCATCAATGAACTTGAGCAACGGGTGCTCGACTCCACCCCGGCCATCGAGCGTTGGTTCCGCCTCGAATGGATGGAGCACACGCCGCCGTTTTATTGCTCGGTCGACATCCGCAATGCCGGCTTCAAGCTCGCGCCGGTCGACACCAACCTGTTTCCTGGCGGTTGGAACAACCTGACCCCGGAAATGCTGCCCTTGGCGGTGCAGGCGGCGATGGCCGCGATCGAGAAGATCTGCCCGGAGGCGCGCAATCTGCTGGTGGTGCCGGAGAACCACACCCGTAACACCTTCTATCTCTCCAATGTGGTGCAGCTCAAGCGCATCTTTCACCAGACCGGTCTGAATGTGCGCTTCGGTTCCTTGAGCTCGGACATCAAGGAGCCGACGACCTACGACTTGCCCACCGGCGAGAGCATCACCATCGAGCCCCTGATCCGCAGTGATCACCGGCTGGGCCTGAAAGATTTCGATCCCTGCACCATCTTGCTCAACAACGACTTGTCGGTCGGCGTGCCCGGAATTTTGGAGGACCTCCATGAGCAGCATCTGCTGCCGCCTCTGCATGCGGGTTGGTCGGTACGCCGCAAATCGCGGCACTTTCAGGCTTATGAGGAGATTTGCAAGCGCTTTGCCAAACTGCTGGGCATAGACCCCTGGCTGATCAATCCGATGTACGCCAAGTGCGGCGAGGTCAATTTTGCCGAGGACCAAGGCATAGATGGGCTGCAATCGCAGGTCGATGCCCTGCTGACGAAGATCAGGCGCAAATACAAGGAATACGGCATCAACGAGAAGCCCTTTGTGGTGGTCAAGGCCGACAACGGCACTTATGGCATGGGCATCATGACGGTGCGTGACGTCAAGGACCTGGATGCGCTCAACCGCAAGACCCGCAATAAGATGAGCACCACCAAGGGCGGACAGGCCCTGACCGAGGTCATCATCCAGGAAGGCGTGCTCACCAATGAGCGGGTCAATGAGGCGGTGGCCGAACCGGTGGTCTACATGATGGACCGCTATGTGGTGGGCGGTTTCTACCGCATCCATGCCGAGCGTGGCATCGATGAGAGCCTGAACGCGCCGGGCGCTAGTTTTGTGCCCCTGGCCTTTGCCGACAGCGGCCGGCTGCCCCAGCCGGGAGAAAAACCGGGTTCGAGCAGCCCGAATCGTTTCTATATGTACGGCGTGATCGCCAGGCTGGCCTTGCTGGCGGCCAGCTATGAGCTGGAAAGCACCGACCCTCTAGCCGAGGTCTACGATTGATCTGGCCGCGGGCAGTTGCTGCGCTGCAACAAACCGACGAGATTCAATCTTGAGCGTTTGGATCGACTTGCCATTGGCTGGCTTAAGCCGACAATAGTTCGACTGAAACATTGAACGCGCCAGTCTGCCGTGCATCGGGCAGGCGATGTCGCGAACCTGCTCTTGTCCCAATCCTCCTCCTCCCTCACGGCCCTGACGCTTGGCGCCATTGGCGTTGTTTATGGCGACATCGGCACCAGCGTGCTCTATGCGGTCAAAGAGGTCTTCGGCTCGGGCCATGTGAGTTTTACGCCAGACAATGTCTACGGCATCCTCTCGCTGTTTTTCTGGACCCTGACCACCATCGTATCGATCAAGTATGTGGTGTTGGTGCTGCGGGCCGACAACCATGGGGAGGGCGGCTTGGTGGCGATGCTGGCGCTGGCCTCTCAGGCGGTCAAGGACAAACCGAAACTGCGCTCCAAATTGCTGGTGGTTGGCATATTTGGGACGGCCATTTTCTACGGCGACGGTGTGATCACCCCGGCCATCTCGGTGCTGTCTGCGGTGGAGGGTCTGGAGGTGATTGATGCCGCCTTCAAGCGGGCGGTCTTGCCGGCGACCTTGTTGATCCTGCTGATTTTGTTTTGGGTACAAAAACGTGGGACGGCGGGCATAGGCAAGTTTTTTGGGCCGGTTACCCTGGTTTGGTTTTTTGCCTTGGCCTCGCTGGGCATCTATCAGATCATCAGCTACCCAGGCATCTTGTTGGCTCTGAGCCCGCACTATGCCCTGGGCTTCATGTGGCACAACCCGGGCACCACTTTTATCGTGCTGGGCGCAGTGGTGCTCTGCGTCACCGGCGCTGAAGCGCTTTATGCCGATCTCGGGCACTTCGGTAAGAAGCCGATTCGCCTGGCTTGGTTCACCGTGGTCATGCCGGCACTGACCTTGAACTATTTCGGTCAGGGCGCGCTGTTGCTGCGCCAGCCTGAGGCGGTGAAAAACCCTTTCTATTTAATGGCGCCCGATTGGGCCTTGATGCCCCTGGTGGTTCTGGCCACCGCAGCCTCGGTGATCGCCTCTCAGGCCCTGATCACCGGTGCTTTCAGCGTCACCAAGCAGGTGATCCAACTGGGCTATCTGCCGCGCCTGAATATTCTTCACACCAGCGAGCGTGACACCGGGCAAATTTATATTCCCATGATCAATTGGGGCCTGTTCGTAGCCATTGTTTTGGCCGTTGTCTTGTTCCGCTCATCGAGCAACCTGGCTGCTGCCTACGGCATCGCCGTGACCCTGGACATGTTGATCACCACCGTGCTGACATTTTTTGTCGTTCGCTATGCCTGGAACTATCCGCTGGCGCTGTGCCTGGCAGCGACCGGGGCTTTCTTTGTGATCGACCTGGCTTTTTTCGCCTCCAACCTGCTCAAGTTCTTGGACGGCGGCTGGTTCCCGCTGGTGATCGGTGGCATTGTTTTTAGCTTGATGTTGACTTGGAAGGACGGCCGGCACCTGCTTAACACCAAGTTGCGCGCTGACTGGCTGGAACTGTCGTCTTTTCTCGAGGCGGTGTTTGTGATGCCGCCGGTACGGGTAGAGGGTACGGCTGTTTTCCTGACGGCTGAGAAAGGGGCGGTCCCCAACGCCTTGCTGCACAACCTCAAGCACAACAAGGTCTTGCACGAGCAAAACCTGTTCGTCACGGTGATTAATCACGAGGTGCCGTGGGTCGGCCTGGACCAACGTCTTGAGGTCCAGGACCTGGGCCACGACTGCTGGCAGGTTATGATCCATTATGGCTTCAAGGACGATCCTGACATTCCCAAGGCCTTGCAGCCGCTGTCCGCACACGGCTGCCGGGTTGATGCCATGAGCACCAGCTACTTTCTCTCCCGCGACACAGTTATCCCCACCATAGGCGGCGGTATGGCGACCTGGCGCGAGAAACTTTTCGCGCAGATGCACCGCAACGCCAGTGGCGCGGCGGACTTCTTGAAGCTGCCCAACAACTCGGTGGTCGAGCTGGGCTCAAAAATCGAAATTTGAATCCCGCTCATGCACCTGCTGTTTGTTGCCGACCCGCTGGAGTCCTTCAGGATCTACAAGGACAGTACTTTCGCGATGATGCGCGAGGCGCAAAAGCGCGGCCATCGCCTGAGTGTGTGTGAGCCCAAGGACCTGATGTGGCAAAAGGGCGCGCCGGTGACGGCCTTCGTTCGTGATATTCGCCTGACCGGTGAGCAGGAGGTCTGGTTTGAGGCCGAGCAGCAGCGCCCGGATGAGCGGCCACAGGCGGTCAAGGATTTTGATGCGGTGGTGATGCGCAAGGACCCGCCCTTTGACAGCGAGTATTTTTACGCGACCCACATGCTTGAGCAGGCCGAGCGTGAAGGCGCTCGGGTCTTCAACAAGCCGCGCGCTCTGCGCGATCATCCGGAAAAGCTGGCCATCCTCGAGTTTTCGTCCTTCATCGCGCCGACTTTGGTCACCCGCGATGCGGCTGACATCCGGCGCTTTCACCAGGAGCATCGCGACATCATCCTCAAGCCGCTGGATGGCATGGGCGGCATGGGCATTTTCCGAGTCAGGGACGATGGCCTGAACCTGGGCGGCATCATCGAGACGCTCAATCGCGACGGCGCGCAGACCGTGATGGTCCAGCGCTTTTTGCCCGCCATCGCTCAGGGCGACAAGCGGGTGCTGGTGATCGGCGGCAAGCCAGTTCCCTTTGCCCTGGCGCGCATCCCGCAAGGCGGCGAGGTGCGTGGCAATTTGGCGGCCGGTGGCCTGGGCGTGGCTCAGGCCTTGTCGGCACGCGATCGTGAAATCGCGCAGAGCATCGGGCCTGTACTGGCCGCGCGCGGCCTGCTCTTGGTCGGCATTGATGTGATCGGCGACAACGTGACCGAAATCAATGTCACGAGTCCGACCTGTTTCCAGGAAATCACCGACCAGACCGGGTTTGATGTGGCGGCGATGTTCATGGACGCCCTGCAGGCCCAACTGACTTGAGCGTCTAAACCGCCTGGCCGTCGACAAAAACCTTCATCGATAGCGGCGAAAAGGCGCGCCAGTCCTCGTTGGTGGTCAGCGGCGCGGTCACCACCACAGCCACCTTGTCGGCCGGATGGTTGTGTGCAGCAAAGTCGATCACCAGGTCCGCGTCTTTGAGTTGGGCATGGGCAAAGGGATGCCGCCGCTCAAGATAGTGCAGGTGGGTCGAGGCATGGGCCCACAGTGCCAAACCGTTGCTGAGCAGAAAATTGAAAGTGCCGTGCCCAGCAATTTGCGCTGAGAGCTCGCGCAGCGTGATTGTCAGCTCGGCCAATTGGGGCATGCCGGCGTGAGATTTGGCCAGCTCCTGCATGAGCCAGCAAAATGCCCACTCGCTGTCGGTGCCGCCGACCGGCTGAAAGCTCGCATGCAGCCGAGGCGAAAAATCCTCGAGAGTGCCGTTGTGGGCAAACACCCAATAGCGCCCCCAGAGTTCGCGCACGAAGGGGTGGCAATTTTCCAGTGCTACCGGACCCCGGGTGGCTTTGCGGATGTGTGAGATGACGTTGCGGCTCTTGATGGGGTAGCTGCGCACAAATTTGGCCATCGGTGATTCGCAGGCGGGCTGGGTGTCGACAAAGTGGCGAACGCCCTTGTCGTGGCCGCCTTCAAAGAAAGCGATGCCCCAACCGTCGCGGTGCTCGTCGGTGCGACCGCCTCGCTGGGCGAAGCCAGAGAAACTGAAGCCAACATGGATGGGTGAGTTGCAGTTGAGTCCCAGCAGCTGGCACATCGGCAGCTCAGCTGAGTGGTTCGGACCAGAGCTTCCCGCCGGTGGCCCAGTTCTCGCGCTTGACGTCGCTGATGATGATGTCGACCGATTCGGGCGAGCCTCCCAGGACCTCGACCGTCACCCGAGTGATTTCCTCGACCAGCTTCTTTTTTTGCTCGGCCGTGCGGCCTTCGAACATTTCAATATGGTAGGTGGGCATGTTGGGCGCTTTGACTGGAGTGATGCACATCATCAATGATAGTGGTCCGGCCGAGCAGGTGGCCAGCTTTTGTGCCTGGTCCTGTGCCGCGACACGGTGGGGTCGGTTGAGGGCGCCGTCTGACACGATAGCAGTCCTCGGGCCGCTGATAATGAGGCGACAACGGCGGTCCTTTGGGAGCGCCAGCCTGCCAGACGTGGAGTAGCCTCATGCTGTATCGATTCAAGACCAAGAACGCCGGCGACGTCATCATGCTTGAGCCTAACGGCAAGAGGGTGCTGGAGATCATCGGCAAGGAGCCGGGACCGCAGGGCATCGTGCTGGTTGAGCAACTGCCGGTGGCGATCGCTGCCTTGCAGGCGGCGGTGGCGCAGGAGGAGTTGGAGTTTGCCCAGGCCCGCGCCGCGTTCGAGGCCGGTCAGACCCGGGAGTCACCCGAGGGTGAAGGGGTCCATCTCCGCCAACGGGTGCAGCCCTTCATCGAGATGCTCCGCATCAGTTTGCAGCATGGCGACCCTGTGGTCTGGGGCGTCTAAGGCGTCTGAGGCGCTCGTATTCACACCAGAGCGTCCAGGCCGTTTCCAGGCTCAATCGGCCTTGGC
Source organism: Polaromonas sp. (assembly GCA_044352515.1). Taxonomy (GTDB): domain Bacteria; phylum Pseudomonadota; class Gammaproteobacteria; order Burkholderiales; family Burkholderiaceae_C; genus Polaromonas. The sequence goes on from JBILDR010000143.1 coordinate 6,990, forward strand.
GCCCGAGATCTTGACCACCTGAGCCCATTTGACATGTTCGCTGTCGATCAGGCGGGTGAATTCCTGCGGGGTGATACCGCCGGGTATGGCGCCTTGGGCCTGTAGTTTTTCTTTGATGCTGGGGTCACTGAGCGCGCGTGCTACTTCGCGTTGAATGCGGTTGACGATGTCGCTGGGGGTGCCTGCCGGTGCCAGCAGCCCGAACCAGCTGCTGGCCTCAAAGCCCTTGAGTTTTGCGGCCTCTTCGATGGTGGGGACATCGGGCAGGGCCGAGGAGCGCTGGCTGCTGGTCACCGCGAAGGCCTTGAGCTTGCCGGAACGGATGTGCTGCATGGACGAGGGGAGGTTGTCGAACATCACATCCATGGTGCCCGAGATCAGGTCCAGCAGGGCTGGGCTGGAGCCGCGATAGGGCACATGGACCATGAAGATGCCGGCCTGGCTTTTGAAGAGTTCGCCAGCCATGTGGATGGAGGTGCCGCTGCCGCTGGAGGCCATGTTCAGCTTGCCGGGGCGCGCCTTGGCATAGCTGATGAAGTCCTGGACCGAGTTGATACCCAGGCTGCGCGCCTTTTCGGTATTCATCACCATCACATTGGGCACCGCCGCCACCACGGTGATCGGCACGAAGTCCTTGATCGGGTCGTAGGGCAGTTTGTCGTATAGGGCGCGGTTGATGCCGTGGGTACCCACCGTGCCCATGAGCAGCGTGTAGCCGTCATTGCCTGACTTGGCGACGATTTCTGCACCGACGTTACCGCCGGCCCCGCCCCGGTTTTCGATGACAAAAGGCTGGCCAAAAGCCTTGCCCAGCTCCGGCGCCACTGCGCGCGCCAGGATGTCGGTGGTGCCGCCGGGCGGGAAGGGCACCACGATACGGACAGGCCGGCTCGGCCAACTGCCCTGCGCCCACGCGCCCGTCGCGCTCAGGCCGGCAGCCAGCAAGACGGCTGCGCTCAGTGAGAGGCCGAGGCGGCGGCTCAGTGCAAGGTGTGCGGTATTCATGGCAGGCTCCTAGGTGGCAGATGGCGCGATAGAGAGGTTTCTAAGCCATGCAGGCGACTAGCGCCAGAGGGCAAATCACTAAACGCCTTGTCGGGGTGGCCGTGGCGGCGGCAATGACACAAAAAAAGCGCCTGACCAGCAGGCGCTTTTGCTGGCATGTTATCCGTCGTCAGTCGGCGTACTTGCCGGCGGCGTCAATCACGGGTTTGAGTTTGGCGATTTCGCCGGCGACGAAGGCCTTGTGATTGGCTGGCTCGACCCGCTTGTCATTGACCACGATAGCGCCCAGGCCCTCTTGCTTTTTGATGAACTCCGGATCCTTCAGCGCCTTCTTCAGGGCATCGTTGAGTTGGGCGAGGATGGCCGGCGGCGTGCCCTTGGGAGCGTAAACACCATGCCAGATGGTCAGGTCAAAGCCGCGCATGCCCATTTCGCTGAGTGTGGGGTAGTCTTTGAGTAGCTTGTGGTTGCTCAAAGGCCGGGCGGTGGTCACCGCAAAGGCCTTGACCCGACCGGCTTCAATCTGGCCGGTGGTGTTGGTGGTCTGGTCGCACATCACATCGACCTGGCCACCGACCAATGCGTTCATCGCTGGCGCGGTTCCGCCAAAAGGAATGGTGACCATGGCCTCGGCCGCTTGCAGGCGCGACTGCCACATCAGGCCACACAAATGCGAGGCTGAGCCCAGGCCGGCATGGGCAATATTGAGCTTGCCGGCATTGGCGCGGATGTAGTTTTCGAAGTCACGGTAGGTGTTGGCCGGCAACTGGGGCTTGCCGATCAGCGTCATGGGCACTTCATTGACCATACCCAGGTATTCGAAGTCCTCCAGCGGCTTGTAGGCCAGCTTGCGGTACAGGGCCGCAGTGGCCGCCATGCCAATGTGATGCACCAGCAGCGTGTGGCCGTCCGGCGCGGCTTTGGCCACACGGGCCGGTGCGATGGTGCCACCGGCGCCAGCGACGTTTTCGACCACAAAGTTGGCGGTAC
>JBILDR010000345.1:0-2562 GCA_044352515.1 Polaromonas sp.
AACAGGAGAAGAATCCAGACCCATCGTGACCGACCAAACTAAAATTTGAGCGCGCAACACCTCACGCAGCACGACCGGTCACGATGGACCGGAATCGTCGGTCACGTTCGCCGGAATACGCAGTCAATTCGGCCTGCTTCGCGGCGGTGTCCAGACTGTCGCCTTCCAATTCGCCGGGGTCAGACAGCCCGGCGGCGGCACGCTCGAGCCGCTGAAGGTCTTGCGGCGGCCATTCCTGGAGCTCGGCCTGCAGCTTGGCAGCAAGCTCCATCGCAGTCGCACAAAAACCGTCGAGCGCGCCCAGCACCTGTTCGAGCTCGGCCTCGGCTGGCATGCGCCAGGAGTAAACCAGCGCCCCACCCTGAGCATCAAGCCCGATAGCGCCGCCCCGCGTCGCCTCTTGATGCAGGTTCAAGCTCAGGGCGGCGGCCATCAGCACCACCTGGCTGGGCACGACCATGTCCTGCAGCCCGCTATAGAAAACCAGGTCCCGACCGTCGGGCGATAGGCTGATGGACACCGGCAAGCCGTCAGGTAACTCCAGATCCAGGGAATCGGCGTTGTCGGGCAGCTGCCAGCCAAAGGACTGGCACAGCGCGGCACGCAGCCGCTCAAGACTGGAGGCTTGGTTTTGGTCCATGGCGCAGCTTCCTGAAAATTGGTGGAGAAAGTGACTCAAGCCCGCAGGTACAACCAATGGGGAACCTGATCGCTGAGGCCAGCACCTGGGTCGGACGGCGTCGCTTGTTCAAAGCGTTGCTCCAGGACACACAGGTCCAGCACCGCCAGCGCCAGGTCCTCGGCCTGCATAGAACCGGCTTGAAAGCAGCTCAGCAGCTCGATCCTGCCTTGCGGACCGGCGCATTGAATACGCTGATGGGGTTCGAGGGCGCGGTTCATCTCCAGCGCGAAAGCCGTGCGCCAGGCGACATCGGCCGACTGCGGCAAGCGCAGCAACAGATCAAAATGATCTTCCTGTCCGTCGAAGCACAGCAACAGTTCTGCTCCACCGGGCATATCGAATTCCAGCGAAAAATCATCCTCCTGAGTTCCCGCCAGGAACTCGTCGGGTAAGTCGCTCAGTGGCAAGCCGGCCATGTCCAGGGCCGCAAGAATCAGGTGCCTGGGGTGAGAAAAATCAGGGCTGGCCATTGCATCAGTCCTCGAAGGGGTTGTACACAGGCGCCGGTGCATCAGGCCGTGAGGACGGCAGTGGCGGGGGCGATGGCTCAGCCGCCTCGTGACGCTCGAAATCGACGATGAGATGGTCGCGAACCTGAAGATTTTTGGCCGCCCGGGCTACGTCGAAATCATCCTGCGACAGGTCCTGCAGGCTCAGGGAAAAAGTTTGCGAGGCACTTACTCCCGATGCAGTAGCCAGCCTGCCAGCGATGGCTCCACCTTCATCCGGCTCGAGCCCACCCATCTCGACCGAGCCCCCAGCACTTTGGGTGACCCGGAAACCGTCGCGATCAAACTGAAACTCGGTCACCCGCGACTGCAGGAAGGCGCTGGTGGCAAGTCCTCGTTCCTGAAGGCCGTGATCGGCAATCTGGCGGGTCAGATCTCCGGAAAACTTGAAGGACTCGTTGCGCATCAGGCGGTCGAGCACGCGCTGAAACTGCTCGGGCTCGGCGGTGCGCATAGCACCGGTGTGCTTTTCGACGAAACCCACAATGGCCTCCAACCTCTGACCGACGCTGAGCCCATCTGACGGTCCATCAGAGGACAGCGTCAGGCGGTCGCCGTCCACCTGCAGCTTGGAGCGGGCCAGGCTGTTGAGAACCCCACGATCGAACATCGGGGCCAGCGGCCCGGCCTCCGATTGGCCGGGCGCAGCCCGGCCAGAAGCCGTCAAGTCTTCATGACAGCGGCCCAGCATGGCCCGCACATCGCCCTCCTGTCGAGCAGGCAGCACTTGGTAGCCGAAGATATTGCTCATATCCTCGGCCGTCTTGCTCCACTGGGCCTCATGGCCGCGCTGGAAACTCAAGGCCTGCTCGGTATTGACATGCTGGCCTTCAGCCCGGGGTGCAGCGGGTAAGCCATAGTGCTGCTGCAGGAGATTCAGCGCGGCCCGCCGCTCTTGCGACGCATTGCTTAGCCCCAGCATGCCCTTGAATCGACCGGCCAGATTGCGCTCTTTGAGCTGCAGATAGGTCCGACCATCGCGCTCCTGCAAACGGAATTCGAATTTGGATTTAGCCTTGTCATAACCGGGCGAGGTGCGCATCTGTTTAAGCAAGGCGTCAACCTGCCGGGTGTCGACCTTGACCTGCCCCCCCTGACCTCGGCCAAGATTGAGCTCGAAACCACCCTTGATGGCTTGGGTTGTCACCATGCACACATCTCCTCGTAACTGACTGTAGCCTGGGCCTCAAGCTGCCGGCGACGAACGTCGATGTCGGACCGCGCCCCCAATGCGACTCTACGTTAAAAAATGTCAAAAAATATACTTGATAATACAAAAAGGAGAAAGTCAGCAGATACCCGTCATCGGCGCGCCCCCTCACACCAACTCGGCATGATTCGGAGCGGCCGCCCCAAGCAGCCCGAGGCCCT
>JBILDR010000346.1:0-2561 GCA_044352515.1 Polaromonas sp.
GCGAGGCGTCCGGTGCGCCCAAGCTCAACGCTTGGGTCGAGGTGCGGCCCGACGAGACGGTGGTGATCCGTTACGCCCGCACCGAAATGGGCCAGGGCAGCCGGACTTCGGCACCGATGTTGGTGGCCGAGGAGCTTGATGCCGACTGGAGTCGGGTGCGTATTGAATACGTGCCGGCCCATGAGAATTTGGCCTCCAAGCGCGCCTATGGCGACATGGCCACCGTGGGCAGCCGCACCATCCGCCAGTCGCAGGAATACCTGCGCAAGGCCGGTGCCACCGCCCGGCACATGCTGGTGGCAACGGCCGCCCAGCAATGGGGTGTGCCGGCCAGCGAGTGCACCACGACCAAGGGCCGGGTGACCCACGCGGCCAGCAAGCGCTCTATCACTTACGGCAAGCTGGCCCTGGCCGCTGCCAAGATGGATCCGCCCAAGGAAGTTCAGCTCAAGGACCCCAAGAACTGGACCATCGTCGGCAAGCCGATTGCACGGGTCGACATTCCTGACATCGTCACCGGCCGCATCCGCTATGGCATCGACGCCCAGGTGCCCGGCATGCTGCACGCCGCTGTGGCGGCCTGCCCGGTCTTTAATGGCAAAGTGCGCACCATGGACGCGTCCAAGGTGCAAAACCGCCGTGGCGTTGTCAAGGTGCTCAATCTCGGTGAGTTCGTGGCGGTGGTGGCCGACAACTACTGGCGCGCCAAAGAGGCGCTGCGTGAGGTGGCGGTGGACTGGGACGTGGGCCCGCATGGTCAGCTCAGCACGGCCAGCATCATGGAGCACTTCAAGGGCGGCTTCGATCAGCCCGAGCTGGCGGTAGCCCGCAGCGACGGCAATACGGTTGAGGCCTTGGGCAAGGCGGGCAAGGTCGTCGAGGCGGAGTACTACACGCCCTATCTGGCCCACGCCACCATGGAGCCCATGGTCTGCACCGCCTGGCTGCAGGCCGATAAGCTCGAGATCTGGACCTCCACCCAAAACCCCGAGGCCACCTTGGCCACGGCGGCCCGCACGGCCGGCATTGATCAGTCCAAGGTGCTGGTGCACCCGATGCAGCTCGGCGGCGGTCTGGGCCGCAAGAGCCCGCAGGACTTCACCCGCCAGGCGGTGATGATTGCCAAGGAGATGCCGGGCAAGGCGGTCAAGATGGTCTGGAGCCGCGAAGAGGACATGCAGCATGACCTGTACCGTCCAGCCAGCTTGGTGCGCTTTAAGGGCGCGCTCAATGCGCAGGGCACCGTGGATGCGCTGCACATTCGGGTGTCGGCGCCTTCGATTCTGGCCACCTTGTTGCGCCTGCCCTTGCCCAAGGGCGTTGACGGCCAGGCGGTGGCCAGCTTCAATGACCATCCCTACGACATCCCCAACAGCTTGGTGGACTATGCACAGCGCAACACCAATGTGCCGGTGGGTTTCTGGCGTACCGTCGGCCACTCGCAAAATCCTTATATGCGCGAGTGCTTCATCGACGAGATGGCCGCTGCGGCAGGCAAAGACCCGCTGGCTTTCCGGCTGAGCATGCTGGGGGGCAAGCATCCTCGTGACCGGTCCATCCTCGAAGCGGTGGCCAAGGCCGCCGATTGGGGCAAGCCGCTGCCAGCCGGGGTGTTTCGCGGCATTGCCGAAACCGAAGGCTATGGCAGCTACACCGCCTGCGTTTGCGAGGTGTCGGTCAATGCGCGCAGCGAGGTCAAGATCCACCGCGTGGTGATGGGCATCGATTGCGGCTATGCGGTCAACCCGGACAACATCGAGGCGCAGATTGAGGGCAGCGTGGTCCACGGTTTGAGCGCGATCTTCTGGGGCGAGATGACGGTCAAGGAGGGCCGCATTGAGCAGTCCAACTTCCACGACTACCGGATGATGAAGCTCAACGAGATGCCCAAGGTGCAGTCGGTCATTGCCTGCACAGGGGGCTTTTGGGGCGGTGTGGGCGAGCCCGCACAGGCGCCCTTGGCCCCGGCCCTGGTCAACGCGATTTCGGCCGCCACCGGCAAACGCTTTCGCTCTCTGCCCCTGAAAAACCACGGGCTGAGTCTGGCCAGGGCATGATGGGCTGGGCCGCGCCCCTCGGGGCGTTGGCCTGCGCCCTGCTGGGTACGGCGGCCGCGCAGTCCCTGCCGCCGCCCTCGGCGGCTGGCATTGGCAGTGTGGAGCGCGGCCGGCTGCTGCTGGCCAACCGCAGCGAGTCGGGCTGCGTGCTCTGCCATATGGTGCCAGGCCTGCCGGCCGGCGGTGAGCTCGGCCCGTCCCTGGTCGGCATTGGCCAGCGCAGCACCGCTGAGCAGCTGCGCCGGCGCATTGCCGATGCCCGCCTGTTTAATCCCGCCACCATCATGCCGGTTTATTTCAGTACCGAGGGCCTGCAAGGGGTGGCGTCGGCCTACAAGGGGCAGACGGTGCTCAGTGCGCAAGGCCTGGACGATATCGTGGCTTATCTCCTGAGCGTGGCGCCTTGATGGCAGCTGCGCTAATCTCTGGATCTATGTCTGAAACTCTGACCCGCGTTTTGTCTGCACAGCCGGCTGCGGCTGCGTCCGTATTGCCGCGGCGGCT
>JBILDR010000144.1:0-8896 GCA_044352515.1 Polaromonas sp.
CTTTGCAGAGCTTGGCCTGCCGGCGGTCAATGTAGCCCTGTGGTATGGGCTGATGGCGCCGGCCGGCACGCCGCCCGAGATCATTGCCCGCATCAACCGCGAGGTGAATCAGGCGCTCAAGTCGCCCGATGTGCTCGAGCGTTTTGCGGCCCAGGGGACCGAGCCGCTGGGCGGCAGCCCCGAGCAGGCCGCTGCTTACGTCAAGCAAGAGCTCGATCGCTGGGGCCCGGTGGTCAAGCGCGCCGGCGTGGTGGCCAACTGAGCCTGGATGGACGATCTGCTTGAATCCCCCACGCTGGCTCTGGCCCGATGGGCGGTACAAACGCAGTGGGCAGAGGTACCTGAGGCGGCGCGCCTGGCCACGCGGCGTTCCTGGCTGAACTGGTGGGGCTGCGCTCTGGGTGGCGCCGCCGACCCGCAGGTCGACCGCCTGGTGGCCGCGCTGCGGCCGCTCGGGGCTGCGGGCTCCGCGCCGCTTTTGGGGCGCAGTGAGCGGCTTGATCTGCCTTCGGCTGCGCTGGTCCACGCCTTTGCCTCCAACATCCTGGACTTCGACGATACCCATTGGGCCACCGCCATTCATCCGGCCGGCCCGGTAGCCTCGGCCGTGGTGGCCTGGAGCAGCCAGTACCCTTGCAGCGGTGCCGACGCGTTGCTGGCCTTCCTGTTGGGCATGGAGGTCGAATGCGCGGTGGGGCTGGCGGTATCGCCTGCGCATTACGCCAAGGGCTGGCACATCACCGCAAGCTGTGGTGTGTTCGGCGCCGCCGCCGCCGTAGGCCGACTGATGCAGCTGGACGAAAACCGCATGGTCTGGGCCTTGGGCCATGCCGCCACCCAGGCCAGCGGTCTGGTGGCCAGCCTGGGCAGCAGCGCCAAGAGCTTGAACATCGCCCACGCGGCGCGCAATGGCCTGCTGGCTGCCCAGTACGCGCAGGCGGGGCTGAGCGCCAGCACTGCGGTGCTGGAAGATCGCTTTGGTTTTGGCGCGCTGATGGGCGAGGGTGGCTTCGCCCTCGGCAAGCTGCCGGGTGCCGACGCCCACTGGCAGGTCGAGGAGAACCGCTTCAAACCCTATCCCTGCGGCTTTTTGCTGCACCCGACGCTCAAGGCCTGCCTGGCGCTGGTGCAGGCGCATGGCGTGCTTGCGGCCGATGCGGTGGCGCAGATCACACTGCGGGTCACGCCCCTGGCCGCCACCCGCGCCAACCGTCCCCAGCCGGCCGACGGCCTGCAAGCCAAGCTCAGCTTGCAGCATGCGGCGGCCATCATGCTGCTCGAAGGCCAGGCCGGTGTGCGCCGCTTTACCGACGCAGCAGTGGCGCAGAGCCAGTCCCTGCGCGCGAAGGTGCAGGTGCTGGCCGATGAGGGCTTGAGCCAACAGGAGTCGGCGGTCGAAGTCCAGCTGCACCGGGGCGCGCTGCTGCAGGCCCGCCATACACCGGCGCCGGGTGAGGAGCATCCCAGCCTGGACGATACCGGGCTGGCCTTGAAGTTTCACGACCTGCTCGCCCATGGCGCGCCGCACTGCGACGCCGATCGGCTGCTCGAGCAAATTCGCGCCACCGAGCAGCTGGCCGATCTGCGCGCGCTGGTCGGCCTGACCCTTTCTTGAACCTCGTACTTTGGACACACCATGGATTTAAATCTGAAAGACATGCATGTAATGATCACCGGCGGCAGCAAGGGCATAGGCTTGGCCTGCGCCGCTGCCTTCTTGCAAGAGGGCGCCCGCGTCACCCTGGTGGCCCGGCAGGCTGAAACCCTGGACGCCGCCAAGCGCAAGCTGCTCGAGAAAGCGCCTTCGGCAGTGGTCCATGTGTGCGCGGCCGATCTGACCGATGCCAGCCAGGCGGCTCAGGCGCTGGCGCAGGCGCAAAGCCTCAATGGCCCGGTGGATGTGCTGGTCAACTCGGCTGGGGCGGCCAAGCGCACCCCCGCGCCCGAGCTGACGCCCCAGGCCTGGCACGATGCGATGCAGTCCAAGTTCTTTAGCTATGTTCACATGATGGACCCCACCATCAAGGCGATGGCAGCGCGCGGGCAGGGCGCCATCGTCAACGTGATCGGCAATGGCGGCAAGGTCGCCAGCCCGGTGCACCTGCCTGGCGGCTCGGCCAATGCGGCGCTGATGCTCGCCACCGCCGGCCTGGCCAATGCTTATGCAGGGCAGGGGGTGCGGGTCAACGGGGTCAATCCCGGCATGACCTTGACCGAGCGTCTGGACAAGGCCATTGAAACCGATGCCCGCAACAGCCAGATCTCCAAAGAGACGGCCCTGGCCCGCACGGTGGAGAAGTTGCCTTTGGGCCGCATCGCCGACCCGCAGGAGGTGGCCAACGCGGTGGTGTTTCTGGCCTCCAGCCGGGCCAGCTACATCAATGGCGTCAACCTGATGATGGACGGCTCTTTGGTGCCGATGATCTGAGCCTTGATGCGGCGCTCGGCCGCCTCAGGGCTTGATATAGCCGTAGCCCTCTCGGGCCTGCAGCCGGCCGACCCGTACCACGCCCGAGGGGGTGAATTCGGCGTCCATGGAGAACTGGGCCTTGTTCAGGTTGCGGTTCTTGAGGGTGATCTCGCAGATCTCGAAGCGCACGCCGCGCGCCTTGAGCGCAGACACCAGCGCGCCATAGTCGACGTTGGTGTTGTTCTTGTCCTTGGCGCCTTCCATCAGGAAGTCCACGCCGTCGGCATGGGTCACCACCACGATCTGGGTCTCGGGCGCCACATCAAGGTGGTTGCGGATGTTGCGCAGGCCCTTGGTGGCCTGCGCGGCCGCGTTGTCGATGTGGTAGACCACCTTGTCGGCAGCGGTTTGCGCCACCGTCTGTGCTGCGGCGCTCAAGCTCAGGGCCATGCCCAGGATCAGGCTTGCGATGAATTTCATGAAAAGCTCTCCTTAATTTCTAATCAGTTTAGCCCTGGGCGGTTTGCGGCGTGCATCAGAGCTCGATCAAGCCGGTGCGCTCGAGCGTCCACAGCAGGCCGGCCAGTGCAATGGCCAGCGAGCCACCGGTCACCACCACCCAGCGGTAAAAGGCGGTGCCGCGCATCAGCCAGGCCAGGGGCAGGAAGACCAGCACGATGGCCAGCTGGCCGAGCTCAACGCCGACATTGAAGCCGGCGAGGGCGCCGGCCAGTGCACTGGCCGGCAGGCCCAGGTCGAGCAGCACATTGGCAAAGCCGAAGCCGTGCACCAGGCCAAACACAAAGGCCAGGCGCCAGCGCCGCAGCGCGCTCCAGCCCACCAGGTTGTTGAGCGCAGCCACCACCACCGACAGGGCAATCGCCGGCTCGATGAGGTCGGGCGAGGGCTCAAGCCACTTCATGACCGACAGGCCCAGGGTGATGGAGTGCGCGACGGTAAAGGCGGTGACCACCGCCAGCACATCCATCACCACCGGCTTGGGGCGCTCGGCGCCGCGCCAGCGATGCACCGGCTGCCGAGCGGCCAGCAGCGGTGCCAAGACCAGCAGACTGAGCAGGAAGACGATATGGTCTACGCCTATCCAGATGTGCCAGACGCCCTCGATGAGATAGCGGCCGAAGACCCGCAGTGCGCTGCCATCGGCTTGGCTTAGCAGCACGGTGGGGCGCTCGGGGCTGAAGATGGCGCTGCTTTGAAAGTCCGGCAACTCCACCTTGAGCAGGCCCCGGTGCAGGGAGTCCTGCGCGAACATGAGGCCGTAGCGCATGTCCAGCCTGGCCTGTGGTAGCTCGCGCAGGCTGGGGCAGTTCACCAGCCACAAGGCGCTGAGGTAGCCGCCGTCGGCGCGTTCGCTGGCCTGCAGATCGGCTGGCCCCAAGGTGCAGGCTTGCCCGCTCTCGCCCAAGCCCAGGCCTTGACTGAGCCAAGCCTGAATGTCTTGGGCCCGTGCGCTTGCTTCTGCCCAGGTGACGCGGCCGTCGCGGTCGCCATCGAGGTCGAGCATCAGGTCGACGTCGCGCCAGTGAATATCGGCGCGCAGCGTGAGCTTGCCCTCAGGCGCGCTCAGGGTCAGATAGCTGTTGCTGCTGGAATGGGCCAGCGCTTGGCTGCCGGGCCAGAGCGCTGCCAGAAAGAGGCCAAGCAGCCAGATGCTCCAGGCCTTGCGCAGCGTCGTCATGGCTTGCCCCCCGTCCAGCGCGGGTGCGCCTGGATTTGCCCGATCAATTTGGCCAGGGCCGGCTCGGTATAGCCGGTGGCTTTGGCCCACGTCAGCACCGGTTCGGCCGCCCGAGGCTGATCGAGCGCCAGGGCCACTTGCGCGAACAGCACCGCGTCGGGCGGCTCTTTTTGCAGCTTCCAGTTGTCGATGGACAGGGCCAGGCCCGCAGCCAGATCCTTGCCGTAGCTGATGAGGTAAATCAGGCGAGGCCTTTCAATCAGCGCTTCTTGCCGCAGCGCCTGGGCCGCATAGCGCTCTTGCAGCATTTTTTCGAGCCGCTGCTCCTGACCGTCCTTGAGTCCCCGGCTGGCCAGCAGGGCCTGCGTGAGGAGCGCGTCGGTCATGGGCGGACCGCCTGCTGCAGCCTTGGCCTGGGCAAACTGGCCCCGTTCGTTGAGCAGTTCGACCAGAGCCAATCTCAGGGCATGCGATTTGGGATGGGCTTTGAGCTGTTTGTCCCAGACCGCGACCGCAGCTTCGGCTTGGCCAGCGACGCGCAAGGCCTCGCCCAAGTGAAATCCCAGCCATTGTTGGGCAGACGGACTTTGAAAATCAGCGGCGGCGATCTTGGTCTTGAGCACAGGGATGGCCGCCTGGGGTTGTCCGCTGCGGTAGTGCAGGATCGCGCGGTAGACCTCGGCTTCGCTGCGTCCGAACAGGCGCTCGATGTCCTCGCTGTCCTTGCGGGCGGCTGTCATGTCCGCCCGCAGCAGATGCAAGGCAAAGCGCCAGGACCAAAATTCGGCCCGCTGGGGCTCCTTGGCAATGGCGGCGTTGATGTCCTGCAAGCCGCCGTCAAACTCGTGAAAGCCCTGCTTGACCAAGCCCCTGAGGAAAAAAGCCTCGGCGGGCAGGTCGCTGGCCTGCCACCAGGGCGTCAAGGCCGCCTTGGCCGAGCCAAACCAGCGCAGGTCTCCCTCGAGCAGGCCCAGGTTAAAGACCGCCCGGGCATAGGTCAGGGCGGTGTCCATGCGCCGGGGGTCGGCCCGCCAGGCTTGCTCCAGGGAGCGCAGGGAGCCTTCGCGTTGGCCCTGCGCGTGAACCGATGGCGCCAGCACGACGCTGGCATCAGCCGGTCGAAAGCGCTCCTGCGCCATACTGGGCTGCAGCACCAGTGCCACGGTCAGGCTCAACGGCGCGCAAGCCCACGCAGCCCTGTGAGACGTTCCAGATTCTTTGAATTTCAAATGTGACCTTTCAATAAGTGATAGTATCCGCGCGGCCGGTCAAGTTCAGCTGGACTAAGCTCAATCCCTTCATTCAAAGGTACTTCCATGAAATTTCTGATCGCAGCCCTGAGCGCCGCATTCATGCTGGCTTCTGCTCCTTCCTTTGCCGGCAGCCATGCAGGCGGCAAGATGGACGACAAGAAAGTCGACTGCTCCAAGAAAGAAAACGAGAAAAACAAGGCCTGCGAAAAGAAGAAGTGATTCTTCTTGGCCTTACAAAAAAGCCCCTCTCGAGGGGCTTTTTTTTCGCCTGCGGTTTTTGCAGGCCGGCTCGGGAGGCGGGGCGGTTTCGCTAGGAAATACCCGCAGTCATCTTGACAGCCGGGTGGCGGTGCAGTAACTTAACGAATTCGATTTAAGCGATTTCGATTTAAACGAAATCGTTTTAAAGGGCTGAAGGTCGTTCTCGCGACTGTGCAAGGGGAGGGCATGATGGCGTCTATCGTCGTTTCCGGTTATCAGTTGGCCAACGAGACTTTGCGCATGGCCGATCTGCGTCAGGCGCTTTATGACGAGGGCGCCATCCTCATGGAGAAGGTGCTGGTCAATCTGCACGGGCAGGAGCACCGCCAGCGCCGCAATATCGAAACCAAGGTGTTTCGGCGTGATTTTTTCCAGTGGTACGAGACGCAGGTCTTTCCGCAAACCCTGAAGGAAACCCTGGCCCCCTATCTGGCCAGCGGCAAAACCGACCTGGTCGATTTTGGCTTTCGGGTGATGATGAATCTGACCGCCGACTTTTCCGGCGTGGACCGTCCGCTGCGCACGCCCGAGGAAACCGCCCAACTGCTGCACATCCTGCGCACCTTCGGCAAGGCCGCCACTTTGGGCCAGGCTTTGGGCGACAAGGAGGCCATCAAGGCTGAAATCCAGCAGGCGATGGACGAATTCGACCAGGTGTTCTTTCGGCCCTCGATGCAGCGCCGGCAGACCCTGCTGGCCGAGTTGGCCAGCGGCCAGCGCAGCGAGGACAGCCTGCCGCGGGATGTGCTGCTGGAGTTGTTGCGCAATGCGCCTGAACATCCGATCGAGCACGAGGTGCTGATGAAGGAAATCGGTTTCTTTCTGCTCGCCGGCGCCTTCACCACCATACACACGCTCACCCACGCGGTGCATGAAATCTTTACCTGGCGCACCGAGCATCCTGAAGATGCAAAGCGCTACGAGCAGGACCGGTTTTTCCTGCAGCGCGCCATCCATGAAAGCATGCGTCTGCACCCCTCGAGCCCGACGGCGGGCCGGCGTCCGACCTGCCCGGTGCACCTGCCCACCGGCCAGGACGCCACCGAGCAGGACATGGTCTCGGTCGACCTGATGGCGGCCAACCGCGACGTGGGTGTTTTTGGCGCCGATGCGGCGCAATACAACCCGCACCGGCCCGCCTCCAAGCAGGCCAGTCCCTATGGCTTGTCTTTCGGTATGGGCATGCACGCCTGCATAGGCTTGAATCTGGCCGCCGGTCTGCTGCCCCGCGCCGATGCCCGCGAGCAGGACCAACAGTGGGGCACGGTGACCCTGATCGTTCACGAGTTGCTCATGAACGGGGCGCGCCCCGACCCCGATCGGCCGGGTGTGGTGGACCGTTCGACCATCCGCAACAACTGGTCCAGCTATCCGCTGCTCTTCGGTGTCTGAGGGGCAGGCATGGCTCTAACGGTTCAAGGCTACAAGGATGCGCTCGAATGCCTGCGCGAGCAGCAGCTGGCGCAGTCGCTCTATGACGAAGGCGCGGTCATCATGGCCGATGTGCTCTTGGTGCTGCACGGCGCCGAGCACCGTGCGCGTCGCTTGCTGGAGCTCAAGGTTTTCCGGCGCGATTTTTTCCGCTACTACGAGCAGGAAGTATTTCCGGCCACCTTGGCGCAAACCATTGCGCCTTTTGTAGCCGCTGGCGCAGCCGACCTGGTGGACTTTGGCTACCGCGTCACCCTGAATTTGACCGCTGACTTCGCGGGCATAGACCGGCCACTGCGCACCACGCAGGAGACCGAGCACCTGCGCGCCTTGGTCATGAGTTTCAGCGAAGGCGCCACCTTGGTTCACTCGACCCGTAACAAGGAAGAGGTGCGCGCCGAGGTGCGCGAGGCCCTGCGCGACTTCGACCATAGCTTCTACCAGCCCTCGCTGGCCCGCCGGCGGGATTTGCTCGAGCGCCTGCGCCGTGGCGAGATCACCCAGGACGACTTGCCGCGCGATGTGCTGACGGTGCTGGCGCAAAACGAAGACCGCATCGAACTGCCGCCCGAGCTGATGATGCGCGAGATCGCGTTTTACCTGCAGGCCGGCTCGCACAGCACCGCCAACGCCACCACCCACGCCTTCCACGACCTCTACAGCTGGGCGCAGGTACACCCGGAAGACGGCCTGCGCATGCGCAAGGACCCGTTGTTTCAGCAGCGCTGCGTGCACGAAAGCCTGCGCCTGCACCCGGCCAGCCCGGTGGCTTGGCGCAAGCCCATGTGCCCTATGCACCTGCCCACCGGGCAGGCGGTGCAGCCGGCTGACCGGGTGGTGATTGATCTGGCCAGTGCCAACCGCGACAGAACCATCTTCGGCGCCGATGCCGATGTGTTCAACCCGCACCGCGTGGTGTCCGAGGGCGTGCCGCCCTGGGGTCTGACCTTTGGTGTGGGCGTGCACACCTGCCTAGGGCGCGACCTGGACGGCGGTGTGCTGCCGCGGCCCGACTGTGACCCCCAGACCCACCAGTACGGCATCGTGCCGCTGCTGGTACGCACCTTGTTTGAGCGGGGCGCCAGGCCAGACCCTGACAAGCCGCCGAAGGCGGCCAGCCATACCGAACGCCCCAACTGGGGCTCCTATCCTGTTGTTTTGGGGCAAGCATGAGCAAAAAACTGATCATGGTCACCGGCGGTGGCGGCGGCCTGGGCGCTGCCATCTGCAGCCGCGCCGACCAACTCGGCTACCGGGTGCTGGTGGTCGACCGCGACCTGAAAACGGCCGAGCAGGTCAGCCAGGGCCTGAGCGATGCGCGGGCGATCGCGGTCGATGTCACCCGCGAGGCTGAGGTCCAGGCCCTGTTCGATGGCTTGGAGCAGACTCCGGATGTGCTGGTCAACAACGCCGGCATAGGCCGTTTTGGGCCTTTGATGGACATGGCCCTGAGCGACTTCACCGATGTCATCAGCGTCAATCTGACCGCCTGCTATGTGGTGGCCCGTGCCTGCGCCCGTGGCATGCAAAAGCGCGGCAGCGGCGCCATCATCAACATCACCTCGGTCAATTCCCTAGCCCCCGGACCTGGGGCAGGCGCGTACCCGGCCGCCAAGGCGGGCTTGGCGCGCCTGACCGAGCAGATGGGGCTGGAATGGGGGCCTTTGGGCATCAGGGTCAATGCGGTGGCGCCTGGTTTTATTGACGCGGGCATTTCCACGCCGTTTTACGCCAACCCGGTGGTGCGTGAGTTGCGCGGCAAGGCGGTGCCGATACGCCGCCTGGGCACAGCCATGGACGTGGCCCATGCGGTGTTGTTTTTGGCTTCGGAAGAGGCTTCCT
>JBILDR010000347.1:0-2551 GCA_044352515.1 Polaromonas sp.
CATTTGTAGTGGGCGATCAGGCTGCGGCAGTGGTTTTGGAGTTCCTCAGCGCTGGCTGCCTGAGCCGGCTTGAAGGCGACAAAGGCTTTGACGGTCTCGCCCCATTTGGCATCCGGAATGCCGATCACCGCCGCCTCCAGCACGCTCGGGTGCAGCAGCAGCGCCTCTTCGACCTCTCGCGAGTAGATGTTCTCGCCGCCGGAGATGATCATGTCCTTCTTGCGATCCTGCACGAAGAGGTAGCCCTCGCGGTCGAGGTAGCCCACATCGCCGGTGTGCATCCAGCCATGCTGGATGGCTTGCGCTGTGGCCTCGGGTTTGCGCCAGTAGCCCTGCATCAGCGCCTTGGATCGGGTGCAGATCTCGCCGCTTTCCATGGCCGCACACAGGCTGCCGTCTTCGCGCACGATCTTGATCTGCGTGCCCAGAAAGGCCTGGCCGGCCGAAGCCAGGCGCCCGACCTCTTCGGGCGTGCCTTCGTCGAAATGCTGGTGCTTGTGCAGCATCGTGCCTATGCCCTGCTCGGTCATGCCGTAGATCTGCACAAAGATCTCGCCAAATGCCGCCCGCGCCCTTTTGGACAGGGCCACCGACATCGGCGCGGACGCATAGCAGACGGTCTGCAGGCTGGCCACCTGCCGCGGTCTGCGCTCCTGCTCGTCGAGCAGCATTTGGATCATGGTCGGCGCAAAGTGGGCTGCGCTGACCTTTTCCTCCTCAATGCTCTGCAGGATGCGCGCCGCATCGAACTGCCGGTGCAGCACAATGGTCGCGCCCATGAGCAGGTAGGTCAGCAACTGCCCCGGCCCCCCAATGTGATAGAAGGGCATGACCACCAACATGCGGTCGGTCGGGCGCGCGCCCTGGGCCAGCGCATATTCCTTGGCCGTCTCCAGCATGCCCTCGTTGCTGAGCAACACGCCCTTGGGCTTGCCGGTGGTGCCGCTGGTGTAGATCATCAGCAGCGTGTCGTCGCCCTGGGCCCGCTCGGCGGGCGGCGCTTCGCTGGCTGCAGCCAGGCAGTCGGCCCAGGCCAGCGCGCCGCTGGCTGGCGCGTCCAGGCAGATGCGCGGCGTGCTGTCTGGCAGCTTGGGCATCAGCGCTGCGGCGGCTGGGGCATGCTCGGCGTCGAAGAAAAAAACCTGGGGCTCGCAATCGGCCAGGATCTCGGCCTGCTCGGCCACCGACAGGCGGTAGTTGATGCCTACCGCGGTAAAGCCCACCAAGCCTGCCGCCAAATAAAGGGCCAGGTATTCGGGCGAGTTCTTGGCCAGGATGGCCACCCGGCCATGCCGGGCCAGGCCCAGTGCGGCCAGGGCCTGCGCGCTGCGTCGCACCAGCGCCGCAAACTCACGCTGCTTGTACCTGCGGCCCTCGAACACCACCGCCTCTTGCTGCGGATACAGCAGAGCGTTGCGCTCGAGCACATCGCCCCAGATCATGGACAGACTCACGGCTGCTGCCCCAAGCGGTCGCCATGCGCGGCCGATAGCTCGACCAGCGAGCCGCCCTGGCCCTCCTGCGCCACCTGACCGTCGTGTTTGACCAGGCGGATTTGTTTTTTGAGCACCATGCGACGTCCGTCCGAGGTGCGGCGCATTTCAGTCAGCTCGACCTCCACATGCACCGTATCGCCCACGAACAGCGGGGCGCGGAAATGCCAGTCCTGCATGCCCAGCGCCAGAGCGTGGCGCGTGCCCACGGCCGGGAAACGGGTGGCCATGCCCAAAGCCAGCAGCACGCCGTAGCCGCCCTGAAACACCCTTTGCCCCATGGCGCTGGCTGCGGCGTAGTGGGCGTCGGCATGAATCGGGTGCCAGTCATTGGAGAGCATGCAGGCCAGGCCCAGCTCATGCTCGTTCAGAGTGCGGGCATCGCTGCGCCAGCGCTGGCCCACATGGACCTGGCTGAGGTCGGCGATCGATGTTGGGTGCTCTGCCCTCTCCACGGTGCATTCCTCCCCCGCTCGCTGGCCCATGCCCCTTGCAGGCAAGGCCGGTGTGTTCTTTGACTGAGTTTGTCAGGCGGGCTATCTGTTCGGCCCATTGTGGCGGTCTTGCAGGCAGCCAGGTGTCGGGACTGACCCTAGGCTTTGGGCTCTTTCGCTGTGCAGCTGGCGCACAATCTATCGCACACGCATCAGCTTAGGAATCAGGATTTTTGATGACCAGCCCTCCGCCCTCAGCGCCTGCGACCTTCTTGCCCGAGCAGCCCGAGGCCCAGGCGAGCGATGCGGTGCGGGCGATCTACGCGCAGATTCGGCGCGCCGCCGGTGTGCCCATGGTGGCGCTGATTTTTCGGCACCTGGCCACCCTGCCTGGCGCTATTCAATGGGCCTGGTCTGTCATCGGTCCGCCGCTGGCGCAGGGGCAGTTGCAGCGCTGGGCCTGGGCCATGGAGGACAAGCTGGACCTGGCGCCCGCCCTGCCTGTTTCGCCCCAGGCGCTGCGCTATCTGGGCATCACTGAGGAGGCTGTGGGCGAGATGGCCCGGCTCAGCCTGGCTTATGGCCGTGCCAATCCGGTCAATCTGCTGGCCTTGCGGCTGATTG
>JBILDR010000145.1:0-8859 GCA_044352515.1 Polaromonas sp.
GCGCAGGCTGAAGACCTCCGCGACGAGCGAGACGCTGAAAAGACGATGCACAAGCACCGTCTGATTTTTGCCAGCGCGATGGCGGCACTCTTGCTCAGTTTTGTACTGGCTGCGCTCTGGATGGACAAAGACGCCATGGTCCTCGATGTGATCAAAGTTATGGTTGGCTTCATCGGAGGATGGGGCGGATCCTTGGCCTGGCAGGCCCGGCGATTGCCCAGATCACAGCAGGATTGAGCTCAGCCCCGACTTCAAGCCCGTATGGTGCGGGCTTGAAGTGAGTGTCCGCCCGATCAGCGCTGGGCCAGCGGCTTGACGGTGCGGGCCACCGAGCCGGTAAAGAGCTGACGGGGGCGGCCGATTTTGTACTCGGGGTCGCCGATCATCTCGTTGAGCTGGGCGATCCAGCCGACGGTGCGGGCCAGGGCGAAGATGCCGGTAAACAGGTTCACCGGGATGCCGATGGCGCGCTGCACGATGCCCGAGTAGAAGTCCACGTTCGGGTAGAGCTTGCGCTGCACGAAGTAATCGTCTTCCAGGGCGATTTTCTCGAGCTGCTTGGCCAGCTTGAACAGCGGGTCGTTTTCCAGGCCCAGCTCGGTCAGCACCTCGTTGCAGGTTTCCTGCATCAGCTTGGCGCGTGGGTCATAGTTTTTGTAGACCCGGTGACCGAAGCCCATCAGCTTGACGCCGGAGTTCTTGTCCTTGACCTGGTTCATGAACTCGCCGACCTTGGCCACGCCGCCCATGCGCTGGATGTCCTCCAGCATGTTCAGGCAGGCCTCGTTGGCGCCGCCGTGGGCAGGGCCCCAGAGGCAGGCCACGCCAGCTGCGATGGCGGCAAACGGGTTGGTGCCCGAGGAGCCGCACAGGCGCACGGTGGAAGTCGATGCGTTTTGCTCGTGGTCCGCATGGAGGATGAAGATGCGGTCCATGGCGCGCTCGAGCACCGGGTTGACCACATAGTCCTCGCAGGGCACGCCGAACATCATGCGCAGGAAGTTGCCTGCGTAGGACAGGTCGTTCTTCGGGTACATGAAGGGCTGGCCGACGCCGTATTTGTAGGCCATGGCCACCAGGGTCGGCAGCTTGGCGATCAGGCGGATGGCCGCGATCTCACGGTGCTTGGGGTTGTTGATGTCGGTGCTGTCGTGATAGAAGGCCGACAGCGCGCCGACCAGGCCGGTGAGCACTGCCATGGGGTGGGCGTCACGACGGAAACCACGCAGGAAGAACTGCATCTGCTCGTTGACCATGGTGTGATTGGTCACCAGCTTGGTGAAAGCAGACTTCTCGGTGGCGTTGGGCAGCTCACCGTAGAGCAGCAGGTGGCAGGTTTCCAAGAAGTCGCAGTTGACCGCCAACTGCTCGATGGGGTAGCCGCGATAGAGCAATTCGCCTTTGTCGCCGTCGATGTAGGTGATGGCCGACTGGCATGAGGCTGTCGAGAGAAAGCCCGGGTCATAGGTGAACATGCCGGTTTGCGCGTAGAGCTTGCGGATGTCGATCACATCCGGTCCGACGCTGCCGTGATAGACAGGCATTTCGATGCTGGGGCTGCCGTTGCTGAAAGACAGCGTGGCTTTGTTGTCGGCGAGTTTCATGGCGATTCCTCTCAGTGATTCACTTTATTGTCGGGCGGAGTGTTGCGCCGGGTGCGGCCTGCGCATCACTTTCAATACCTCCAGGGCTTCCGCCGATGCGGCCCTGTCGTCCTCAAGCTGTTGGGGCTGCTTGCGCTGCAGCAGCAAGTCGAGCAAATCGTTGTCCGACAGCGTCATCAGGTCGTCGAGTCCGCGCGCCTGCTCGACGGTGACCCGCCCCTCATATTCCTGAAAAAAGCGGTCGATGAACAAGTCGTTCTCCAGCAAGCCCCGGCGGCAGCGCCACTTGAGCTTGGACAGGCGCCGCTCATCGAGCAGTTGCCCGGCATCTGGGGGGGTGTTCATCGTCGCTGTCACAAGCTTCAGTCTAGGCTCGCTCAGACCGAACGCAGGACCATCATCTCTTTGATCTTGCCGATGGCCTTGGTGGGGTTCAAACCCTTGGGGCAGACATCAACGCAATTCATGATGGTGTGGCAGCGGAACAGGCGGTAGGGGTCTTCCAGGTTGTCCAGACGGTCAGCGGTGGCCTGGTCGCGGCTGTCGGCGATGAAGCGGTAGGCCTGCAGCAAGCCAGCGGGGCCCACAAATTTGTCGGGGTTCCACCAGAAGCTGGGGCAGCTGGTCGAGCAACTGGCGCACAAAATGCACTCGTACAGGCCGTTGAGCTCGTCGCGCTCCTCAGGCGACTGCAGGCGCTCTTTTTCCGGCGGCACCGTGTCGTTGACCAGATAGGGCTTGATCGAGTGGTACTGCTTGAAGAACTGCGTCATGTCGACGATCAGGTCGCGCACCACCGGCAGGCCCGGCAGCGGCTTGAGCACGATCTCGCCCTTGAGCGTGTTCATGTTGGTCAGGCAGGCCAGGCCGTTCTTGCCGTTGATGTTCATTGCATCGGAGCCGCATACACCCTCGCGGCAGGAGCGGCGAAACGAGATGGACGGGTCCTGCTCCTTGAGTTTCATCAAGGCGTCCAGCAGCATGCGTTCATTGCCAGCGAGCTCGATCTCGATGGTCTGCATGTAGGGCTTGGCGTCCTTGTCTGGGTCGTAGCGGTAGATCTTGAAAGTGCGTTTTGCCATGGTGAATTCTCCGGACGCGATCAGAAGGTGCGGACTTTGGGTGGAACCGATTCCACCGTCAGCGGCTTGAGGTTGACCGGCTTGTAGCTCAGGCGGTTGCCCTCGCTGTGCCAGAGGGTGTGCTTCATCCACTCGGCGTCATTGCGGCCGAGCGGGAACTGCGGGTCATCGGCCGGGCGCTCGTAGTCGTTGACGGTGTGCGCGCCGCGGCATTCCCGGCGGGCTGCGGCCGAGGTCATGGTGGCCTGGGCCGCTTCGATCAGGTTCTCCACCTCCAGCGCTTCGATGCGGGCGGTGTTGAAGATCTTGGACTTGTCCTTGAGCGCAATGTTTTGCACCCGCTCGCGGATGGCGTTGATCTTGGCCACACCCTCGTCCATGCTGGCCTGGGTGCGAAACACCCCGGCGTGCTGCTGCATGGCTGCGCGGATGTCATTGGCCACCGTCTGCGCGTACTCGCCGTCAGTGGCGTTGTCCAAGCGGGCCAGGCGCGCCAGCGTCGCGTCGGCGGCATCGGCCGGCAGGGCTTTGTGGGTCTTGTTTTTGTCGTTGTACTGGACGATGTGGTTGCCTGCCGCCCGTCCGAAGACCAGCAGGTCCAGCAGCGAGTTGGTGCCCAAGCGGTTGGCGCCGTGCACCGAGACGCAGGAGCACTCGCCCACGGCGTACAGGCCATTGACGACCTTTTGCCCGCCTTGACCGTCAGGGGTGACCACCTGACCGTTGATATTGGTCGGGATACCGCCCATCTGGTAGTGGATGGTGGGCACCACCGGAATCGGCTCGCGGGTGATGTCGACGTTGGCAAAGTTCACGCCAATCTCATAGACCGAGGGCAGGCGCTTGTGGATGGTCTCGGCGCCCAGGTGGTCGAGCTTGAGCAGCACGTAGTCCTTGTTGGGGCCGCAGCCACGGCCTTCTTTGATCTCCTGGTCCATGCAGCGCGAGACGAAGTCGCGCGGCGCCAGGTCTTTCAGGGTCGGCGCGTAGCGCTCCATGAAGCGCTCACCATTGCTGTTGAGCAAAATCGCGCCTTCGCCACGGCAGCCTTCGGTCAGCAGCACGCCAGCGCCGGCCACGCCGGTGGGGTGAAACTGCCAGAACTCCATGTCTTCGAGCGGAATGCCGGCGCGCGCTGCCATGCCCAGGCCGTCGCCGGTGTTGATGAAGGCATTGGTGGAGGCCGCGAAGATGCGGCCGGCGCCACCGGTGGCCAGCAGCGTGGTCTTGGCCTCAAGGATGTAGACCTCGCCGGTTTCCATCTCGAGGGCGGTCACGCCCACCACGTCGCCGTCGGCGTCGCGGATCAGGTCCAGCGCCATCCATTCGACGAAGAAGTTGGTCTTCTCGCGCACATTTTGCTGATACAGCGTGTGCAGCATCGCATGGCCGGTGCGGTCGGCGGCAGCGCAGGCCCGTTGCACCGGCTTTTCACCATAGTTGGCGGTGTGTCCGCCAAAGGGGCGCTGGTAGATGGTGCCGTCGGGGTTGCGGTCAAAAGGCATGCCCATGTGTTCAAGGTCATAGACGACCTTGGGCGCTTCACGGCACATGAACTCGATGGCGTCCTGGTCGCCCAGCCAGTCCGAGCCCTTGACGGTGTCGTAGAAGTGGTAGTGCCAGTTGTCCTCGCTCATATTGCCGAGGGACGCACCGATGCCGCCTTGAGCGGCCACGGTGTGGGAACGGGTGGGGAAGACTTTAGAGAGCACGGCCACATTGAGGCCGGCGCGCGCCAGTTGCAGGGAGGCACGCATGCCCGAGCCGCCTGCGCCGACGATGATGACGTCGAATTTGCGCTTGGGGAGTTTGGAGGTAGAGGCGGACATGGTTTTCAGAATCTCCAGAGCACTTGGATGGCCCAGCCTGCGCAGCCGACGAGCCAGACGATGGTGAACACTTGCAGGGTCAGGCGCAGGCCCAGAGGCTTGATGTAGTCCATGAACACATCACGCATGCCCACCCAGACGTGGTAGAGCAGGGCGATGATGACCGCAAAGGTCAGGGTCTTCATGGCCTGCGGCGCGAAGATGCCCGACCATTTGTCATAGGTGATCGGACCGGCCGAAAGCAAGAGTTGACCCAGCACGACCAGCGTGAACAGGGCCATGACCACCGCCGTCACGCGCTGGGCCAACCAGTCGCGCAGACCATAGTGCGCACCCACGACGATGCGCTTGGAGCCGTAATTGACTGCCATATTTTTCTTGCTCCTGAAGACGAATCAGTAAAGGCCGAACAGCTTGGCGCCAAGCGCAGCCGTCAGCAACAGGCTCAGCACCAGCACCACCCGGGCCGAGGCTGCGCCAGAGCGCTTGTCAACCGAGCCGTGGTGGATGTCCATGCGCAGATGGCGGATGCCGGCGCAGAAGTGGTGCAGATAGGCCCAGATCAAGGCCAGTGCTACCAGCTTCCAAATGAAGCCGGGCAGGCCCAGCATGCCGGCCGAGAAGGCCCCGGTGAAACGGGCATAGGAGATTTCCGAGGAAATCGAGGTGTCGAACATCCAGATGATGAAAGGCATGAGGATGAACATCAGTACGCCGCTGACCCGGTGCAGGATCGATACCCAGCCGGCGGCCGGCAGGCGGTAGCTGGGTAAGTCGCTCAGCGCGTTGATGTTGCGGAACTCAGGCCGCTTGCGGACGGTGCTTGTCACTGTTTCTGCCATGCTTTGCTTTCTTTGAGGTCTGTGAAGCTATTAAACGAGAGTCGAAGCATCGGAAATTCTATTTCAACCAGGGCCACACTTTGGCAGCAAGGCCGGGGGCCTTGTCCCATCCGGGTCTGATCTCGCTGGCTGGCTGCTCAGGCTGGGCCACAGACGAGAGTAAGACGCTTTTTGCTGACACCATGGTTACAGGCTGTCCAGATCGTCGAGCAAGGCCTGGGCCCGCACGGCAATTGCGGCCAGCTCCTGCCCGTCTATACGCTGCAGGTTCTTGACCATCAGGGCGGTGCGCGGGTTGCCTGCCAGATCGCCCTCGTGGGTTTTCAGGAAATGCCAGTACAGGGTGGTCAGTGGGCAGGCCGTGTCACCGGTGCGACGCTCGGGCTGGTAGCTGCAGCCCTGGCAATAGTTGCTCATTTTTTTGACATAAGCGCCGCTGGCCACATAGGGCTTGGAGGTAAAGCGGGCGCCAGTGGCAAACAGGGCCATGCCGGCGGTATTGGGCAGCTCCACCCACTCCACCGCATCGATGTAGACCGCCAGGTACCAGTCGCACAGATGCTGGGGCTCAATTTGGGCCAGCACGCCAAACATGCCAGTGACCATCAGGCGCTGAATGTGGTGCGCGTAGCCGTGTTCCAGCGTCTGGCCTATGCATTGGCGCATGCAATTCATGCGGGTTTCGCCGCTCCAATACCACTGCGGCAAATTGCGATGATGGGACAGGTGGTTGGCTTGTTTGAGGCCGGGCATGTCCAGAAAGTAGACGCCGCGCATGAATTCCCGCCAGCCCAGCACCTGGCGTATGAAGCCCTCGACGCTGGCCAGATCCAGCCCGCGCTCGCGCCAGGCCCGCTCCGCCGCCTGTACCACCTCCAGGGGGCTGAGCAGCTTGAGGTTGAGCGAGCTCGACAGCAGTGCATGCCACCCAAAAGCCATGCCCGACCACATCGCGTCCTGGTGCTGGCCAAAATGGGGCAGCCGATGCACGATGAAGTCGTCCAGCGCCTGCAGTGCCTGCGCTCGGGTCACTGGCCAGCGAAAGTCGCTCAACTGGCCCGGATGGTCGGCAAAACGCGCCTCGACCAGGGCCAGTACCTCGCGGGTGATGGCATCGGGCGCAAAAGCGGGTGGTGTGGGCAGATCCTGCGGGCCTTTCTTGCCAAAAGCGCTGCGGTTATCGGCATCGAAATTCCACTGTCCGCCCACCGGCTCACTGCCGTCCATCAGAACGCCATAGTCCCTGCGCATCTGCCGGTAAAAAAACTCCATGCGCAGCTGCTTAGAGCGGCCCGCCCAGAGCGCAAATTTGCGCGCACTGCATAAAAAATGCGTGTCCTCGCGCCATTCATGCGGCATGCCGGCCGGCAAGGCGGCTTCAATCTGCGAGCGCACCCGCAGGTCACCCGGCTCGACCCCGATCACCGCCTGCGGTTGCAGCGTCCGGATGGCCGCTTGCAAGCCATCGGCCAGGCTGGCGTCGCCGTACTCGTCCAGGGCGCGGTAATGCACCGTCCAGCCGCGTTCACGCAGCGAGGCCGCGAAATGGCGCATCGCCGACAGAAACAGCGCGGTGCGCTGCTTGTGAGAGCGCACGTGGGTCGATTCTTCCAGCGCCTCGATCATCAGCACCTGGTCGCGGGCCGGGTCGGCATCGCGCAGGGCGCAGGACTGCTCGTCGAGCTGATCGCCCAGCAGCAAAATCAGGTGGCGCACGGTCATGGCTGGGTGCCGCTTGTGGACTTGTCTTTGGGGCCGGCGCGGCGGCAGGCCTGGCTGCAGTAGCGCACCTCGTCCCAGTTCTTGGCCCAGCTTTTGCGCCAGGTCATGGGCCGGCCGCAGCTTAGGCAGGGCTTGCTCGGCAGGAAGGATTTATTGCCCTTAAAGCCTTGTTCGGTGCTGGGCTGAGCGGCTTTGCGTTTGGCTGTCATGCCTGGGGCTTTCAACTCAGGCTGTTGCGGTAGTGGTGCGTGTCGGTGCGGTAGAGCCCGCGCCGCAGCTCCATCGGCGCGTCTTGATAGGTGTAGGCCACCCGCTCGACGCTCAGCAAGGGCGAACCGGTGGCCACCTGGAGCTGCTCGGCGGCCTGCGCGTCGGCGGCCACTGCTCTGAGTTTTTCGTCGGCGCGCACCATGCGCACGCCGAATTCGGTTTCGAACAGGGCGTACATCGCGCCTTGGTGGCTGGCCAGGCGCTCGGCGGTCAGCCCTTTGAAGGCGCTGCCGGGCAGCCACAGGTCTTCCAAAATCGTGGGTACGCCCTGAAAGGCGAGCACCCGCCGCACCTGGAGCACCGCATCGCCGGTGCGCAGGCCTAGGGTGCGCGCCACATCGGCCGGGGCTCTTTGGCGCTTGCAGTCGATGATGCTGCGCTGGGCCGGGCCTTCGCTGTCCGCGTCCCCATGGTCAGGCAGCAGGCGCAAAAACCGGTACTGGACATGCTGCTCGGCATGGGTGGCTACAAAGGTGCCACGCCCCTGGCGGCGCACCAGCAGGTGTTCGGCCGCCAGTTCGTCAATCGCCTTGCGCACCGTGCCCTGGCTGACGCGAAAGCGCGCGGCCAACTCGATCTCACTGGGGATCAAATCGCCTGGCTTCCAGTGGCCCGCCTGCAGGCTTTGCAGGATCAGCGATTTGATCTGCTGATACAGCGGGCTAAAGGCTGGCGCGCTGGCGGCCTCGCCGGTTTGCTGCGCTTCATCAATGGTTGGGGCTTGTGTCGCCATGGGCTTGGGCGGGAAGGTGGAGCGGTCGATGGCGAAATCATAGCTCTTATATAAGACATAAGACAGCTTGACCCTTGCGGGTTTTCCCCCCTAGAATGCCAGCCGCGCGAGGGGCTTGCTGCGGCAGTTTTGCCCTCGCAGCGCCAGTTATCTCTCATCATTACCCTGCTCTGGAGCCTTCCCCATGAAAAAGCCCGTCCGAGTTGCCGTTACAGGCGCTGCTGGTCAAATCGGTTACGCCCTGCTGTTTCGCATCGCCTCAGGCGAGATGCTGGGCAAGGACCAGCCGGTCATCCTGCAATTGCTGGAAATCCCGGACGAAAAGGCCCAAAAAGCGCTCAAGGGCGTGATGATGGAGCTCGAAGACTGCGCCTTCCCGCTGCTGGCTGGCATGCAGGCCCACAGCGACCCCATGACCGCCTTCAAAGATACCGATTACGCCCTGCTGGTGGGCTCGCGCCCCCGCGGTCCGGGCATGGAGCGCGCCGAACTGCTGTCTATCAACGGCGCCATCTTCACGGCCCAGGGCAAGGCCCTCAACGCCGTGGCCTCGCGCAACGTCAAGGTGCTGGTGGTGGGCAACCCCGCGAACACCAACGCCTACATCGCCATGAAGTCGGCCCCCGATCTGCCGGCCAAGAACTTCACCGCCATGCTGCGCCTGGACCACAACCGCGCGCTCAGCCAGATTGCCGCCAAGACCGGCAAGGCCGTGGCCGACATTCAAAAGCTGTGCGTCTGGGGCAACCACTCGCCCACCATGTACGCCGATTACCG
>JBILDR010000003.1:0-86265 GCA_044352515.1 Polaromonas sp.
GGGAGCGCCGCCCTCGGCGCGATGGGGCCGGCGATCAAGCGCCGCATCGCCGCGAGGGCGCGGCTCCCACACCACCCTGCCGCCGCCAGCCATGAGCAAGGCCCACTGCCTGTGGGAGTGCCGCCCTCGGCGCGATGGGGCCGGCGATCAGGCGCCGCATCGCCGCGAGGGCGCGGCTCCCACACCACCCTGCCGCCGCCAGCCATGAGCAAAGATCACTGCCTGTGGGAGCGTCGCCCCCGGCGCGATGGGGTCAGCGATCAGGCGCCGCATCGCCGCGAGGGCGCGGCTCCCACACCACATCATGAGCCGCATCGCCGCGAGGGCGGCGGCCAAAGCGCTCATAATCGTCCGCAGCAAGCAATCGCCCCCCTCCTGGAGCTTCCTATGCAAAGACGTCATATCCTGGGCTGGATGGCCCTGAGCGGCACAGCACCCGTACTGGCTCAAAACTTTCCAAACAAGCCGATCAAGATCATCGTACCGGCCCCGCCAGGCGGCACCGCCGACATCTTTGCCCGTGCGCTGGCCCAGCGCATGCAGGCCTCCATGAACAACCCGGTGATCGTGGAGTACAAGGCAGGCGCTGCCACCAATATCGGTACCGACTATGTGGCCAAGGCGGCGCCTGACGGCTACACCGTGCTGATCAACGGCATCACGCTGGCCACCAACCCGGCCCTGTTTGCCAAGCTGCCCTTCAATCCGGCCACGGATCTGACGCCCATCATCGAGGTGGCGTCCATGGTTAACGTGATCACGGTGCACCCGAGCTTGCCGGTCAACACCCTGGCCGAGCTGATCGACATGGCGCGGCGCAGCCCAGGCAAGATCAACCACGGCTCGCCCGGCATCGGCAGCTCCGGCCACTTGGCTGGCGAGCTGCTGGCCTACCGCAGCGGCGTGCAGCTGACCCACATCGCCTACCAGGGCCTGGCACCGGCCACCAATGACCATGTGGGCGGTACCCTGCCCCTGGGTTTTGTGAACCTGCCGGTGGCGCTGCAGTTTGTGCGCGCCGGCAAGCTCAAAGCCCTGGCAGTGACCTCGCTCAGGCGCACAGCGCAGCTTCCCGACGTGCCGACCGTCAACGAGGCCCTAGGACTGAAGGACTTTGAGCTCAACGGCTGGTTTGGCCTGATGGCGCCGGCTCGCACGCCCGCCGATGTGGTCGCCAGGTTGCAAGCGGAGGCCGACAAGGCCTTGCGCGACCCGGCCTTCATGGAGATCGTCAAGACCGCTGGCGGCGAAGCGGTCGGCGGCAGCTCGGCCGAGTTTGATGCGCGTATCCGCCGCGACCGCGAACGCCTGGGCGAGGTGATACGCCTGGCCCGCATCAAGGCGGAGTAAGCCATCGAAAGCCAGCCCGGTGGCTTTGCGGCCTGGGGGCTCAGGCCGCCGAATAACAGCTCAGTAGGTCTTGTAAGGCAGGAACTTGCCCGAGAGGACCACGTTGACGCGGTCGCCCTTGGGATCGGGCTGACGCTGGATGTCCATGCTGAAATCGATGGCGCTCATGATGCCGTCACCAAACTCCTCATGGATCAGCTCCTTGATGGTGGTGCCGTAGACGCTGACGATCTCATACCAGCGGTAGATCAGCGGATCGGTAGGCACCGCGCTCGGCAGCGAGCCTTTGTAGGGCACCACTTGCAGCCATTTCTGCTCATCGGCACTCAAGCCGAAGATCTTGCCCACCGCCTTGGCCTGCGCGGCGGTGGCGGTCATCTGGCCCAGGCACAAGGCGGTTGTCCACTCCTTGCTCTGGCCCACTTTCTTGGCCACGTCTTCCCACTTGATGCCCTTAGAGACTTTAACGGTGATGATTTTTTCGGTGACGTCGTTGCGGTTCATGCTAGCTCCGTAAAAAAGAAAAAAGATACTCAGTGGCCGTCTTGCGGCTTGGCGCGCGAGACGAGGAAATCCACGATGTGATTGCGCAGCTCGTAATAGCCGTCCAAGTGATGCAGCCCGGCGCGCTTGCGCTCGGCCGGCAAGGTGTTGAGCACCACCTCCGCAATGCCGCCGGGCAGATAGCCCTGCGCCGTCTGCGCGCCATTGCTCATGAGTAGGATGCGATCGGCCAGGAAGATGGCCTCGTCCACATCATGGGTGATCATGAAGACGGTCTGACCGGTGCTGCGCACAATATCGATCAACTCGTCCTGAATGCTGCCGCGGGTCAGCGCGTCGAGCGCGCCAAAGGGCTCGTCGAGCAACAGCATCTTGGGCTGCACCGAAAACGCCCGGGCAATGCCCACCCGCTGCTTCATGCCGCCTGAGAGCTGAGAAGGCTTCTTGTCGATGGCGCTCTCCAGCCCGACCAGCTTGACGTACTTGCACACATGCTCGTCGACCTGCGCACGCGACCACTCTGGCCATTTGGAGCGCACCGCAAACGCGATGTTCTGGCGGACGGTGAGCCAAGGCATCAGTGCATGGCCCTGAAACACCACGCCGCGCTCTAGGCTGGGCCCGAGCACCTCGCGCCCATCCATGAACACATGACCGCTGCTGGCCTGATCAAGCCCCGCGAGTACATTGAGCACCGTGGTCTTGCCGCAGCCGGAGTGGCCGATGATGCAGACAAACTCCCCACGCTCAATGCCGAAGGACACCCCGTCGAACACCGGCTTGCCCTCTACATAGGTCTTGCTCAGTTGCTCGACCTCGAGAAACGTCTCCATCCGTGTGTCCTTTTTTGAAGCAGCGGGCAAATGGCCCGGCGCAATCTGCGCGACCGACTCGGCCTTATCCTGACGCTGGCTGATCTCACTCCACATAGGTCACCCATTTCTGCAAGCGTGCAAATGACAGGTCCAGCAGCATGCCAACCACGCCAATGACCAGGACCGCAAAGATCACATTGGTCAGCGACAGGTTGTTCCACTCGTTCCAGACGAAGTAGCCGATCCCGGTACCGCCGACCAGCATTTCAGCGGCCACGATCACCAGCCACGCAATGCCCATGCTGATGCGCATGCCGGTCAGGATGGTGGGGGCGGCTGCAGGCAAGATCACCTCGAAAGCCTTGCGCGGCGCGCTTAACTCCAGGGTCGCCGCCACATTGAGCCAGTCACGGCGCACCGAGGCCACGCCAAACGCGGTATTGATCAGCATCGGCCAGACCGAGCAGATGAAGATCACAAAGATGCCCGAGATCGACGAGTCCTTGATGGTGTAGAGCGCCAGCGGCATCCAGGCCAGCGGACTGATGGGCTTGAGCACCTGTATGAAGGGATCGAAGGCCCTATACAGCAGCGGCGACATGCCGATCACGAAGCCCAGCGGTATGGCCGCCAGGCAGGCCAGGGCAAAGCCCAGCCCGACCCGCGCCAGCGAGTGAGCCAGTTGAATCATGATGCCCTTGTCGTTGGGCCCGTTGTCGTAGATCGGATCGGACAGGTGCTTGTAGATGGTCTGAGCCATCTGCATCGGCGTGGGAAAGCCGGCGCCCTTGCCCGCTTCAGCAGAAGTGCTCGAAGCCGCCGGGTCCTTGCCCAGCATCTTTTGGTACTCGATCTGCTCAGGTGTGAGCGTGACCGTAGCCGTGGGAGCGGCCAGCCGCGGCTGGGTGGCAATCTGCCAGACCGCCAGCAGCACGGTCAGGATCAGCAGCGACAGCAGCGAAGACTTCAATCGCAGGGACGAATTCATGGTGGGTCCTCAAGCCGCCCGACCGATGGCAAAGCCCTTGGCGTAGGCGTCGGCCTTGGCGGGGTCGAACTCCTTGCCCATGATCTTGAACTTGGGATAGGAGCCCTCGGGCACCTTTTGGTCCAGAGACTTCATGTGCTTCTTGGCGTCGGTCAGCAGAAAGACCTGCTCGGCAATCTGGCGGTAGTTCACCTCGCCCTTGACATAGCCCCAACGCTTCATCTGGGTGAGCATCCACACGGCCATCGACTGCCAGGGAATGGGGTCAAAGTCAGCGCGATCAGGCACGGTCTGTATGCCACCCAGGCCGTCGGCAAACCGACCGGTCAGCACCTGGGTCAGCACAATTTCAGGCTGGTTCAAATAGGCGGCCGGCGCAATCACCTTGGCGATCAACTCGCGGTTCTTAGCGTCTCTGGCCATGGCTGCGGCCGTCAGCACCGAGCGGTAAAGCGCGGCAAAGGTGTTCGGGTTCTGCTTGATGAACTCTGCAGAGGTGCCGAAGGCGCAGCAGGGATGGCCGTTCCACAGGTCCTTGGTCAGCATGTGGATGAAGCCGATCTCCTCGAACACAGCGCGCTGGTTGAAGGGGTCAGGGCCCAGGTAGCCATCGATATTGCCAGCGCGCAGATTGGCCACCATCTCCGGCGGCGGCACGACACGGATTTGGATGTCGCGGTCTGGGTCCAACCCGGCCTCGGCCACGTAATAGCGCAGCAGGAAGTTGTGCATCGAATACTCAAAGGGCACCGCGAACTTGAAGCCCTTCCACAGCTTGGGATCGCGCTTGTCCTTGTGCTTGTTGGCCAGGGTAATAGCCTGCCCGTTGGTGTTTTGGATGGTGGCCACATTCATCGGCGTGGCGGTCGAGCCCAGACCCAGGGAGATGGCCACCGGCATGGGCGAGAGGAAGTGCGTGGCGTCGTACTCCTTGTTGAGCATTTTGTCGCGGATGATGGCCCAGCCTGCGGTCTTGACCACCTCGACGTCCAGGCCCTCGCGCTTGTAAAAGCCCAGGGGGTGGGCCATGATCAACGGCGTGGCGCAAGTGATCGGAATGAAGCCCACTTTCAGGCTCTTCTTCTCGAGCTGGCCTCTTTCCTGAGCCATGGCCTGCAAGCTGGCCACCGGCAGCACGCTGGAGATGGCGGCCATGGCGGTATTGCGACCAACGGCGCGCAAAAAGCGCCGCCGGACTTCGTCCTGCGGGAAGAGCGACTTGACCAGCGATGCCTCGATGAACTCGCGGCTGTAGGTCTCAAATTCGCTGGTCTGGCTGCGCCGCTTTAATTCTTGGGTAGCGGCGCTGGCGCTCAGTTCCTGCTGATGCGCCTGCTCGCTGTCGTGACGGCCGCAGCTGCAGCGCATCATCAAGGGGCGGTCGGCGTTGAAGGGATCAAAAAATTGGCTCATGGTCACACCTTGCTAAACGGGAATGACCAGGTATTAGCAAGCCTCGGGCCTGATTCCAGCCTTCTGCGACTATCCAGGCCTTGAGCGCGGGCTGCGCTCAGGTGCTGCGAGGGTAATGACCCAATTTGGTGTCGATGGCTTCGCACGGAATTTGGCACGGCCTCCCCAGATCGAGGCATAGCAGCACCCAATGCGCGCATGCCCCTATCTGCCTTGAGGATTTGCGCACCAACTTGGCTCTAGCCCGGCCAGTTGGCGGATTTGGTGCAGGATGCACCGAGGTCGGACTTACGGCGCAGGCGGGTACGGCCCGACCATGAAACCTGTCACCAGAGAACCCGAAGTCCGTCCGGCGAAGCCTTGGCTATTTTGCGATCTCTGCTTACCAAGGTGTGGCCCAGGCAGAGCGCCTGCCACACCAACATGCGATCAAAGGGATCGCGATGCTGGGGGTCCATCGGCAGTCGGTTAAAGCTAGCGGCCATCCGCGGGTCCAAGGGCAGCAAATCAAAGCCTTGCTGCTGCGCAGCGTCTACCAGCGCCTCAACCGTGGTTCCGACAAGGCTCAACTTACCCAGAGCGCTCTTGATGGAAATTTCCCAAAAGGAGACAGCACTGACAGCCACCTGATGATCAGGGTTGATGATGGCCGCTCTGGCCGGCGCCGACAGCTGCTCAGGGGCGACGATGGACCAGATCAATGCATGCGTATCCAACAACAGCTTCATGCGCCCAGCAATTGCTCATCGGTGATTGAGAAGTCCGGCGCAAAGCTCACGCTGGCCACATCGGACAGGCTTCCCAGCTTGCGGGGCAGAGTAGAGGGAAGCTGAGCATAGGGAATCAGCGCAGCCACCTTTTCCTGATTACGGCCGTACGCAACGACGACCGTCTGCCCAGCACGCACCGAGTCGATCATTTCAGAGAAGCGCGCTTTGAACTCGCCGACTTGAATGGTTTTCACAACTGAGCTCCCAAAAACTGCATTCCAGAGCGATGGTAGGCACGAGCACCCATCTTGTCAAGTTGACAAGATCGTTTGCAGGCTTGCGAAAGACATGAAAGTGAATAACCGAAAGCTGCAGCTCGACTACCCCACTGCCCTAAGGTCGCACTGCTGCGGCGACCGTTGTGATCGCCGCGGTCAACCGATGCGAGTGGATGTCGCGACTCACCCTGCTGCCATTGTCATCGTGCAACTTCTCAAGGGTTCCTAATCTGACGGATAACCCCCCGTGCAGGCCTCAGCAGACCGAAATCTCTGTCAACGCACCCCCCGATCATCCACCCAGCCCGCTTGCAGCCAATGCCAGCGACCTGGGATGATGGGCCAGGGTATCAAGTGGGTCTGCAGGCCGGGCGGCAGCACCGGCTCGGTGTGGTGGTCTAGCCATTGGCCCAGGGCCTGCACCGAGGCAAAAAGATCTTGCTGCGGCAAGGGCTGGGCCGAGGGCGAGCGCCAGTGCTGCGACCAGCAGGCCGCGCCGGCCCAATCGGTCGTGCCTGGCCCGGACAGTCGGTCATGCACGCTGCCCCACAGCCGCCCCCGCATGCGCCTGCGCAGGCCCCTCAAACGACGGGCGGTGAAGTCAAGGCTGCGGGTGTAGATGGAGTCCAGCCCCAGGAAGTTGTCAAACAGCACACAGGCCTGCGGGTATTCGCTCAGGACGCCGCCGAGCAGGGCATGCGCATCGCCACGCACAAATTCAAGGACGATGCCATGGCGCTTGAGCGTGCCGCCGTGGTTCAAGCGAAACAGCCGAGCCGCCCAGGGGTCGATGTCGACCAGCACCACCTGCTTGAAGCCAGCCAGAAACTCGGGCGACATCATCCAGCCCGCACTGCCGCCCAGCAGCAGCAATTCATCAGGCGGAGCCGGCAACTGCCTAAGCGACAGCAGCCAGTCGGCCAGGCGCTGTCGGGTGGCAGACCAGCGCCGCCGCGCCATGAAGGATCGCGCATGCCAATGCAAATCGGATCCGGAAGTCATGGGACTCTGGCTGACACCACCGATGAGCGCGCCTCAGCCTGCGCGCTCAAAAAATGCGAGGATCTGCTCACCCAGGAATTGCTCCTCGGTATTGAAGTGCGTCACCATAGACACATGGTTATGGTCGGCCAAAGCCAAGTGCAGCGGCGCCACGCCTCGGGCCCGGCCCACGGCCAGCGCGTATTCCAGCCCGTACAAATCGAGCAGAGGGTTTTCAAATTCGGCATTGGCCACCAGCACGGGGATGGTCACCTTGGCCGCATGGGTCACCGGCGAGCGCGCATCGTAGGCGCTACTGTCCGACCCGAAATAGGCAGCCACGCCGCCCACATTGGGATTGACTGGCAGGTCATCGGCCCGCAGACGGGCCGATACCAACACCGCGCAGCACACCCCGTGGCGGCCGTCCGGATCAAACTCCTGCCGCAGCACGGGGTCGCCAATCAGGGTCCCCACATGGGTTCCGCCTGCAGAATGGCCCACCAGGCAGATGCGCTGCGGGTTGCCGCCATATTCGGCGACATGCTCGGTCAGCCACTGGCAAGCCAGCGCGATATCGACCGCGCCGCCAGGATAGGGGGACTCCGGCGCCAGCCGGTATCCCAGATTGATGCCCAAGTAGCCCTGCCTGGCAAACCAGATCAGGACGTTGCCATACATCTCGTCGTTGATGTCCTTGGCGCCGCGCACAAAGGCGCCGCCGTGGATGAACACCACCACGCCGGCACGGTGCGCACCAGCAGGCTGGTAAACGTCAAGCCGCTGGCGTGGATGGGCCCCGTAAGCCAAGTCGCGCAGGACCCGAACGCCCTCACGCGGACCGCGCGCGACCAGGGGCAGGTACAGGTCCTTGGTGTCATCGCTGGCGCTGCGGATATCGCGCTGCCAGCGCATGCCAATGGCGCGCAAGCGCTCGGTGAAGGTTTCGTCACGCATATTCATTCCCGCTCAAGTGCCCGACGGCTTTCCAGGGGTTTAAACAGGCCAGGGTAAATCGATGATTGGCGCGGCCCTCATCAAGACTTCGGGCCCCGAGCTGCAGGCTGCGAATGATATTACCAACCGCTTCGGCCCTGGAGCGCGGACGTCGCCAAGGCCGAGAGGCTGCCGCCCTCAGTGCTCTGCGCAAACTAGCAAACAGGCATCAGGCCTGCGCCGGGTCGGCCTCAATCTGAATTTGCCCAAAGCGCAGGTGATGCAGCATCTCGCGCAGCAGCACCACGGTGGCAAACACGCGCGGCTCGTCAGGCAGGTCTTCCTGATGGGGGGACTGCCCAAAGGCCTGCAGCACCAGGCGGCTGAAGGTCTGCTCCACCGCATCGACATGCAGCAGGGGCGCATCGGCGCTCAACCCGGCCGCGCGGGCGATCAAGCGCACATCGCTCTCGCTGGTGCACAGGCGCGCGCCGGCCGGCACGGCCGCATGCGCGGCCTGTATCTGGTCTTCGGTCCATTCAATCGCACGCTCCAGCGCACCCGCGTCCAGGCGGGCCCGGCCAAAATGACGACTGCGCATGGCCTCATAGCCAGCTTCAATGCGAGCCACCAAAGCCCCGGTCTGCACATCGTGCAGCTGCGCGGCCTGCGGGCCCAGGGTCAATCGCAAGGTGGTGCTCATACCGGTACTCCCAAAGTGCATGTGATTTTCTCGGCCAGCAACGAAGGCAGAGGCCCCTTAAATGAGTCTGGCCACACGGCTTACAAGCGCGATTTTGTAAAGCCTGATGAAATAGCGCCCTTCACAAGGAGGTGGCCGGCCTTCCATATTGGAGCGCACACCCTAAATGTCGGCCAAACGCCGCTATGGGCTCCGCTACAATCCCTACCCATGTTCGCCGCTCGCCTGTTCAACCAGAACACCGCTTCTGCCGCCTTGGTAGACCGGTTCGCGCGCGCGCAGACCATTAAAACCACGACCATCAAGGGCTGAGCAGCTCCGGTTCGTCGTGCGCCCTCCCCGGCCAGACGAGCCGGGCAAGACAGTCAGGCGTGGACCTGTTTTTTTGAAAGGGCGAAGACATGAGCAAGTTGGTAGGTTTGGTCGGCTGGCGCGGCATGGTCGGCTCGGTCCTGATGGACCGCATGACACAGGAAAAAGACTTCGATCTGATCGAGCCGGTGTTTTTCTCCACCTCGGATGCTGGCGGCAAGGCGCCGGCCATGGCCAAGAACGAAACCACGCTCAAGGACGCCAAAGACATTGCCGCCCTGAAAAAGTGCGAAATCATCATCACCTGCCAGGGCGGCGACTACACCAGCGAGGTGTTTCCCCTGCTGCGGGCAGCCGGCTGGAAGGGCCACTGGATCGACGCGGCCTCGACCCTGCGCATGAACGAGGATGCGGTGATCATCCTCGATCCGGTCAATATGCCAGTCATCAAGAGCGCCCTGAGTAAGGGCGGCCTGAACTGGGTCGGCGGCAATTGCACCGTCAGCTGCATGCTCATGGGCGTGGGCGCGCTCTACAAGGCCGGTCTGGTCGAGTGGATGAGCACCCAGACCTACCAGGCGGCCTCGGGCGGCGGCGCCCAGCACATGCGCGAACTTCTCACGCAATACGGCACGCTCAACGCCGAGGTCAAGTCCCTGCTGGACGACCCCAAGAGCGCTATTTTGGAGATTGACCGCCAGGTCATTGCCAAACAGCGCAGCCTCAGCGCCGAGGAAACCGCGCAGTTCGGCGTGCCCCTGGGCGGCTCGCTCATTGCCTGGATCGACAAAGACCTGGGCAATGGCATGTCCAAAGAAGAGTGGAAGGGCATGGCCGAGACCAACAAGATCCTGGGTCAGGGCGCAGGATTCGGCAGTCCAGCGGTGCCGGTGGATGGCTTTTGTGTGCGGGTCGGCGCCATGCGCTGCCACAGCCAGGCCCTGACCTTCAAGCTCAGGAAAGACGTGCCGCTGGCTGATATTGAAGCCATGATCGCCGCCGATAACGAATGGGTGCAAGTGGTGGCCAACACCCGCGAAGCCACCATCAAGCACCTGACCCCGGTGGCGGTGACCGGCACCATGACCATTCCGGTGGGCCGCCTGCGCAAGATGGCCATGGGTCCGGAGTACCTGGGCGCCTTCACCATCGGCGACCAGCTGCTGTGGGGCGCAGCCGAGCCGCTGCGCAGGATGCTGCGCATCCTGCTTGCGCACTGAAGCAGCTGCTGCAGCCCGGGCCGGCGGTGGTCGGCCGGGCATTTTTGGTGTTAAGGTCAGCTTGTGCACCGTTTATTTCATGGCCAATGAGCGCCCTATCGCCGTGTACCTGACCGCCCTGTATCCCAAGCCGCGAAGTCTGGCGCTGCCCCGTGCCGGCGCCCGAATGGCGCTGCGTACCGCAGCCACCTTGCTCCTGGCCTGCTTGCTGTGCCTGCCTGCCTGGGCGCAAACGCCGCCGGCCCCACCTTCTTTCATCAGCCCGTCGAGCGGACAGACGCCTTCCGATATTGCACTGGGACAAGTGCCCGCCGGTATCAGCTTCGAGCAATTTTTGCTGGCGCTGCTGCACCTCAATCCGCAACTGAGTGGGCCGAGTCAGGCGCTGCAAGGCGGTCTGAAGTTGCAACTACCCAGCGCAGCCCAGGCCACAGCCGTCTCACCCGAGCAGGCGCGGGCGCAACTGTTGGCCTTAAGCCGAACAAGTCCGATACCCGGCCCGAACGCAAGTGCCGCTGCAGCCTTGCTAGACGTCAGCCAACCAGCGCCAAGCCCGAGCGGAGCTGCCAGCGAAGCTTCAGGCCAGGCCAGTGCCCCGCAGCCCGCAGCTGGTGCCAGCGCGCCTGCAACCGTTGCGCCAAGCGCAAGCCAGCCAGGCCGGCTGATCGACCCCTGGATGCTGATCTCCGTGGGCGCGGCCTTGCTGGTGATCTTGTTGCTGGTCTTCAAACGCAAGGACGGCGAGCGCGCCCCGCCCCCCCTGAGCAAAGCGCCCGCGCCGCGCTGGCATCCGGCGCAAACCGGGCCTGTAGCCGAACCGAGTCAAGGCCTTTTCCGCCCCTCCCTGCCCGATGACGGGGGTCCGCGCACGCCTCGCGGCCAGCCCGTCACCCCCACCAGCGCGCCGCCGCCCGCCATGGCCAAACTGAGCGATCTGGGCCCCCTGCCATCGCTGGACCTGGGCGACCCCGCACCTGCACCCCGTCAAGCAGCGCCTGCTGCCGTCAGCACCGGCCCGCTGGACCTGATCCGCATCAGCCTGGATCTGAACGATCCCCCGAAGCGCGAGCCATGAACGGAGACTGCGCATGAGAGTGGCCCTGGGCTTGAGCTACGAGGGCGGTGGCTATGAGGGCTGGCAAAGCCAGCCCTCGGGCAACACGGTTCAAGACCAGCTCGAACAAGCCCTCAGCCGTTTCAGCAACGAGCCGATCCGCACGATGTGTGCCGGCCGCACCGACGCTGGCGTACATGCGCTCATGCAGGTGGTGCACTTCGACACCGGGGCCGAGCGCGCAGAAAATGCCTGGGTGCGCGGGCCCAACAGCCTTTTGCCTCGCGGCATTGCGGTGCAGTGGGCCAGGCATATGAGTGCCGACTTTCACTGCCGCA
This sequence comes from Polaromonas sp., assembly GCA_044352515.1. GTDB lineage: Bacteria > Pseudomonadota > Gammaproteobacteria > Burkholderiales > Burkholderiaceae_C > Polaromonas. The sequence goes on from JBILDR010000003.1 coordinate 11,603, forward strand.
GCCAGGCCCTGGGCCGGCGCTATGCCTATGTGCTGCTCGAATCGCCCGTGCGCCCCAGCGCCGAGGCCGGCCGGGTGGGCTGGGTGTTTAGGCCGCTCAATCGAGCGGCGATGGAGCAGGCGGCGGCGCTGCTGATTGGCGAGCACGACTTTTCCTCTTTCCGGGCGGCGCAGTGTCAGTCGCACACCCCCGTCAAGACGCTGCGCCGCATCCAGATCAGCCAGCGCGGCGCTTACTGGCGCTTCGAGTTCGAGGCCAATGCCTTCCTGCACCATATGGTGCGCAACCTGATGGGCTGCCTGGTCCAGGTCGGCCAGGGCATGCGCTCGGCCGCCTCCATGAGCGAGGTACTGGCCGCGCGCGACCGCGACGCGGCCGCGCCCACCTTCTCGCCCGATGGGCTGTACTTTCTCGGGCCGGTCTATGAGGAGCGTTGGGGCCTGCCGACGCGCTCGCCAGCCTATGATTGGCTGCCATGAACCCTGCCCAACGCACCCGCATCAAAGTCTGCGGCCTGACCCGCGAAGCCGATGTGGACGCGGCCGTCGCCGCTGGGGTCGATGCCCTGGGCTTCGTGCTGTACGCGCCCAGTGCGCGCTATGTCAGCCCAGAGCGGGCTGCCGAGCTGGCCCAGCGCCTGCCGCCCTTTGTGACCCCGGTGCTGCTTTTCGTCAATGCCGAGCCCCAGTTCATCGCCCAGGCCCTGGCCCTGCTGCCCCAGGCCCTGCTGCAGTTTCACGGCGACGAAACGCCCGAGCAATGCACCCGCTACGGCCGGCCTTTCCTGCGGGCAGCGCGCATGCGAGCCAGCGATGCCCCTGCACCAGCCGGGCCAGACTTTGACCTCCTAAAATACGTCCAGGAGTTCAGTGCCGCCCAGGCCATCTTGCTCGACGCCCATGTCGAGGGCTACGGCGGCGGTGGAAAAACATTCAATTGGTCACACCTTCCAACAAACGTCAACGCTCACCTCGTCTTGTCTGGTGGACTGACGCCTGCAAATGTGACCGATGGCATCGCGCAAGTCCGGCCGCGTTGTCAAACGCTGTCGGTTGATGTGAGTTCCGGCGTCGAGGTGTCCAAAGGCATCAAGAGCGCCGACAAGATCCACCAATTCGTCGCTGCGGTACGCGCCGCCGACGAGCAACTTGCCCACAGCCATGTTCGATTACCACCAACCTGACGCCAAAGGCCACTTCGGCATCTATGGCGGCAGCTTCGTCTCCGAGACGCTGACCCACGCCATCAACGAGCTCAAAGCGGCCTACGCCCGCTATCAGCACGACCCCGAGTTCCTGGCTGAGTTCCAGGACGAGCTCGCCCGCTTTGTCGGCCGGCCCTCGCCGATCTACCATGCCGCCCGCATGAGCCGCGAAATGGGAGGCGCACAGATCTACCTCAAGCGCGAAGACCTCAACCACACCGGCGCCCACAAGATCAACAACACCATAGGCCAGGCCATGCTCGCCAAGCGCATGGGCAAGCCCCGGGTGATCGCCGAGACCGGAGCCGGCCAGCACGGCGTGGCCACGGCCACCATCTGCGCCCGCTACGGCCTGGAGTGCGTGGTCTATATGGGCAGCGAAGACGTCAAGCGCCAAAGCCCCAATGTCTACCGCATGAAGCTGCTGGGCGCCACCGTGGTGCCGGTGGAGTCTGGCAGCAAGACGCTCAAGGACGCGCTCAACGAAGCTCTGCGCGACTGGGTGGCCAACGTGGACAACACCTTCTACATCATCGGCACTGTGGCGGGCCCCCACCCCTACCCCATGATGGTGCGCGACTTTCAAAGCGTGATCGGCAAGGAATGCATCGAACAAATGCCGCTGCTGACCGGTGGCAAGCAGCCCGACGCGGTGCTGGCCTGCGTGGGCGGCGGCAGCAATGCCATGGGCATCTTTCACCCCTACATCGGCTTCGAAAACACCCAGTTGATCGGCGTCGAGGCGGCTGGCGAAGGCATGGACAGCGGCAAGCATTCAGCCTCCTTGCAGCGCGGCACCCCGGGCGTGCTGCACGGCAACCGCACCTATGTGCTGCAAAACGAAGACGGGCAGGTCACCGAGACACACAGCATCTCGGCCGGCCTGGACTACCCCGGCGTCGGCCCCGAGCATGCCTTTCTCAAAGACATCGGCCGGGCGCAATACGTGGGCATCACCGACAAAGAAGCGCTCGAAGCCTTCCACTACCTGTGCCGCACCGAGGGCATCATCCCCGCGCTGGAGTCCAGCCACGCGGTGGCCTATGCCATGAAGCTGGCCAAAACCATGCGCAGCGACCAGTCCATCTTGGTCAACCTCTCTGGCCGGGGCGACAAGGACATCGGCACCGTGGCCGACCTGTCCAACGCCGATTTTTACTGCCGCCCGTCCTGCCAGGGCCAAGGCGTCAAGGGCGGCGTGCACACGCTGGAGTTCAAGCCATGAGCCGGATAGCCGCAGTCATGGCCGCCCTGGCCAAAGACGGCCGCAAGGCCCTGATCCCCTATGTCACTGCTGGCTTTCCGCAAGCCGACATCACCCCTGAGCTCATGCACGCCCTGGTGGCCGGCGGGGCCGACATCATCGAGCTGGGGGTGCCGTTTTCCGACCCCTCGGCCGATGGCCCAGTGATTCAGAAAGCTGGCGAAAAGGCCCTGGCCATGGGCGTGGGCCTGGCCCAGGTGCTGGCCATGGTCAAAACCTTCCGCCAGCAGGACAAGACCACCCCGGTGGTGCTCATGGGCTATGCCAACCCGGTGGAAGCCTACGACCACAAACGCGGCGCCGACGCCTTTGTCAACGAGGCCGCAGCGGTCGGCGTGGACGGCATGCTCATCGTCGATTACCCGCCCGAAGAGTGTGAAGACTTTGCCGCCAAGCTGCGCGAACGGCAGATGGACCTGATCTTCCTGCTCGCCCCCACCTCCACCGACGAGCGCATGGCCCAGGTGGCAAGGGTCGCTTCAGGCTATGTGTACTACGTCTCGCTCAAGGGCGTGACCGGCGCCGGCACACTCAACGTGGACGAAGTCGAGAAAATGCTGCCGCGCATACGCGCGCATGTGAGCGTACCGGTAGGCGTGGGCTTTGGCATTCGCGACGCGGCCACCGCCAAGGCCATCGGCCGCAGCGCCGACGCGGTGGTGATCGGCAGCAAAATCATCCAGCTGCTCGAAGCCGCCCCCCGCCAACAGGCGAGCACCGTGGCACGGAAATTCATGCAAGACATCCGCACGGCACTGGACGCCTGAAACCCTTACCAAGTTTGTCAGGCCTGCCCAACACGCTCAGTCCACCACACCGCCCCATGGCCGACCTCGACACCCGCTGGAAACAGCGCCTGCAAAACTACCAGCAGGCCCTGGAGCGTCTGCGCGAAGCGGTCGAGCTGTCTCGGCTCAGACCCCTCTCGCGGCTCGAACAGCAAGGGTTGATCCAAGCCTTTGAATTCACCCATGAGTTGGCCTGGAACCTGATGAAGGACTACCTGGCCTACCAGGGCACGCCTGACCTTGGCGGCTCACGAGACGCCAGCCAGGCAGCATTTGCCCTGGGCCTCATCAGCGACGGCGAAGGCTGGATGGAAATGATCACCAGCCGTAACCAGACCTCACACACCTACAACCAGGCTGTGGCAGACGCCATCGCCGGACTCATTACTGGGCGGTATGCGCCCTTGTTCGATGCGTTCGAGCAAATCATGTCCGGCAAGGCTAGGCAAGTCTGACAAGATCCTCGACCATGAGCCATGCGGACCCGCACTGCGGTATTCCAGCGAAAGCCTGGGCCCGCATCGCGGCCGTGCTGGCCGCCCAACCCAAAATCACGCGAATACGATTGTTTGGCTCCCGAGCGAAAGGTAACTTCAGGCCCGCCTCGGACATCGACCTGTGCATAGACGCACAAGACTTGAACCTGCCTGAAAAACTCGCACTCGACCAGGCGCTCGATGACTTGATGCTGCCCTGGAAGGTGGACCTGGCCGTCTGGCAAATGATCGACCAACCTGCCCTGCGGGAGCATATCGATCGGGTGGGACTGGAGTTGCCCGCGCGACCTTCGCAGCCTGGCATTGCTGGATAATCGACGAAGGTAGCTGCAAAGTCGCTGTTCGACCGCCATCTCCTTTGACCGGATCTCACCTATGTCTTGGCTCGACAAACTGCTTCCCCCGAAGATCTCCCCCACCGACCCCAATGAGCGGCGCAGTGTGCCCGAGGGCTTGTGGATCAAGTGTCCCAGTTGCGAGGCGGTGCTCTACAAGACCGACCTGGAGAAGAACCAAAACGTCTGCCCGCAATGCAGCCACCACCACCGGATCAGCGCCCGTGCCCGGCTTGACGCCTTCCTGGACCCTGAAGGCCGCTATGAATTGGGGCAGGAGGTGCTGCCGGTCGATCCGCTGAAGTTCAAGGACAGCCGCAAATACCCCGAGCGCCTGAAGGAGGCCCTGGAGAACACCGGCGAGACCGACGCGCTGGTGGTCATGGGTGGGGCGGTGCACAGCATCGGCGTGGTGGCCGCCTGCTTTGAATTTGACTTCATGGGTGGCTCCATGGGCTCGGTGGTGGGCGAGCGCTTTGTGCGCGGTGTCCACACCGCCATCGAGCAGAAGGTGCCCTTCATCTGCTTTACTGCCACCGGCGGCGCCCGCATGCAGGAAGGCCTGCTCTCACTGATGCAGATGGCCAAGACCAACTCGGCCCTCACCCGGCTGGCCAAAAAAGGCCTGCCTTATGTGAGCGTGCTCACCGACCCCACCATGGGCGGAGTCAGCGCCGGCTTTGCCTTCATGGGCGACATCGTTGTGGCCGAGCCCAAGGCGCTGATCGGCTTTGCCGGGCCGCGGGTGATCGAGAGCACGGTGCGCGTCAAACTGCCCGAGGGCTTTCAGCGCGCCGAATTCCTGCAGGAAAAAGGCGCCATCGACTTCATCTGCGACAGGCGCGAGCTGCGCAAGACCATCGCCACTGCGCTGGCCATGCTGCTGCGCCAGCCGGCTGACGCGGTCGAATAAGGCGTCGCGGCGCCGGGGTTGGCCAGGCTTTTAAGCCTGCGCCCTTTGAGGCTGAGACGGCCTCGTCACACCCCATCTGCGTGGCTTACTTGCTGGCGGCGTGACCATCCACATAGGCGTCAAGAAGGCGCCGAATCATGCGCTGGTATTGCGTCTGGTGTTTCGATGCCTCGGACTTGAAGAAATCTACGCTCTTCTTGCTCAAAGACAGGGTGACTTTGACACCCTCTTCCCGCAACGCCAAGTCGGCCGGCGAGGGCAAGAAGTCGGGGATCACCCGGACCTTGCCCATAGGTTCATGGGTGTATCTGATTTTCGCGCTCATAGATAGCCTTTCCTTTGCGCCAGTATCCGGCGCCGATGATTCGAATGACGGACTAGCGCAGTGTGAAGCGCACGGTGAGCACCCCGCCATCGACGAGTCCCATGCAATACAAGCGCTCTTCGATCTGGCTGTGCGACTCATCTTTGGCAATCACCCGTTGCGGGTCTGCAAACGCATACTGTGCTTTTGAAAAGGCGACACCGTGCTTTGCTTGATTCGCGTCATCCTTGACAGGGTCCCACTCAAAATGAGCTTTTGCCATCCACACAGCCTAGCAGATGGCCATAAAAACATCCATACTTTTTTATGGTTACCTACGGCACTGAGCCAGAACAGCTTGCAGCGCTGGAGCAGGCGGTGTACCACGGCCGCTCACCCCCTGCGCGGTGCTACGACCGAACTGCACGCCTAGAACCGGCGTCCACGCCCCAACCCCCTCAAGACCCCCGATAGGTCGAATAACTCCAGGGGCTGACCAGCAGCGGCACGTGGTAATGGGCCGATGCGTCGGCCACGCCAAAGTCCAGGCTCACTTGGTTGAGAAAGCTCGGCTCTGGCAGTTGCACGCCCCGGGCCTTGAAATACCCGGCCACATCGAACACCAAGCGGTAGGTACCCACCTTCAGGCTGGCGTTGTCGTACAGCGGCCCGTCCGGGTTGCGGCCGTCGGCGTTGAGTTGCAGCTCTTTAACCAAGGTGGCCTGCTGACCCACGGTGGTGTAGAGGGCGACCCGCATGCCGGCGGCCGGGCAGCCGTGCATGGTGTCCAGTACATGTGTGCTCAAGCCCATGGCAGATCTTTCGGCAAAAGGTTTTGGTTTTGGTTCACGAAAGTGTATACAGTTTTTTCAGGGCCAGCTATGATCCTTTCGAACGCCATGGAAAACGCCGCTACGTCCACCAACACGAACGCCATCGTCGAGACCCTGACCCGGGCCATCGTCGAGCACCGCCTTTTGCCCGGTGCCAAGCTGGTCGAGCAAAAGCTCGCTGACCACTTTGGCGTCTCGCGCACGCTGGTGCGACAGGCCCTGTTTCAGCTGGCACAAAACAAGCTAATCCGGCTGGAGCCGGCGCGCGGCGCCTTCGTGGCCGCGCCCTCGGTCGAAGAGGCCCAGCAGGTGTTTGTGGTGCGCCGCATGCTCGAAACCGAGATGACGCGGGCATTCATGCGCGAGGTCACACCCGACAAGATCGCTGCGCTGCGCCAGCACATCGCGCAGGAGCGGCAGGCTGTGGCGAGCGAGGACGTACCGGGGCGCACCGAGCTGCTGGGCGACTTTCATGTGTGCATGGCGCAATTGATGGGCAATACCGTGCTGGCTCAAATTCTGGGCGAGCTGATCTCGCGCTGCGCCCTGATCACGCTGATGTACCAGTCCCGCCACGAGGCCCAGCATTCGAGCGACGAGCACGAAGGTCTGGTCGATGCCATGGCCCGGGGCGATACCGACCTGGCCGTGCGCCTGATGCAGGAACACCTCGAGCATGTGCAAGCCAGCCTGACCTTTGACCGCAAGATCCCTTCGCACGACGTGGCCGTGGCCCTGTCCTGAAATCCCATGAGCACCTACGACTCCACCGCACCCTACCCCCGCGACCTGATCGGCTATGGCCGCCAAGTACCCCACGCCCAGTGGCCCGGCGGCGCCCGAGTGGCTGTGCAATTTGTCCTCAATTACGAAGAGGGCGGCGAAAACAGCGTGCTGCATGGCGACAAGGCCAGCGAGCAGTTCCTGTCAGAAATGTTCAACCCGGCCGCCTTCGAGGACCGCCACATCAGCATGGAGGGCATCTATGAATACGGTTCGCGCGCCGGCGTCTGGCGCATCCTGCGCGAGTTTGAAAAGCGCAAGCTGCCGCTGACGGTCTTCGGTGTGGCCACCGCGCTGCAGCGCCACCCGGAGCTGACCGCAGCCTTCAAGGAACTGGGCCACGATATGGCCTGCCACGGCCTGAAGTGGATCCACTACCAGCACATCGACGAGGCGACCGAGCGCGCCCACATGGCGCAGGCGATGGAGATCATTCAAAACCTCGCCGGTGAGCGCCCCCTGGGCTGGTACACCGGCCGCGACAGCCCCAACACGCGCCGCCTGGTGGCCGACTTCGGTGGCTTTGAATACGACAGCGACTACTACGGCGACGACCTGCCCTTCTGGATGAAGGTGCGAAGGAGCGACGGCTCGGTGGTGCCGCAATTGATCGTGCCCTACACCCTGGACTGCAACGACATGCGCTTTGCCCTGCCCCAGGGCTATTCACACGCCGACCCCTTCTTCCAGTACATGAAGGACAGCTTCGACGCGCTGTATGCCGAGGGCGACCCGAACGGCGACAACGCCCCCAAGATGATGAGCATAGGCATGCACTGCCGCCTGCTCGGCCGGCCCGGCCGCATCACCGCGCTGCAGCGCTTTTTGGACCATATTCAATCGCACGACAAGGTCTGGGTGGCGCGCAGGGTTGACATTGCACGGCACTGGAAGGCGACGCACCCATTCAAGGCTTAGACACCCACCGGCTCTGTGGGAGCGGCGCCCTCGCCGCGATTTTCGATTCAGCGCAAATCCATCGCGGCGAGGGCGCCGCTCCCACAGCCCCTTCCAACATCTGCGGAAAATCCATGGCTCTGACCCTCGAACAACTCAACAGTGCCCTTGCTGAAGAGGCCGCTCAAATGCTCGACGGCCTGTACGAGCATTCGCCCTGGATCGCCGAGCGGGCGTTGAAGGTGCGGCCCTTTCAATCGCTGCCCCATCTCAAAAATGCCTTGGTCAAGGCCCTGGCACAGGCCTCGCAGCAAGAGCAACTGGGCCTGATCCGCGCCCACCCCGAGCTGGCCGGCAAGGCCATGGTGAGCAAGACGCTGACTGCCGAGTCCACGAATGAGCAATCCAAGGCGGGCCTGACGGACTGCACGCCCGAGGAATTTGAGCGCCTGCAAAAACTCAACGCCGACTACAACGCCAAGTTCGGCTTTCCCTTCATCCTGGCGGTGCGAGGCGCGCGCGGCCTGGGATTGAACAAGCGGCAGATCATTGAGACCTTTGCCCGTCGCCTCGAAGGCCAGCCGGACTTCGAGCGCGAGGAGTGCCTGCGCAACATCAACCGTATTGCCGAGATCCGGCTGAATGACAAGTTCGGCTTCGAGCCCACGCTGGGCAACGAGGTCTGGGACTGGCATGAAGACCTGGCCCGCCACAGCGACCCCGGCTTTGCCGAGAAGGGCCAGCTCACTGTCACCTACCTGACCGACGCGCACCGTGCCTGCATGCAGCAGATCGCCACCCTTATGCGCGAGGTCGGCTTTGACGAGGTGTCCGTCGACGCGGTGGGCAATGTGGTCGGCCGCTACCACGGCGCCAAGCCCGATGCGAAATACCTCATGACCGGCAGCCACTACGACACCGTGCGCAACGGCGGCAAGTACGACGGCCGCCTGGGGATCTACGTGCCTATCGCCTGCGTGCGCGAGCTGCACCGCGGCCAGCGCCGCCTGCCCTTTGGCATCGAGGTGGTGGGTTTTGCCGAGGAAGAAGGCCAGCGCTACAAGGCGACTTTTTTGGGCTCGGGCGCGTTGGTCGGCCAGTTCAATCCCGACTGGCTGGAGCAAAAAGACGCCGACGGCATCACCATGCGGCAGGCCATGGCCCAAGCCGGCCTGGATGTGGCGCAGATTCCCGCCATCCGCCGCGACCCCGCCCACTACCTGGGCTTTGTCGAGGTGCACATCGAACAAGGCCCGGTACTCAATGAGATGCAGCTGCCGCTGGGCGTCGTGACCTCCATCAACGGCAGCGTACGCTTTGTGGGCGAGCTCATCGGCGTAGCCTGCCATGCCGGCACCACACCCATGGACAGGCGCAGCGACGCGGTCTGCGGCCTGGCCGAGCTGGCGCTCTTCATGGAAAAACGCGCCCGCCAAGACGGCGACTCGGTGGCCACCATCGGCCAACTCAATGTGCCGGCCGGCTCGATCAATGTAGTGCCGGGCCGCTGCCAGTTCTCGATGGATTTGCGCGCACCCAACGACGCGCAGCGCGATGCCATGCTCAGCGAGGTGCTGGCCGAACTCGATCGTATTTGCCAGCGGCGCGGCCTGGGCCTCAAGCTCGAAGAAACCATGCGCGCGCCCGCCGCGCCCAGCGCGCCCGCTTGGCAGGCCCGCTGGGAAGCGGCTGTGGCCAGCCTGGGCCTGCCGGTGCACCGCATGCCCTCGGGCGCCGGGCACGACGCCATGAAGCTGCATGAAGTCATGCCCCAGGCCATGCTTTTTGTCCGCGGCCAGAACTCGGGCATCAGCCACAACCCGCTGGAATCGACCACCAACGACGACATGCAGCTGTCGGTGCAGGCCTTCATGCATGTGCTCGAACACCTCGCCCACTGAAACACAAGAACAAGGACACCGCCATGACCACAGCCTACGAACAAGTCGACGCCTGGATCGACCAGCACTTTGACGAGCAGGTGCGCTTCCTGCAAGAGCTGGTGCGCGTGCCGACCGACACGCCGCCGGGCAATAACGCGCGGCATGCCGAGCGCACCGCCGAGCTGCTCAAGGCCTTTGGCTACGATGCAGAAAAGCATGTGGTGCCCACCGCCCAGGTGCAGGCCTGTGGCCTTCAGACCATCACCAACCTGATCGTGCGCCGTAAGTATGGCGAGGGCAAAACCATCGCCCTGAACGCCCATGGCGATGTGGTGCCGCCCGGCGAAGGCTGGGTCCACGACCCCTACGGCGGCGAGATTGATGGCGGGGCCATGTATGGCCGTGCGACTGCGGTGAGCAAATGCGATTTCTCCACCTTCACCTTTGCCACCCGAGCGCTGGAGTCGCTGGGGCTGCCGCTCAAGGGCGCGGTCGAGTTGCACTTCACCTACGACGAAGAATTTGGCGGCGAGGTCGGCCCCGGCTGGCTGCTCGCCCAAGGCCTGACCCAGCCCGACCTGATGATTGCCGCCGGCTTTAGCTACCAGGTGGTGGTGGCCCACAACGGCTGCCTGCAGCTCGAAGTGACGGTACACGGTGAGATGTCGCATGCGGCCATCCCCGACAGCGGCGTGGACGCCCTGCAAGGGGCCAACCACATCCTCAGCGCCCTTTATGCGCTCAATGCCGACTACCTGAAGGTGCGCTCACAGGTCGAGGGCATCACCCACCCCTATCTGAACGTGGGCCTGATCAGCGGCGGCACCAACACCAATGTGATCCCCGGCAAAGTGGTGCTCAAGATCGATCGCCGCATGATCCCTGAAGAAGACCCAGCCGAGGTCGAGGCCAACCTGCGGCGCACCATTGAAGAGGCCGCGGCCAGCTTCAACCCGCCGCGCGGCGGCAAGCAGATCCGGGTGGACATCAAGCGCATGCTGCTGGCCCGCGCCATGGTGCCCCTGGCTGGCAACCGCCCCCTGGTGCAGGCCCTGCAAAAACACGGACAAAGCGTCTTCGGCGAGCCTATTCCCGCCATCGGTACGCCGCTTTACACCGATGTGCGGCTGTATGTGGAACGCGGCATCCCCGGCGTGATCTACGGTGCTGGCCCGCGCACCGTGCTTGAAAGCCATGCCAAGCGCGCCGACGAAAGGGTGCAGCTCGAAGACCTGCGCCGGGCTACCAAGGTGGTGGCACGCACGCTTGTGGACTTGTTGACGCCATAAACGTGCATCTCCGGCGGCCAAGAAACCTAGTGTTTACCCTCAACCGAGATACAACTCGACTGTATACACTTTGGGAGACAGTTTTGCATGGAATGGAGCTTCCGCCCTTGGGCCCCACCGGTGCAAGGCAACAGTCCAAGTTCAGCCCGGTCTAGGGAATGTCCCAAGAAAGGACAGTCCCGCCAGCCAAGCGCAGTCAGACACAAGGATAGAAAATCAATTTACGCCCCGGCGCATTCCCAGCCGTCTGGCACTGTAATTGCTGTCCAGATGACACCTCCACTTCCAACCCTTGATGGATCAGCCATGAAAAAACGCACACTCCTGCAAACCACCCTCGCCCTGGCCGGCCTGCTGAGCCTGGGCTTGGCCCAGGCCCAGACCACCCCGATCAAATTCCAGCTCGACTGGCGCTTCGAGGGCCCCGCCGCCTTCTTCGTAACCCCAGTGGCCAAAGGCTATTTCAAGGACGCCAAGCTCGACGTGACCGTCGATGCAGGCAACGGCTCGGGCGGCGCGGTCACCCGTGTGGCCTCGGGCACCTACGACATGGGCTTTGCCGACCTGGCCGCGCTGATGGAGTTTCACGCCAACAACCCAGATGCGCCCAACAAGCCTGTGGCCATCATGGTGGTCTACAACAACACGCCCGCTTCGGTGATGGCGCTCAAGAAGACCGGCATCAAGACCCCGGCCGATCTGGCTGGCAAAAAATTGGGCGCACCAGTGTTTGACGCCGGCCGTCGGGCCTTCCCGATCTTCCAGAAAGCCAACGGCATCGGCGCAGTCACCTGGACCGCGATGGACCCCCCGCTGCGCGAAACCATGCTGGCGCGCGGCGACGTCGACGCCATCACCGGCTTTACCTTCACCTCGCTGCTCAACCTTGAAGCGCGCGGCGTCAAAGCTGAAGACGTGACCATCCTGCCCTACGCCGACTTCGGCGTGAAGCTCTACGGCAACGTGATCATCGCCACGCCAAAAATCCTTAAGGAAAACCCAGAGGCGGTCAAAGCCTTCTTGGCCGCCTTCACCAAAGGTGCCAAGGACGTGATCACCAACCCGGCTGCGGCCATCGAGTTCGTCAAGCAGCGCGACGGCATCATCAATGTGGCGCTGGAAACACGCCGTCTGCAACTGGCCATTGACACCGTGATCAACAGCCCCGACGCACGCGCCGAAGGCTTCGGTCAACTCAACCCTGGCCGCCTGTCGCTGATGGCTTCGCAAGTCTCTGACGCCTTCGGCACCAAGACCCGTGTCAACCCGGATGTCATCTGGAACGGCTCCTTCCTGCCGGCCAAGGCTGCCCTCAACATCCTGCCCGTCCCCAAGGCAGCACCTGCTGCGGCCAAGAAGTGATGCAAAACTCGCCCTTCGTAGATTTCCAGGACGTCTGGCTGGCCTATAACGACGAGCTGCTGGCCCAAAAGCAGTACGCCGTCGAGGCCATCGATCTGCGAGTCCAGGAGGGCGAGTTCATCGCCATCGTCGGCCCCTCGGGCTGCGGCAAGTCGACCTTCATGAAGCTGGCCACTGGCCTGCGCATGCCTTCACAGGGCAAGATCCGCATCGACGGCCAGCCTGTGACCGGCCCACTCAAGATCTCGGGCATGGCTTTCCAGGCACCATCGCTGCTGCCCTGGCGCACCACGGTCGATAACGTGCTGCTGCCGCTGGAGATCGTCGAGCCGCACCGCAGCCAGTTCAAGCAGCGCTACGACGAATATCAGACCCGGGCCCGCGCCCTGCTCCAAAAAGTGGGGCTTGGCGGCTATGAGGACAAATTCCCTTGGCAGCTCTCAGGCGGTATGCAGCAGCGCGCGAGCATCTGCCGTGCCTTGATTCATGAGCCCAAGATGCTGTTGCTCGACGAGCCCTTCGGCGCGCTCGACGCCTTCACCCGCGAGGAGCTGTGGTGCATCTTGCGTGACCTGTGGGCCGAGCAGCGCTTTAACGTGATCTTGGTCACCCACGATCTGCGTGAATCGGCCTTCCTGGCCGACACCGTTTATGTGATGAGCAAGAGCCCCGGGCGTTTTGTGGTCAAGCGCAATATCGACCTGCCGCGCCCGCGCGAGCTGGAGATCACCTACACCAAGGAATTCACCGACATCGTGCATGAGTTGCGCGGTCATATCGGCGCGATACGCAAACAAGGCGTGGGAGTCCCGCAATGAAAAACAAGACCTTGCAAGCTTGGTCGCCGTGGATCCTTCTGGTCGCCGTCATTGCACTGTGGCAGTTGATTTGCTCGGCTTTTCAAGTCTCTGAATTCGTCTTTCCTAGCCCAGCCCGCATCTGGGAGCAATTCATCGAGTTTCGCGGCGTGATTGCCGGCCACGCCTGGCGCACCTACTGGGTGACCATGGCAGGCTTTGGCCTGGCCATCGTGGTCGGCGTGCTGCTGGGCTTTCTCATCGGCTCATCGCGCCTGGCTTACACCGCGGTCTACCCGCTGATGACCGCCTTCAACGCGCTGCCCAAAGCGGCTTTTGTGCCCATTTTGGTGGTGTGGTTTGGCATCGGCATCGGCCCAGCCATCCTGACCGCCTTCCTGATCTCCTTCTTCCCGATCATGGTCAACATCGCCACCGGCCTGGCCACGCTCGAGCCCGAGCTCGAAGACGTGCTGCGGGTGCTCGGTGCCAAGCGCTGGGATGTGCTGATCAAGGTCGGCCTGCCGCGCTCCATGCCCTACTTCTACGGCTCGCTCAAGGTGGCCATCACTCTGGCCTTTGTGGGTACCACGGTGTCGGAGATGACGGCGGCCAATGAAGGCATAGGCTACCTGCTGATCTCGGCCGGCTCGGCCATGCAAATGGGCCTGGCCTTTGCCGGTCTGGTGGTGGTCGGCGCTATGGCCATGCTGATGTACGAGCTCTTTAGCTACGTCGAGAAAAACACCACCGCCTGGGCCCACCGCGGCTCGAACAGCCATTGAGCTTGGGGTTCTGGGAACCTCGCGCACTCCATGCCCTATCGCTGCGAGGGCGCAGCTCCCACAGCCCCATGGAACCTGCTGTGAGCTGGGAGGGCTGTTCCCCCCAACACCCACATCGAGCCTGCTGTGAGCTGTGAAGGCTGCATCCTGTGGGAACTGTGAAGGCTGCACCCTGTGGGAGCGCCGCCCCGGCGCGATGCGGCCACTGATCAGGCGCCCTATCGCTGCGAGGGCGCAGCTCCCACAGCCCCATGGAAACTTCGGTGAGCAAGGAAGGCTGCACCCTCCAACACCCCCATGGAACCTGCTGTGAGCTGTGAAGGCTGCACCCCCCAACACCCCCATCAAACCTCGGCTGAACTCTGACTAGCCGGCCCATCGACGGGCACAAAAAAAGCGCTGCAAGGCAGCGCTTTTGTTCGGGGGGAAGGACCGCTCAGCGTGGGCCGCGCGGGGCCGGCGGGGTGCGGCCGGCGATGTGGCGGAAAGTGATGCGGCCTTTGGTGAGGTCGTAGGGCGAGAGCTCCAGCGAGACTTGGTCGCCGGCCAGAATACGGATGTGGTTCTTGCGCATCTTGCCGGAGGTATAGGCGATCAGCTTGTGACCGTTGTCCAGCGTGACACGAAAACGCGAGTCGGGCAGAACCTCTTCCACCAGACCATGCATTTCAATCAATTCTTCCTTAGCCATGTGCGCACATTCCTCCAGACAAACGCCCAGACTGCGTGATCCTTGGGCCGTTTGACAAGATGAAAAGACTGTTCACCGATGGGCACCCTTAGAGAGTCTGGAAACCCGCTATTGTAGCCCCCCGCCACCCAGACCGCTTGTCAAGATCTGCCGCCCCCCTCATACGGGCATCGCAGCGAGCCCAGCACCTGATTAACCATGGTCAGATACGCACCACCAAAGTGCTGACAAGCAAGGGCCGCACAAAAAACGTTCCGATGTGGTGCACAGACGCCCAAATACGCCCCAAGATTGGGCGGCAAAAACTGGGGCTGGAGAGCCGCGCCACCCAAGCGAAACGATGCGCACCGTGGCACCGTTTTTGCAGCCAGAATAGGGCCAGTTTTGGCCCCGGAGTCCCCATGGAATTGAGCCCTCGTGAAAAAGACAAGCTGTTGATCTTCACCGCCGCGCTGCTGGCCGAGCGCCGGCGCGCACGCGGGCTCAAGCTCAATTATCCGGAGTCGGTCGCGCTGATCAGTGCTGCCGTGATGGAGGGCGCACGCGACGGCAAGACCGTCGCCGCCCTGATGAGCGAGGGTCGCACCATCCTCAGCCGCGCCGACGTGATGGAGGGCGTGCCTGAAATGATCAGCGACATCCAGGTCGAAGCCACCTTCCCTGACGGGACCAAGCTGGTCACCGTTCATCAACCGATCGTCTGAATCCCAGGAATCCGCCCATGCGACTGACCGCCCTGCTCCTTCTGCTCAGCACCGCCGCCGCCCAGGCGCACGAGGGCCACGGCCTGAGCGGTGGCCACTGGCACGCCACCGACAGCATCCTGTGGATCGCCTTGGCGGTCGGCCTGGGCCTCTGGTGGAGCCGCAAATGAGCCTGATCCCTGGCGAACTGCTGATAGACGATGGCCCACTCGATCTCAACAGCGGTCGCCGCAGCCTGACCGTGGTGGTGGTCAACACCGCCGACCGCCCGATACAGGTCGGCTCGCACTACCACTTTGCCGAAACCAACCAAGCCCTGCGCTTTGACCGCGCTGCCGCCCGCGGCATGCGCCTGAACATCGCCTCGGGCACCGCAGTGCGCTTTGAGCCAGGTCAGCAACGCACGGTCGAGTTGGTGGACTATGCGGGCAGCCGCGAAGTCTGGGGATTTCAGGGTCTGGTGCAAGGCAAGTTGTAGAAAGCCCCCCAGAAAGGGGGAGCAAATTAACTCCCTCCCCCTCTGGGGGAGGGTCGGGGTGGGGGCAAGCAAGGGCACCGATACGAGATGCCCTCACCCTAACCCTCTCCCAGAGGGAGAGGGAACAAGACACTCCCTTTTTTTGAGGGGGAGAGGGAACAAGACAGTTCCTCTCCCAAGGAGAGAGTAAACAAGACACTTCCTCTTCTTGAGGGAGAGGGAATGAAGGAAGTCCCTCTTCTTGAAGGAGCGGCACGAGAAAGCAGCCATCTTCCCTAAGGGAGGAGAGCAAAAAGAAGGATTGCACATGGCCACGATTGGACGACGCGCCTACGCGGAAATGTTTGGACCGACGGTCGGTGACCGGATTCGCCTAGCCGATACCGGGCTCATTGCCGAGGTCGAAGCCGACCACACCTTGCGCGCCGGCAGCTACGGCGAAGAGGTCAAGTTCGGCGGTGGCAAAACCATCCGTGACGGCATGGCGCAGTCCCAAAGGACCAACGCGCAAGGCGCGGTCGACACGGTGATGACCAACGCGCTCATCATCGACCACAGCGGGATCGTCAAGGCCGACATCGGCCTCAAGGGCGGTCGCATCGCCGCCATCGGCAAGGCCGGCAACCCCGACACGCAGCCGGGCGTAGACATCATCATCGGCGCAGGCACCGAGATCATCAGCTGTGAAGGCATGATCGTCACTGCCGGCGGCATCGACTCGCACATCCACTTCATCTGCCCGCAGCAGATCGAGGAAGCGCTGAGCTCGGGCGTCACCACCATGATGGGCGGCGGCACCGGTCCTGCCACCGGCACCTTTGCCACCACCTGCACCCCCGGCCCCTGGAACATCGAGCGCATGCTGCAGGCGGCCGACGCCTTTCCCATGAACCTGGGCTTTCTGGGCAAGGGCAACGCCAGCCGCCCCGAGGTGCTGCGCGAGCAGATCGACGCCGGCGTGATTGGTCTGAAATTGCACGAGGACTGGGGCACCACGCCGTCTGCCATCAGCAACTGTCTGGACGTGGCCGACGAGACCGACACCCAGGTGGCTATTCACTCGGACACGCTCAACGAATCGGGCTTCGTGGAAGACACCATCGCCGCCACCAAGGGCCGCGGCCTGTGCGCCTTTCACACCGAAGGCGCGGGCGGCGGCCATGCGCCCGACATCATGAAAGTGGTCGGCCAGGCCAACTTTTTGCCCTCGTCGACCAACCCAACCATGCCCTACACCGTCAACACGCTCGACGAGCATGTGGACATGCTCATGGTCTGCCACCACCTCGACGCCAGCATCGCCGAGGACCTGGCCTTTGCCGAAAGCCGCATCCGCAAGGAAACCATCGCGGCCGAGGACATCTTGCACGACCTCGGCGCGATCAGCATGATGAGCAGCGACAGCCAGGCCATGGGCCGGGTCGGCGAAGTCATCATCCGCACCTGGCAGACGGCCGACAAGATGAAGCAGCAACGCGGCAAGTTGCCCGGCGACGGTGAGCGCCAGGACAACTTCCGCATCAAGCGCTACGTGGCCAAGTACACCATCAACCCGGCCATTGCCCACGGCATCTCGCACGAGGTGGGCTCAGTCGAAGTCGGTAAGTGGGCCGACCTGGTGGTCTGGCGACCGGGGTTTTTTGGCATCAAGCCCTCGATCATCCTCAAGGGCGGCTTCATTGCGCACGCGGCCATGGGCGACCCCAATGCCTCGATACCCACCCCGCAGCCGGTGCACTACCGGCCGATGTTCGGCAGCTTCGGCGGCGCACTGGTCCGAGGCTCGCTCACCTTCGTCTCGCAATCGGCCCTGGCCGGCGGCATCAAGGAACGCTACGGCCTGGCCAAGACCCTCAGCGCCGCACACAAGATCCGCCATGTGCGCAAGCAGCACATGATCCATAACAGCTACCTGCCGACCATGGAAATCGACGCGCAAACCTACCAAGTGCGCGCCGACGGCCAACTGCTGACCTGCGAGCCGGCGACCCGGCTGCCGATGGCGCAGCGCTATTTCCTGTTCTGAACCCGGCCCGGCCGCGCCCTTGGGCGCAAGGCTGGTCTAATTGCCGCATGCTGCAAGTCTCCAAACTCATTGCCCGAGGCGCGGGCCTCGCACCCGTGCTGATCAAACGTGCCGCCACCGTCGAACTCGACTGGGATGTGCGCCAGAAAAGCCGGTTTAACGCCACCGACTCCCAAGGCCGCAGTCTGGGCGTGTTTCTGCCGCGCGGCACCGCAGTGCGCGGCGGCGATGTGCTGGTGGCCGCCGACGGCTCGCTCATCCGCGTCATCGCCGCACCGCAGTCGGTGCTGCGCATCACCCCTTGCCCCCAGCACGGCAGCCCCTTTGACCTGGTGCGCGCCGCCTACCACCTGGGCAACCGCCATGTGCAGATCGAACTCAAGAGCGACCACCTCAAGATCGAACCCGACCATGTGCTGGCCGACATGCTGCGCGCCATGCACCTGATCGTCCATGAAGTGAGCGAAGGCTTTGAGCCCGAAGGCGGCGCCTATGCGGCCGGCGGTCATGGGCACGGCCACGGCCACTCTCACGGGCATGGACATGACCACGGGCACGGCCACGACCATGATCACGACCACAGCCATGGGCACAGCCACAGCCACGCTCCAGCCGATACCCCCAAACCCCCTGCTGGCCATGTCCACGGCCCGGGCTGCGGGCACGACCACCCTTGAGTAAGCCTGCCGTGTCTGCGCTGCCGGCACCGAGCCTGCTCCGGCTGATCTGGCTGGCCTCGCCAGCGCTGCCGGTCGGCGGCTTTTCCTATTCGGAAGGGCTGGAGGCGGCGGTCGATGCCGCTCTGGTCACCGATGAGGCCCAAGCCAGCGACTGGCTGCTTGCGCAGTTGCAGCTGAGCCAGGCGCGCAGCGACCTGCCGGTGCTGGCCCAGGCCCTGCAAGCCTGGCGCGAGCGCGATCTGGACCGGGTGCGTGAGCTCAACGACTGGGTGCTACAGACCCGCGAAACCAGCGAACTGCGCCAGCAGACCCAGCAGATGGGCCGCTCCCTGCTCGAATGGCTGCGCCACGATCAGCACGCCGGCGCGCTGCCGCTGACCGAATGCGCAGCCCTGCCGCCCACCTACCCAGTGGCTTTTGCCCTGGCGGCCTCGCCCGGCAGCGCCAGTGCCCACGACGTGCTGCTGAGCTTCGCCTTCGGCTGGGCCGAGAACATGATGCAGGCAGCCATCAAAGCCGTGCCCCTGGGGCAAAGCGCCGGTCAACGCATCCTGGCCAGGCTCGCTCAAGCGCTACCTGACCTGGTCGAACAAGCCCTGGCCACGGGCGACGACGAGCGCCAGGCCTTTACCCCGATGCTGGCCATCTTGTCGAGCCGCCACGAGGCCCAGTACTCCCGACTCTTCCGTTCTTGAACCCTCCTTCCACCACCATGACCTTGCACCATATTCCCGGACGCACCAAAACCCTGCCACCGCTGCGCGTGGGCATAGGCGGGCCCGTCGGCTCGGGCAAGACCACCCTGCTCGAGATGCTCTGCAAAGCCATGCGCGAGCGCTACGACCTGGTAGCCATCACCAACGACATCTATACCAAGGAAGACCAGCGCCTGCTGACCGTCAGCGGCGCCCTGCCGGCCGAGCGCATCATGGGGGTGGAAACCGGCGGCTGCCCGCATACCGCGATTCGTGAAGACGCCTCGATCAACCTTGAAGCCATCGACCGCATGCTCGAGCAGTTTCCCGATGCCGATGTGGTCTTCGTCGAAAGCGGCGGCGACAACCTGGCCGCCACCTTCAGCCCCGAACTGAGCGATCTGACCATCTACGTCATCGACGTGGCCGCCGGCGAGAAGATCCCCCGCAAAGGCGGGCCCGGCATCACCAAGAGCGACCTGTTCGTCATCAACAAGACCGACCTGGCCCCGCACGTGGGCGCCGACCTGAAAGTGATGGAAGAAGACACCGTGCGCATGCGCAGCACGCCCAAAGGGCTCAAGCCCTTCGTCATGACCAACCTCAAGGTGCTCAGCGGGCTGGAGCAGGTGATCGACTTCATCGAGACCCGCGGCATGCTGCGGGCAGCCTGAACCCGGGCTGCGCGTCCAAAGCCGTCTCCAGGTTCCCGCACCGAACCTGATTGAAAACATACCCTTGGGCATATACTTTTCCGGAACCAGCATCCTGGACCCCAAGGAGTTTTCATATGGCACAAATCACTTTGTACCTTGACGACGCCACTCAGGCGCTGGTGGATCAGGCGGCCAAGGCCCATGGCTTGTCCAAGAGCCGATGGGTGGCCGACATCATTCGCAAATACGCTGAACACGAATGGCCACAAGACTGCCTGGCGTTAGCCGGGCGCTTTGCCGACTTTCCCCTGCGCGAGGTGGACAGCACCGCAGATCTGGGCACCGACGTGCCGAGGCTGGGGTTTTGAGCATGCTGGTGCTGGACAGCAACACCATCAGCTACTACTTCAGGGGTGACACAGCCGTGGTGCCTCAACTCGAGGCGCTGCGCCCCGCCGAACTTGGCGTGCCGGCCACGCGGAATATGAGTTGCGCTACGGTTTGCAGCGCCTGCCACCAGAGGCAGCAGCGCCTCGATTGGCAGCATTGGCGCAACTGCTGCGCCCCATGCAGATGCTGCCTTTTGACAGCGAGTGCGCCGCCATCGCAGCCCGCTTACGGGCTGATCTGCAGGCCAGTGGCACACCCATTGGGCCCCACGACACCCTGATTGCCGCCACCGCCCTGCGCCACCAAGGCACGCTGGTAACCCGCAATGTGCGTGAGTTTGCGCGGGTGCCAGGCTTGCAGTGGGTCAATTGGCATGAAGCGGCTTGAGGGCGTGAGGCACTGACGCACCCGCCGCCGCTTACCGCAGGCGGGTGCTTGTTTCAATCTTTCACTTGCTCGGCCGGGGCACGGCAGGCCTTGCAGCCTCATGATGGGGCATGGCCTTTCAGCCCCCCTCTGCCACCGTACCGTCGACCGCCTCGATGCAGGTGACAACCAGTGCGCTCTCGCCGGTCGAGAAAACCCTCTTGATCCCGCTGGCCGCGCGTGCCCACGGCGCCCGGCTTTTTCCTCAGATGGCCTTGCACGACACTTGCGCCGCCTCCGCACTGAGCAAGCTCGAGGTCGAAGCCGACGACTACCTGGACGACCCGCTGAGCGTCTACGGCGTGCTTTCTCGCACCCGCATCCTGCGTCAGATTGCGCTCGATTTTTTTATCCGCCACCCGCGCGGCTTGGCCGCCAACCTGGGCTGCGGCCTGTCGTGCTACTTCCAATGGCTAGACCGTGGCCACAACCAATGGCTAGATGCTGATCTGCCCGAGGGCATCGCGCTGCGCGAGAACCTGCTGCCCAGCCTGGGGCAGCACGATCGCAACGCGGTGGTCGACCTCAAGCAAACCCACTGGTGGCGCTCTCTGGGACTTCCTGAGGGGTCCAACGCACCCGCAGTGCTGGTGCTGCTCGAAGGCGTGCTCATGTACCTGCGCCCAGAAGAAGTCCGGCAAATCCGGCACGAATTTGCCGAGCACGCACCGGCCGGCTCGGAGATCGTGTTTGACAGCTTGAGCTGGATGGCCATAGGCTGCGCCGGGCTGCACCCCTCGGTTTCGCGCACCCAGGCGCAGTTTCTCTGGGGCGCTCGCCAGATGCGCGACTTCACCGCCGCCCACCCGCGCCTGCGCCTGCTCTCCGAGCACAGCGTGCTCGACGGCTACGACGCCGCCACTGCCTGGCTGTGCCCGGTCTTCCGCGCCTTCTGGGGCGTGCCGATGTACGGCATCGTCAGGATGGGGCTGAGTCACTGAACCGAAACGCCCTGCGGCCGGGCTAAACTATCGACTGTTGACAACAGCTCGACAGCCCGGAGACTTGGGTGAGTGGTTTAAACCAGCAGTCTTGAAAACTGCCGACGGGCAACCGTCCGTGAGTTCGAATCTCACAGTCTCCGCCAGCTTGTCAAACCCAAGCAGGGGTCCCAGGCCAAGTTCCATGGCAAGCACCGGCCGTCTGGCCCATGCTGCAACAATCGCAGCTCCATGGCCAATTCCGTTCCCTGGGCCCTGTCCCACACCCAAGTCGTCATCGAGGTGGTGGCCACACTGGCCTTTGCGCTCTCGGGTGTGATTGAAGGCGCGCGCAAGCGCCTGGACGCCGTGGGCATCTGCGTGGTGGCGGGCCTGGCTGCCTTTGGCGGAGGGACGGTGCGCGATGTGCTGCTCGACCGCCGGCCGCTGTTTTGGATGCAGCACCCCGGCTGGATCTGGGTGCTGCTGGCGCTGTGCGTGGCGGCCATGGTGTTCATGCGCGCGCGTCACCTGGAGCCGACCGAGCGCGCCATGCAGTGGCCCGATGCGCTGGGCCTGGGCCTGTTCACCGCAGTCGGCACGCAGATCGCCCTGGACGCGGGCATGCCGGCCATCGTTGCGGTGGTGCTGGGCATGGTAACTGCCGTCTTTGGTGGCGTGCTGCGCGACATCGTGTGCAATGAGATTCCCCGCGCCTTCAGCGACCACCGGCCTTATGCGGTGTGTGCCTTCGCTGGCGGTTGGGTGATGGTGCTGGCCCACAGCCTGGCCTGGCCGCAGTGGGGCGCCCTGCTGGCAGCAGCCGGCACCGCCTGCATGCTGCGGATGGCTGCGCTGTGGCGCAATTGGCGGCTGCCGGCCTGGCAGGCTGGTTAGACTTTGCCCCTATGAAGCACTTATTGCGGATTCTGAGCCTGCTGCTCCCGCTGACCGCAGCAGCGCAGTCGGCGCTGCCGCCGTGCCCAACGGACGTCAGCGTTCGGTGGCATCAGTGCTTTGGAACTTTCGCAGACAAGAGTGAGAGGTACGTCGGAGAGTTCCGCAACGACCGCTATCACGGCCAGGGCACCTACTACTTTTCCAGCGGCGCCACTTACGCCGGCGAGTTCCGCGACGGGTTGCGTCACGGGCGGGGGGCTTACACCTTTGCCAATGGGGTGAGGTTCGTCGGCGAGTACCAGGACGGTAAGCGGGAGGGTTTGGGGATCGAATACGGCCCCGACGGCTCCGTCACCCGATCGGGTCAGTGGTCAGACGGGAACTTGACCCAATCTTTTGCGCTCAGCACCCAGCGCTTTCCGTTCAGCAGCAGCCCTCGGCCCACCGCCGCCAGTCCGGCCGACCCCGGCCGGGCCGAAAGAGACCGGCTGCTGGCTGAAGCCCAGTCCGAGAGGCAGCGCCGCGTGCAGTTGGAGGCGCAGTTGGAAGCAGAGCGCAAGAAACGGCTCGAAGCGGAAAACCGGCGAGGCAGCGAGCAGGCGCAGTCCACCGGCACGGGCTTTTTGGTGGCGCCCGGGCTGCTGATCACCAACCACCATGTGGCGGCCAACTGTCAGCGCCTCGACATCGTCTCGCCCGATGGGCGGCGCGCCGCCAAGCTGGTCGACGCCGACGATCTGGTCGATCTGGCGCTGGTGCGCGTCACCGGCCTGACGGGGCCGGTGGCATCGATCCGCCGAGCCGGCAGCATACGCCTGGGCGAGGCAGCATATGCCTTCGGCTTTCCCCTGACCGGCTTGCTCAGCGAAGGCGGCAACTTCACCAACGGGGTGGTGAGCAGCCTGCGTGGCATGCGCGACTCGGTCAATCAGATACAAATCACCACGCCGGTACAACCGGGCAACAGCGGCGGGGCACTGGTGGATTCGGCCGGCGGCGTGATCGGCGTTGTCGCGGCCAAGCTCAATGCCGCAGCGGTTTCACGGGCGACGGGCGACATTCCGCAGAACGTGAACTTCGCCGTCTCGCCACAAGCCCTGGCAGATTTTCTGCGTAAGAACGCGATCGCAACCCGAGCCGTGGAGCGTGGCGCCGCGCTGGACACCGCCCAGCTGGCTGACACCTTGCGCGGCTTTACCCACCGGGTGGAATGCTCGGGGCCGTCTTCGGCCCCGCCAGCGCATAGAGCAGCGGAGCCAAGCGCGGCACCGGCCAGTGGCAACACCGCGGTATGGCTGATCAACCGCTCGGGCGAATCCATCTTTCGGGTATTTGTGTCGGCTACAAGTGCCAACAACTGGGGGACGGATCAGCTGGGCAGCAGCGTGATTGCCAACGGCGATCGCTTCAAAGTCGAGCCAGCGGCCGCACTCGGCTGCGTCTTTGACGTCCGGGTGGAATACAAATCGGGCGCCTTCGAAGAAAAACGACAGCAGGATTTTTGCGTCCTGGATGACCTGGCCTTCACCGGCGAAGGCCGCCGGACGGCGGCAAGCACCACTGCGGCCAACTGGATCCTGGTAGCCACCTCCTCCGCGGACAACGAGTTCTACGTCGACCCGGCCTCAATACAGCGCGATGGCGACTACCGGCGTTTCTGGCGGCTCCTTAACCTCAAGGTGCCGCTCGATTCGGGCGCCAGCTCGTTTCGCATCTTCCGTGAAATCGACTGCCGCCAGCGGCGTGGCCGCAACCTGCAGTGGACGTCCTTCCGTGGCCCCAAGGCCACCGGCGAGGTGGCGCTCTCCAACACGGAGAGCAGCGCCTGGGAATTCATCGCCCCGGACGCTGTGACCAACACTGAACTGCGTTACGTCTGCGCACGTTAGGGCCAGCCCTTGAGATAAGCCAGGCACAAGGCTGCAAGAAACACCGTCTCGACCAACCCCGATGGGCCGAATCTATGGGCATCGCCCTAGCGCCCTAAAAATATACAATTAAGTCAATTCGTTGATTGAATTGTATAAATGCTGGCCCGCTCCATCACCCCAACTCTGCACCGCCTGGCGGCCAGCTTTCCTGTGCTGGCCTTGACGGGGCTACGCCAGTCGGGCAAGACCACGCTGGCCCGTGCCCTGTTTGCCGACAAGCCTTACGTCAGCCTGGAAGACCCCATCGAGCGCGCCTTTGCCCACGAAGACCCCATCGGTTTTCTGGCCCGCTTCAGCCAAGGTGCGGTCTTTGACGAAGCCCACCGCTGGCCCGATCTTTTTTCGCACCTGCAAGGCATGGTGGATGCTGACCGCCGGCCCGGCCGGTTCATTCTGACGGGTTCGCAGCAGTTCGGTTTGCTGGCCGGTGTCACCCAATCACTGGCTGGGCGGGTGGGCATGACGCGCCTGCTGCCCCTGGCCGCCACGGAAATCCCCACCGTGGCGGCGCACACGCTGTCGCTGGACAGCCTCATGCTCAAAGGCGGCTATCCGGCCTTGCACACCCAGCCCGTCGAGCCTGCCGACTGGTTCGCCAGCTACGTCGCCACCTATGTCGAGCGCGATGTCCGGCAAGTTCTCAACATACAGAGCCTGCCCACCTTCCAGCGTTTTCTGCGCCTGTGCGCCGGGCGTACCGGGCAACTGCTCAACATCGCCGCGCTGGCCAGCGAAGCAGGCATTACCGCCCATACCGCCAAAAGCTGGCTCGCTGTGCTCGAATCCAGCGACCTCATCCACCTCCTGCCGCCCTACCACCGCAATTTCGGCAAGCGCTTGGTGAAAATGCCCAAGCTGTACTTTCTCGACACGGGCTTGGCCAGCTGGCTGCTCGGCATCCGCAGCGAGGAGGTGCTTGGCCTGCATCCGCTGCGTGGCGCGCTGTTTGAAAACTGGGTCGTGGCTGAGTTCATCAAGGCACGTTACAACCGGGGCCAGCCTGCTGATTTGCATTTTTGGCGCGACAACAACGGCCTGGAAGCCGACCTGATTTTTGAGCAGGGCGAACAGCTGCAAATGGTCGAAATCAAGTCCGGGCAAACCATCACCAGCGACACCATTCGTGCCGGCCAACGCGCCACCCGCATGGCCGAGAGCCTGGCTCTGCCGCCTTGGCTGATCTACGGTGGTGAAGACACTTACGAACGCAGTGGCGTCAAGATTTACGGCTGGCGAGACGTTCATGTGGCCGTGAGCAGCACCTGAGCAGCAGGCGGCAGCTGCACCGCCGCCTTGGCCGCCTGGTATCTGGTCGCCAAGGGCCAGGGCTTTTCAGGCATGCCGCTAGAGCTGCTCTGCGCGTGGGTGCACAAACACCTGCGACAAGTGCAGTTGCCGCTGGCCGACAGCGCCACCTGGCTGGGCTTTTCGAGCCAGAGCGCCGTTGCACACTGGTTTCGTTGCCGGTTTGCTTGCAGCGTGAGTCAGTGGCGGCGGGGTGGCCATACGCCGGAGCCATTGGCTGATGCAGATCAGCTTGCCATTCCGTCAAAAGCGTCCCTAAACGCCCATCAGATAAATTAATAAATTGACTTTTTGCATTTTTTACGCAAAATGAGTTTATATTTTTATATATTCGGGTGAATTCAATGCTGGTCGAGTTCCGCGTCAAGAACTTCCGCAGCCTGCGCGACGAGCAGGTGCTCAGCCTGGTGGCGTCCACCGACAAGAGCTTGCTGGACACCCATGCCCTGGATACCGGGCTGAAGGCGGCCCCGCATTTGCTCAAAAGTGCGGTGGTGTATGGCGCCAACGCCAGCGGCAAGTCCAACCTCATCAAGGCCCTGCAATACATGCGTGGCGTGGTGCTGGAGTCGGCCGCCCTGCAGCCGGGCCAGACCTTTGACCGGCTCCAGCCCTTCAAGCTGGACGCCACCTCAGGCAGCCTGCCAACGCAGTTCGAGCTCACCTTCATCCTCGACGGCGTGCGCTACCAATATGGCTTTGCCATGAATGCGCAGCGCATCGTCAGCGAGCAACTGCTGGTCTACAAGGCCTTCAAGCCACAACGCTGGTTCGAGCGCCACTTCGATGCCGAGACTGGCAAGGATGTCTACGAGTTCGGCCCCGGCCTGAAGGGTGCCAAGAACCTGTGGGAGGGCGCGACCCGGCCCAACGCCTTGTTTCTGTCTGTGGCAGTGCAACTCAACAGCGATGCTTTGCGCCCGGTCTTTGACTGGTTTGCTCACCGGCTGGTGATCTTCAATGAGCAGTCGCCACTGTCTCCGCATTTTTCGGTGCAGATGCTCAAGCAAGAGGCGCAGCGCCATGCCATTTGCGAGTTTTTGCGCGCCGCTGACACCAGCATTGCCGACATCGAAGTGGCGACCAAGCAGGCCATGGTGCACAACCTCCATTTCGACCTCGCCACAGGCAAGCGCAAAGAGACTGCCAGCGAACAGGCGGTGGACGAAGTGAAGTTCCACCACGTCACCGAGCACGGCAAAGCCGTCTTCGACCTGACGGACGAATCCAGCGGCACCCGCAACCTTCTGTTCTTGACCGGGCCCATCCTAGACATCCTGGGCAAGGGGCTGACCTTGGTGATCGATGAACTGGACACCAGCTTGCACACACTGCTGGTGCAGGCGCTGGTGCGCCTGTTCCACCGGCCTGAAGTCAACACCGGTGGCGCGCAGATCGTCTTCACCACGCACGACACCTCGCTGCTCGATGCCTACGGCCTGTTCCGCCGCGATCAGGTCTGGTTTGTAGAAAAGCGCCCAGACCAAAGCTCATCGCTCTATCCCTTACTCGACTTCAGCCCGCGCAAGAACGAAGCGCTAGAACGCGGCTACCTGCAGGGGCGCTATGGTGCCCTGCCCTTCCTAAACAACCAGTCTCTGGGAATCATGCACTGATGGGGCGCAGCAATCAGCCCAAAGACCGGCAGTTGCGCCGCAGATCGGCCAAGGAGGCAAGGCGTGCCAGTTACGCTCGGATCCTGATCGTTAGCGAAGGCAGCAAAACCGAACCGCTGTATCTGGAAGAAATCCGCGCTGCTTATCAGCTTCATTCCGCCAACGTGCAAGTGCAAGCGGGGCAGTTGGGCACCGCGCCCCTGCAGGTCGTGCGCCATGCCCATCGACTGTTTGACGAAGGCGATTTGCACAAAGGCATTCGCCCAAAAAGCTTCGACCAGGTTTATGCGGTGTTCGACCGTGACGAGCACGAGAGCTATTTCAATGCGCTGAATTTAGCCAAGTCGCTGGACGGCAAGCTGCGCAATGACGACAGGCAGCCAGTGAGCTTCAAAGCCATTGCCTCCATTCCCTGCTTCGAGCTTTGGTTGTTGCTGCACCATGAGGACATTCAGCACCCGATTCACCGCGACGAGGTGATGGCGCGTTTGAAGCAGCACATACCCGGCTATGCCAAAGGCGCAGGCGCTGCGTTTGCCACAACCCGCGCCCTGCTGCCCATCGCGACGCAGCGGGCAAGGACACTGGCAGAAAGGTTCAGTGCTTACACCGACCCCGAACCCTACACCGCTCTGCACGAACTGGTCACGCTGCTGACGGCGCTGCGCGCCTGAAGATGGTCGATGCCGTGCGGGGCGCCGAGCGTTTCGCTGCGACCCTGGTGGCCCGGTATCTGGACGTGAACCGATGCACTTCGCACCGACGGTTCGCGGCCCGAGGGCAGCGCTTTTCCAGCCTGCTGATGTGCCAGCGCCGCTATTGGGTGAACCAGCGTCTGAGGCAAGGGCTTTAGCTCACCTGTTCAGATTCGCAGAGCTACTTCTGTACCTCGCGCTTTCAGGACAGGCGGCCAACACCAATCTTGATCAGTCGCAGAAGATGACGGTGGGTGGACCCAACGCTGTGCGCGCCTATGACACAGCTGCCGTGTCTGGCGACAACGGCACTCTGGTGACCGTGGAACTGCGTCACTCGCTCGATGGGCCGGCTCTGGGGACGGATGGCCGCTGGCAGGTGATGGCTTTTTTTGACAGCGCACGCTTGACCATCAACAAGTCACCCTGGCTGAGCGGCGTCAATCAGGCTAGGCTCAGCGGAGGCGGAATCGGACTGGTGTGGGTGGGTACGAAGCAATACACCGCCCAGTTCACATTGGCACAGCGTACCGGCACAGTGCCGGCTCTGATCACGAACAGCTCCAAGGTTCGGGCTTGGGCCTTGCTCAGCAAAGGGTTTTGAGCTCCAGCCCTGAGGGCCATTCTTAGGGCCACTCTTAGGGCAATTTCCGACGAACAGTCGCACTGCATGAGATGGGGCCGGCTTCGCCGTTGCCCACAGGCTGGGCCTGGACGCGCTGACTTAGCAGCACCGTCCCAGAAAGCGACCGCCAAATTTGGAAGCCTACGCCGGCCTTAACTGAAAAAACCCACTGTGCATATCCGCAGACAGGTCGTAGGGAGGTGCGCTTCAGGCTGAGAGCCGCCGGTGGCAGCAGATCAAGTCCACGACCGCTCGCGACCCGGAGCGGACTTTGGGCGCGAATGTTCGAGTGTCCGCGCAGGAACGATCTGAATCAAAGCAGCTGTGCATCGCACACTGAAGTCAGAGCACGGCCTCTAGCCCTTTGCGATCGAGCAAGTTGAGCAGTTTCAGCGATGGGCCGCTCGGATGCTTCTCGCCGATTTCCCACTTGCGCACCGTCGAGGGACTCGTGTTGAGGACA
The DNA here is from genome assembly GCA_044352515.1 of Polaromonas sp. Classification (GTDB taxonomy): domain Bacteria; phylum Pseudomonadota; class Gammaproteobacteria; order Burkholderiales; family Burkholderiaceae_C; genus Polaromonas. The sequence goes on from JBILDR010000003.1 coordinate 40,738, forward strand.
GAGGCCAGGACGGCCTGGCTGAGCTTGACTCGCTCACGCAATGCCCGGATCTGCTCGCCGTCATAAGGGGGGATCGGGTCCAAGCACAGCGCGTCAAACTTGCGCTGCTTGCGTTTGTCGATGAAGCCCAGTCGTTGCAGGTCTTCGGTGGTTTCGTGGACCGCTTCGAGGATGCGGCTCCTGGCCTTAGCAGTCATGGCAGATTTCCTGTAACGCGCCGTCGTTCATGGCAAGCTCCAATTGCGCACCTGATAGCGCCAGCAACTCCGACGCCAGCGCCTGAAGTGCCTCGAGTTCATTGGCCGACACATTCGCCCTCTCGCTCTTCTCGAATCCGAAGACGAAGAACCAGCGACCGGCTTTGCGCGTCGCCACCAGCGTGCGCACGCCGCCACTCTTGCCACGACCAGGCAACGCGACACGCTTCTTAACGAGGTCGCCACCCATATCGGCATCAACCAGGCCATTTACCATTTCGCGCACGGCCTGGCATAGCGCCGCATCCGTCAGCGTGGTCTTGCGCATCCACCGGGTGAAGTGGCGGGTTTTGAAAACACGACGCATGATTGAAAGTATGCCACCTAGTGGCACAATAAACAAGGCATCGTCAAGCAGCGGTCACTGACCCGAAGCACGGGGCTGCGCCCGGCCGAAGGCCGGCGTTCAAGCGATGGAGGCAAGTGACCGCAAGCGCTGCCAACCGAACCTTGACCATGCACCACCGAAAGGCTGTGGTCGTGAGACTCTGCTTTTGTCACCGACCGCCCCATACGGGCCAGCCGCGTCGCTCGATGACGAGCTCATCACTGTGAAGTTTGGTGCTGGCTATTCCAAAACGCCCGGTTATCGCTGGCATGACCCATTGGGCAGCGTGAGCCGGATCCAGAAAAATCGGTATCTGACCCCGATTTTTTGTGACCCCGATTTTTTGCACTGATTTCGCTGCAGGTTTGGGTGTGGGGTCAGCCGCACGTTAAAGCGTTTCCCGCACATCAGCACAAATATCCACAAAAAAGCGTTCAAAATTTAACGATTAATTTGTATGAACGCGCAAGAAATACACCAAACTAAGGTTCTCACGCGCAAGCACATGAAGACATGAGGATGGCCCATCATGATGAACAACCTTTCCGCACGTGCCAAGGGGGTTTCCGCTTCGGCCATACGTGAGATCCTGAAGATCACGGAGAAGCCCGGCATCATTTCTTTGGCCGGTGGCTTGCCCAGTCCCGCGCTATTCCCCATTCCAGAGATCCGCCATGCACTGACCGAAGTGATGCAGACCACGCCCCAGGCCTGCCTGCAATACGGCGCGACCGAAGGGGTCATGGAGCTCAGGCAATGGGTCGCGCAAGCACATGCCTCGCCTCAATACCCCTTGTCTGCAGACCATGTGCTGATCACCACTGGGTCGCAACAAGCACTGGATCTGCTGAGCAAAGCTTTCATCGATCCAGGTGACCGGGTGTTGACGGAGACCCCGTCCTACCTGGGTGCGATACAGGCGATGTCCTTGTACCAACCCCGCTTCGAAGTGCTACCAGAGCGCGGCGGCATGATCGACGTTCTCACGCTGGCACAGCAGCGAACGAGCTGCAAGTTCATCTACTTGATTCCGAATTTTCAGAATCCGACGGGCCGGTTGATGAACTTGGAAACGCGCAAGGCCTTGGCCAATTACAGCCAGGAGCACGGCCAAGTCCTCATCGAGGACGACCCCTACGGAGAAATTCAGTTCGAGGCAACCGGACTTCCGTCGCTGTTCAGCCTGTGCCCCGAGAACACCATCCATCTCGGCTCGTTCTCCAAGATTTTGGCGCCTGGGCTTAGGGTCGGTTATGTGGTCGCAAATCCTGAAATCATCCGCAAGTTGACCCTTCTGAAGCAGTCGGCCGATCTACACACACCCTCTTTGAACCAAAGGCTGGTGCTGGAGCTTCTTCAACAAGGCATTTACGAGCAGCAGGTCGCCGCGGTTAGGCAACACTACAAAAAACAGTGTCACCACATGATCGCCGCTATCGGCCGGCATTTCCCGAGCGAGGTCCGCCTGATCGCGCCTCGCGGAGGCATGTTCGTCTGGTGCGAACTGCCCGATGCGGTGAACACGACCGAACTCCTTGAAGAATCGGTTCGCGAGAAGGTGGCATTTGTTCCCGGTGAATATTTCTACGTCAAGCAAGCCAAGACCAACACACTGCGCCTGTCTTTCGCAACGACCCCTCCGGAAAAAATCGATGCCGCCATTGAGATCCTGGGCAAGCTGATTGCTGATCGACTTTCGCACACTCCCAGCATGCAAGAATCGGTGCCAGTTCTTTCGTGATGGCACTGCGCTCCTCCTGGTGGTGTGGCCGGCGCGAAGGGGCAGCTGCCGCTGGCCGACTGCGCGACCTTGCTGGGCTTTTCGAGCGAGAGCACACGTTTGCGCCTCGGATGGATGCGCTGCTCAACCGGCTGCGTTGAAGCAGTCTTTTGAGGGGGAACTCGCGTGGCATCAGATTACCAACGCATCCTCATTCTGTGCAAGACCTACCCGTCGCCCAGCGCTCGGTATGTCGAGACCTCCTGCGTCGCTGGGATGAGCGATGACGGGCGCTTGATACGGCTGTTTCCGGTGCCGTTCCGGCTGGTGGAGGACGACCAGCAGTTCAAGAAGTGGCAGTGGATCACAGCCCGGGTTCGCCGTGCGCAGGACGATGCCCGGCCCGAGAGTCACCGCGTTTCGGTGGACACCATCGAGGTGGAGGGCGAACCGCTTCCCACACGCGACCACTGGATCACCCGCCGCGAGGCGATTAAGGGCGTACCCGTGTTCGATTCCTTCGATGCGTTGGAGGCCTCACGCCAGGCGAGTGGGACGACCCTGGGGCTGGTGCGGCCAAGCCGCTTGTTAGGGCTGGACATCAAGGCTGTGAACTCTCCAGACTGGACCGAGGATGAACTGGCAAAACTGCTGCAGGAGCAGCAACAGGGCAAGCTGTTCGACGCGGTGGAGGACCAGCGCACCCTCAAGACGCTCAAGAAGCTCCCTTACGACTTCCACTACCGCTACGAATGCCAGACCCCGGAGGGTGTGAAGCTGTTCAAGCACAAGCTGGTGGACTGGGAAGCCGGGGCGCTCTACTGGAACGTGTACCGCCGCGATGACTGGGAGGAGGCGATGCGCCACAGGTTTGTCACCCAGTTCAGTGAGCTGGATGTCATGTTCCTGTTGGGGACCATGCACCGTTTCCCGGGACAGTGGTTGATCGTGAGCGTGCTTTACCCGCCTAAGCTGCCAGAGACGCTGGTGCGTCAGCAAACACTGTTTTAGCCGTCAGGTGGTGCACCGCTGGGCCACCCGCAGCCCGCACGGCGCGGGCCACGTAGCTGCGGTGGCAGGCGGAAAATTCAGCCTCGTAACAGACCAGGCAGGCCCGGTGGTCCCGAGCGGTGGCGGCCAGGCTCCGCACCTCGGTCTTCACGGTACCCAGATGGGCCAGAAAATCACGGGTGTAGTCAGCCCAGTCGCCGTCTTCGCGGTATTTGTCGCGCACGGGCTTAGGGCAACCCAGGGCGGGCCGATGCTCATAGCCTATGCCTGCAGCAGCCAGATGCTCGCGAAACGCGCTTTTCGAGAACCCCTTCTTGCGTGAGAGTGGCAGCTCACGCACGTCCACGATCAGGTTCACGCGCGCGTCCTTCAGACGAGAGATGAACCCGTCGATGGTCAAACCTTCGTAGCCGAAGGTGAAAAGCGCGGGAGTGGTCACTGTGGGTCGAGGGTCGGGGCATCACCGATAACTGATGCAGCCAAATTGTCGCACGCCAGCTTTGACCAGAGCAGTTCAGCGTGAGACATCAGCCGCATCAAGGCGCTGTCGTCTTCGCCCCCGACCTACACGCCCGAGCGTGTCGCTCAAATACGGATCAAGAAGGCGAAGATGAGCCAGTCAGTCTTTGCGGGCTTCCTCAATGTGACCACGTCGACGGTGCAAAAGTGGGAGTCCCCCGTGTCTGGTCGATATCATGGGGGTGCTGCGGCCAAGTTGCTACAGATCATCGAGAAGAACGGCATTGAGGCACTCGCGGTCTGAACCCTGGCCAACATGTCCCGTCAGCGCCTGATGCGTTCAGGACCCGCCTCGATGGGTGAGGCTGACTTTGGGTGTTTTCGTCACTTCGGAGGATCGATCGGCACCTGAAGCGCGCTGGCGGTGCTGATCGGCAAGTCGCGCTGGGGGCGCGGGTTCGAAAAATCGGTGTCTGACCTCGATTTCGGTATCTGACCCCGATTTCCGATTTCTGCCGATTTCAGTGACCCCGATTTCTGACCCGAATTTTCCCATCAGCCCCGACAGGGCATCACTCAAATCGATCACGTTCTTCGTTGATCTCTTCTCGTTGAATGTCTCGGTCAATTCGTTCGATCTCAAGTTCAATCCATTGGGTTACCTCGAAGGTAAATCCAGCGGCGAGCCACCGTCGCAGAGTGTCTCGCTTGCGCTTTAGATACTGACTTGTAGGGCCGGTCCATGAACCTGAATGGAACGAGGCACTGATCCCTGAGCTAACGCCTTCAATGTGTCTATACCGCGTCAACAACTGCCGGGTCAGGCCTCCGCCGCGATCGTCGTCGAGCGTGGGTGGGGCGGCATGTGCGACAAGGGCAGCTCGTTCGCCAGGATCAGACTCGATCCAGTTCAATATGGTGCTCTCAGGCAGGTCCGCAATAGGGCCTCGCCGTGCTCCCTCGCTAAAAGAGATGAATCCGCCCTTCAGCCAGCCGTATAAGTCACTTCTCCATTTAGGTAAGGCGGCCTCAAATTGCCTTGCGATGACCTGCCAAGCACCCTCGGGATCGGCGCTGACCAGGCTCTTGCTCACCTCTCCAATGTTGTGGTCATAGCTCAGTTCGTATACCTCGCCCATGGCCGTCAGGATTGCGTCGAGCAGGGGGGCGGCGAGTGTTGTATCTGACTTAACTAGTTTTGAGCAAACTCGCTTCCAATGGAACGCGGAGGAATGCCACGAGTGCTGGGAACTGGGAATTGTCTTTTTCAAGACAGCAAGCACAAAGTCGAGGCCGCACGGAAACGGCTGAATTGGTTCACGAGAATCAAGCAGGCCAATTAGCAACCACATGGCCTCTGGTGTTGCCCGCGCGTGAATCAGACAGAGTAGCCGCTCTAACTGTGCTGTTGGGACTAAATCCAACGCACTACCGTACTGCAACATACCAAACAAAGTAGGTTCAACCCATCCCACCTCAAGTACGTCGAGACAACGGTTGAAGGCTTCTTCGCAATAGGGGGATCGGAGGGCGATGTCCACTCCGAGACTTGCCGCCTCGGCACTTGCCAACATACCCATTAAGTACGATTCGAATCGCTTCAAGGACCTTGCTCTTACACCTGCCAAATAGCCATGCAGAAAAGCGCCGTTTGGTGACTTCAGAGCGAGGCTCGTAAGCAAAGGAAGCAGGGCTTCCGCTACATCGCTTGCTGCCAATTGCTCGCCAAAATGCCAAACCGCCGGTGTATAGCCATCCGGAGCCATAAGGTACGAAATCTCGTTGAGGTGATCAGGGTTCGAGGCTATTCGCCGGGCAAGTGCGGAGACCAACGCCTTCGCATGCGAAGGTGGCTTATTGCGCCGATCACGATACTCCTCTTCCCATTCAAGCCAATCAACATCGAGGACGTATCTCTGGAACCGAATGGCTAGGTCGCGACGCGCATACCTACGGGCAAGGCGCTTGAGGCGAACCGCCAATCCACGGTCTTGCTCATCTTCATGGAGCTCGAGTGAGTGCCGAAAAAACCTGTTCAGCTTGCTCGGAGAGATTGCTCTGTCGGAAGTCAGCATCTCCAGTACATTGAATGCGAGCTCAGTGCAAGGCGGTATACGGATTTGATTTTCGACAGCGTCGAGCAGCGCTAAGCAGACCTGCGATCGTAGTGCCAAAGGCCACGAGACTGTCTCATCGATAAGGGTTCGAAAATACAAGCAGTATGCCTGCCACCATTCGCCATAAGTCGCTGGGATCCACAGCTTCGCTCGCTCCTTTAGCCCCTGATACTCCGGCCCTACAGTCCTAAATCCAACATCACGACTGTCTAAAGCCGAAGTCAGCGCTTTCAGTCCAAGCAACCGTTCTGCACCGGTGGTGCCCCTGAACAGATTAAGCAATGCGGGCAGCCTTTGCTCGGGACTCGCTTCGGTAGCAGCGGCTTCAGGGCCGATGCGAAACAAACTCAACAGTGTGCCCGTCGAGTTGTTAGAAAAGTCGGCATTCTCATTGATAGCCAGCCGAGCTAGGACGTTCAAGGCCCGCACGATGAGCTGAGGCCAGACGGCAATTTTCTCGAGTGCCCAGACGATGTTTTGACGATCACTTTTGAACTCTAGGAGTTCGGCGTCCGTCCATTTTCCAATGGTGTTTTCAAGCAGGTGCAAGACAGCAGCTGGATTTGCCTCAGCGAGGGTCGAGAGAAATCTCGAGCCGGTCGCAGAGATCAGCATGTCGCGCCTTGAAAAGACGCCATCTGGCTTGAGAATTTCTTCGACTACAAAAGTCGTGTCCTTACCACCAGCAAACCTGAACTTATTCAGAAACCAAGCGTGAAGAGATGGAGGCATGGTTTCGAAGGTCGAAACGAAGTCGAAACCGCGTCCATAGCGAGTCCAGAACTGCTTCCAAAGATAGATGTGCAACGCCTTGGGTACAAAGAACAGCGTTCGACTCCCTTGCAGGACACGTCGGGCCCGGAGACTCTGAACAATCTCCTGGAAGCGGGCCCAGCCGATTGTCGGATCGACCTTGGCGATCAACCTCGAAATGTAGACAGCTTCGTCGGAAACCGGGTCTTCAAATCCGAACCGGCTGAACAAGGCAAGGTGGTGAGCAACGCAGTCGACCTGTCTGGACGCTGTGTCCTCCTGTACGCCATATCCATGCAAGAACCGAGTCCATAGAGGAACCGTAGCAGGCGGTCGCAGTAAATCAGCCGGGTTTGCATAAAGATTTTCGGCAACTGCATGTGCTACACGCGGCGACCCTTCACAGATAGGGACCCATCGATCAAGCTCCCGTGATTCTCCGACCCTACTCGCAAGGATGCACTTGATCGTCTCGTTAGGAAGGTGCGGGGCCTTGAGACGGAGGATTTCGTCGTCGTGACCTTCATCGTGACCATGATCGAGCGTCACCAGCTTGATTGCACCGCAGCGCGTCTTCAAATGTCGCCATAGGTCGGACATCTCGGGTTCAGAGAGATCGTCAAGTACGAGAACAAGTGGCTTTGTCCAGCGTGTTCGCAGCAGTTGCCTGAACAATGCCGTCTGACCGAACTTGGAACCGTGACACAGGTAAAGCACTGAGGGAGCAAGATGCGGCGCTCTCAAGGCCTCAAGGGCCATACGGGTCTTTCCCAGACCTGGTTCTCCGAGCACACGAATGTGCTTAGCGTTTCCTTCGATGCCCGCCTGAATCTGCGAGATGAGATCAGCTTGTTCCTGCGATGGCCGGAATGAATTGGCCATGTGCGCATCGCGATCCCATTCTTCGAAAACCCATGCCTCGTGGATGGCTTCAGACGTAACCAGGGCTGCAATACCCGGATAGCGCTCCGCAAACATTGAGAGCTGACTTGCTCCCAAAACATCGACCAGCCTGCGGTAGTCCGGTGCTCCTACGGACGCAAGTACGTCGACGATTCGATCGCAGGCGTCATTCCGTTGCTGAGGAGTCAGGTCATGACCCGTGCAAACGACAACGTAGCGACCTCTTCTTTGAGTCAGCCGCGCCACCTCTGGGAAAAGCTTCCCATTGCTGTTGATCAGTTCGCCGCGAATCGAGTTCTCAGTCCAAGGCTTGAATGATGTCCCTGATTTCAACTGAAATCCAGTCAGACCAGAAGCAAAGAAGCAGTCGGTGGGAATGAGTGCATCCGGCGCTACGTCGACTTCGGCGTCAATGCCTCCGTCTGCTACTGTCAATCGGTTAGAAATCGTGACTACTGCAGGACTGAGTTTGGCGTATGCTGACTCGGCCATCAAGATTCGCCTCATTAAATCCACAGCTCGTTCGGGCGTGAGTGCGACTACTGAAGAAACGGGGATGCTGATCAGTGGGCTCATAGTGACAAGCGCGGTTGGGTACTCTCGGCATTCTCGAACAGTCCCGATCTCATTCGCTTTCCCCAGCCCGCCAGATCAGGAGCAGCCTATACCTTGCCTCCATATCTGAACAAGTGAACTTTTCCAAGCAATAGGATGTGGCTACGTTTTAGCAACAGTTCGGCGGAGCCTTCACGCTCAAGCGTCAGACTCCAAGCCACTGCATTCGCAGACATGGGTACCGCGAGAGTTCACTATCTCTGGACCCCGGACCTTGACCCTGCAACAGCGCAAACTGCAGTCGTGATCCTCTGCTTTCACCCCCACCGCCTATCCCCCAAAACCCGCCCCCTCCAGCGCTGCGGCGCCTCCCCAAACTGCGCACTGAACCAGCGCGTAAACGCACTCGGCGCGCTGTAGCCCAGCATCTGCGAGATCGCCGCCATGGAGTGGCGGGGGTTGGCCAGATACCGTTGCACCAACTCGGTCCGCACCCCGTTGACCAGCTCGCTGAAGGCCACGCCTTGCGTTAGGGCAGGTTTTAACTTTCAGGTCCTGAGACCTCTTGCTCCGCGCCCAGCAGGCAAGCCAATGGCTGCTCACTTGGGCGGCCTGGCCGCCAGTCGGCCCGCCAGGGTCAGGGACGCTCTCAGTGTGTCGTTGATGCGGGTCTGCCACCCTTCGCCGCTCTCGCGAAGGGCCGCGACGACATCTGCATCGAGTCGGATTTTGACCGGCTCCTTGGTCGTGGGGGCCTTGGGTCGCCCCCGGGGTTTGAGTGTGTCGCCCTCGTATTGATCGGCCTGTTTGAAGAATTCCTCGGTCAATGGTGGTGCATCGTCTGGATCAGTCCAGGTAGCGGTCGTAGAGCGCTTTTTCGCGGTCATTGGCTTTTCTCATGCTGATGATGCGGCGGGCCTCGCCGCGAGGGGTCCAGACAAGCACCACCAGCCGGGCATCGAGCAGACCCACAGTGATGAATCGGTGCTCTGCGTAGTCATGGCGGGTGTCCTGCCCAGTGAAGTGATTCCCCTCAAATACATCGCCTGCTCTTGCGAAGTCCAGCCCCCTGTCTTTGAGGGTGGTGTCTCGCTGGGTGGCGTCGAATTCGAGTTTCACCTATTTAATGTACACCCATTAAATGAAGATGGGAAGTGCTGGAAAGCACAGCCTGATACAAGCCGCTTCGGAGTAGCTCCCCCAGAAGTCTTCCAAGAATTGCGGGCTTGGCAGGTGCCCAACGAGCGGTTTAGCGGGGGTTTGTCAAAGTCCTCACCCCTCCTTGAAAAAGACATGCTCCAGCGCGACTGCCCAGGCGACATGTCATTGACTCACGGCTTGGCTGCTTTTCCCCTTCGCCCGCTCACGGCACCTCTGCGGCGCCTCCCCAAACTGCGCGCTGCACCACCGCGTCGCAATGTGCTGCCGGTCAATATGTGGGGCATCTCCATGGGCCTGCATGTGCGCTGCGGCATTGAAGACAAGCTGTGGAACCAGGCACGCAGCGCCAAGTTCAGCACGGTCGAGCAGGTCAAGCAGCTGGTGCGCATCGCCCAAGAATTCGGCCGGCCGATTGCCACCGGCAAGCAGGCCAAGGAGATGCTGGGCATAGGCGTGTTCTACGACACCGTGGAAGAGTCACTCGCCGCCAATGGCATGGCGCCCAACCAAGGCGGCAACCAGGGCTTTTTGAGGAAGGCGGCCTGAGGCACAGCAGGGGTCACATAAGGCGCGGAGTCGGAGGTAGCAGCAGCAAGAACAGAGCTCACGCACGCTTGCGCGCGGTATAGTTCTCCGGGCTTGATTTCAAGCACTCAAACTTAGCCCCCTGGTCGAAACCACTAGGCAATGGTGGCCCCCATTCAATCGGCACGAGCGCCCAAGGCTACGATGGTGAAACAGAACTTTGCGCACGGAACGGACGGCACGCAGCCTTCCCTGCCCATGACCCGCTGCGCCATCCTTGACGACTACCAGGGCATGGCCCTGTCGCTGGCCGACTGGAGCGGGCTGGGCCTGAGCATTACCGTCCATCGGCAGCACTACGAGACGCCGCAGGCCGTGGCGCATGCTATCGCCGATGACGAGATTGTGGTGGCCATGCGCGAGCGCACGGTGTTCGACCGCCACCAGTTGTCCCTGCTGCCCAAGCTCAAGCTGCTGCTGTCCAGCGGGGCGCGCAACCCTGCCATCGACCTGCACGCCGCCGCCGATTTAGGCATCACCGTAATCGGATCCGACTCCAAGGCCTATCCGACCGCCGAGCTGACCTGGGGCTTGATTCACGCCTTGATGCGCGACATTCCCGGCGAGGACGCGCGACTGCGGCGCGGAGACGAACCTTGGCAGACCAAGGTCGGCAAGGACCTTCATGGCCGCACCCTGGGCGTTTTTGGTCTGGGCACCCTGGGGCTGCAGGTTACGCGGGTGGCCCAGGCCTTTGGCATGCATACCCTGGCTTGGAGCAACAACCTCACGCCCGAGGCCTGTGCAGCGGCAGGGGTTGAGTATGTGAGCAAGCAAGACTTGCTGCGCCGCTCAGACATCTTGTCCATCCATACCCAGCTCAGTCGCCGTACTGAGGGCGCCATTGGCGCGGCCGAGCTTGCGCTGATGAAACCGACGGCCTACCTGATCAACACCTCGCGGGCGCAGATCGTGGACGAAGCGGCTCTGGTCCAGTCTCTGGAGAGCGGCCGCATTGCTGGGGCGGCCCTCGATGTGTATGCGGCCGAGCCCCTGCCGATGGACCATAGGCTGCGCCGCACGCCTAACACCCTGCTAACGCCGCACATCGGCTATGTCACCGAGGACAACTACCGGTTCTGGTTCGGACAGCTGGTAGAAAGCCTGCACGCCTGGCGGCGGGGGGAGATTCTGCGGCCCATGAATCCGGCAACCAACGTGGACCGCTCTAAGTAGGTCTAGGTTCAGAGCCGCCCTGGCTGCAACGCGGGTGCGCAGAGACCGACAAGACCCGCAAGACCGTTTAGCGCCGAGCTCCTTCTCCCCCCAGCGCTGGCGCAATCTGCTGGGCCAGTCGCTTAAGTTCGGGCGCCACCTGTTTGGTCAGCTTGTCTTTGCTCATGCGCGTGCGCAATCCTCCACAGGTCAGGGCCATCACCGTGCGCCCGTCTGGCGACACCACCGGTACGCCGATGGCATTGATGTCGGGATGCGAGCGGCCAAGGTTGAAGACGAAGCCGTGCTTGCGGTAGTCGGACAGCGCCTGCTCCACATGCTCGCGCGCCTGTAGCCACTCGTCCGGGTGCTCGGCGGCGAAGGCCTGCAACGCCGCCTCGCGCTCTTGCACAGACACGGCCGCCAGCCAGGCGCCGCCCACCGAAGACGAGCTCAGGCTGAGGGTGGACCCGATGTGCAAATTGACATTGACAATGCCGACGGCCTCACTGCGCTGCACGATCACCATCACATGCCGATCGCGCGCCGTCAGCGAGACTGAGGCCTCGAAGGCATCGGCCACAGGCCGCATCAGCGGCAGCGCAAAGTCGCCCAGCCCGCCGAAGGTGATGGCGGCGTGCCCGAGCAGCAAGACACCAGGCGCGGTGCGCAGCTTGTCGGCGCTGCGGCCCGGCATCAGGCAGCCCTGCTGCTGCAGGGTGTAGCACAGACGCCAGACGGTGGCCTGCGGCAGGCCGGTCAGCTTGCTGATTTCGGTGGTGCCCAGCTCCTGCCGGTCGGGGGTGAAACAACGCAGGATGTCCAGTCCGCGCGCCAGCGCGGTGACGAAGCGCGGATCCTTCGATGGGCTGTCCATGGCGACGGGGTTCGTCATGCCTGGCGGCTCAGCCCGAAGCGCTGACCCGGATCACCACCTTGCCCAGCTTGGCCCCCGTCTGGTAGTACTTGACCGCTTCAAGCACATCGTCGAAGCCGAACACCCGGTCTATGCAGGGCTGCAGGCGATGCGTGTCGCAAGCGCGCAGAAAGTCCTCGAACATGCGCCGGCTGCCCACCGTATAGCCCTTGATGCTCACACAGCGTGCCACCAGGTTGGGCAACTGCGCCAGGTTGATGGCGCCAGCTGTCGCCCCCGCCACCGGCCGCGCGCCCACGTACAGCACGCGTGCATTCGAGGCGCAGGCCAGCAAGCAGCGCTCGAGTTCGGCCAGGCCTATCGTGTTGAGAATGACGTCGGCGCCGCGGCCTGCGGTCAGCGCCATCACCTCCTGATGCCAATCGGGATGGGTCTTATAGTTGATGCCAGCATGCGCACCCATGGCCATCAAGCGGGCCAGTTTGCCATCGTCAGAGGAGGTGACGATGACCTTGGCGCCCAGCATCCGCGCGATCTGCACGCCGAAGACTGACACGTTGCCGGTCCCCAGGCACAGCACCGTCTCGCCGGCGCGTGTGCGGGCCTCATCCACCAGGCCACGCCAAGGCGTCAGGCCTGAGCTTTGGAGCGTCGACGCCTGCTCCCAGCTCAGGTAGTCCGGAATGCGCACCAGCGCGCCGGCCGGCACCAGCGCCTGATCTGCCAGGAAGCCGTCGAAGCAGTCGCCGAAGTCATCGAGCGCCATGGTCTCAAAGTCCCAGGCGCCGTCGATGAACTTCGGGTAGTGGGTGGCAATCACCCGCTCGCCCAAGGCCACACCCGTAACGCCTTCACCCAGGGCCAGCACTTCGCCCGCGCTGTCCTGCAGGGGAATGCGGTCCGGCGGGGGCGGGTTCTGCCAGGGCTTGAGCTTGTCCCCGGTCCAGGGCGTCTTCATGATGTTCACATCGCGCGCGCCCAAGCCGGTGGCATGGACCTTCATCACCACCTGGCCCGGCCCCGGCTTCAGGTCAGCCCGCTCGACACGCCGCAGCGTGATGGCGCCGTCGCGGCGGTCGCCCAGTTCCCAGGCACGCATCAGCGCGGCACCGTGATTTTGGCAGCCTCGATGATCTTCTTGAAATTGGCCACATCCTGCCGCATGAAGACGCCCATCTCCTCGCTGCCGCTGCCCACCACCGCGAAGCCCTGGGACAGCAGCTTGTCCTTGATCTCTGGCGAGTTGACCGCCTTGGCAAATTCCGAACTGAGGCGGTTGACGATGTCGCGCGGCACGCCCGCCGGCGCCAAGATGCCGAACCAGGAGTTGACCTCGTAGCCCGGCAGGCCCGACTCGGCCATGGTCGGCACCTCGGGCAGCTGCGGCGAGCGCTGCGCGCTCGTCACCGCCAGCGGGCGCACCTTGCCGGCGCGGATGTGGGGGATGGAGGTGGCAGGCTGGTCGAACAGCATGGTCACCTGGCCGCCCAGAATCGCGTTCATGGCCTGCGCGGCGCCGTTGTAGGGGACCATCACCACATCGACGCCCGCCATCACCTTCATGAGCTCGCCCGAGAGGTGCGGTGCACTGCCGATCGAGCCGGTGCCGTAGTCGAGCTTGCCCGGCTGGGCCTTGGCCATGGCCAGCAGTTCCTTGACCGATTTAGCCTGCACGCCAGGGTGAACCAGCAGCACGTTCGGCTGCAGCACCAGCAGCGAAATGGGCGTGAAGTCCTTGAGCACGTCGTAGACCATGGTGTCTTTTTGCAGCGTCTGGTTCACCGTCAGGGGTGTGCCGCCGATGACGATGGTGTAGCCGTCCGGAGCCGCGCGCTGCACAAACTGGGTGCCCACCACGCCACTGCCACCGGCACGGTTGTCGACCACCACAGGCTGACCCAGGCCTTCAGACAACTTTTGCTGCAGCATGCGGGCGATCAGATCGTTGCCACCGCCGGGGCCGAAGGGAACGACCAGGCGGATGGGCTTGGACGGCCAGGCTTGAGCCTGGGCCGCGGTGCAGGCCCCCAGAGCCAGAGTGGCCGCAATCAGGCCGCCGGCAAGGCGCTTGAAGATGGTGATGGCAGATGACATGAAATACCCCCGTGCAAGTGGATGAATGTCAGGACAGTCAGAGCGGCGCGAGCCGCTTGACCAGATCGGGCTTGAGCACCTTGCCGCCGGCATTGCGCGGCAGTTCGTCGACCACGAAGATCTGGCGCGGTACCTTGTAGGGCGCCAGGCGCCGCCGGCACAGGGCGAGGAGTTCGGCGGGGTCGACCGGCTCGCGCAGCACCACAAAGGCGGCCACCTCTTCGTCGAACTCACGCGAGGGCCAGCCCACAACGGCGGCGTCGGCCACGCTGACCTCGTTGAGCAGCGCGGTCTCGATCTCTTGCGGGTAGAGGTTGATGCCCCCGCGAATGATCATGTCCTTGGCCCGGCCCTTGAGGAAGAGGAAGCCCTCGTCGTCAAAGTTACCCAGGTCGCCGGGGTAGAACCAGCCCTCGCGAAAGGCGTCCTTGCCAGCCTCAGGGTCAAGGTGGAAGCCATCGGCCACGGCCGGGCCCCGGTAGCGGATGCGGCCGACCTGGCCCACCGGCACTGGGTGATGGTCATCGCCCACCACCTGCACCTCCACGCCAAAAACCGGCCGCCCCACCGACTCCCCGTGCTGCAGCTGGTCGTCAGCCGACAGCACCGACACGCCTCCGCCCTCAGTGGAGCTGTAGTACTCCAGGAAGTTGGGGCACAGGTCTTCACGGATGCGGCGACGCTCCCAGCCGGTGAGCGCAGAGCCAGAGGAGATCAGCGTCTTCAGGCGCTTGAGCGGGGCCAGCGGCGCGGGATCGGCGTCCAGCAGGCGGCGCAGCAGCGTGGGCACCAGGAACAAGATGGTGGCCTCGCTGCGCGCTACCTCGACAGCCAGTTGTGCGGGATCGTAGGGGGGCGGGAACAACACCACGGTGCCGCCCACATACAGGGTGGACATGGTGAAGGCGCGGCCGCCGCCAAAATACAGCGGCGTGGCATTGAGGTAGGTCTCGCGGCTGCCAAAGCCCAGGTCCACCCAATGCGTCCAGAAGCGATTAGAAAATTTTTGATGCGTGGCCATCGGGCCCTTGGGCCGGCCGGTGGTGCCTGACGACAAGGACAGCGTGAGCCCGCGTTCGCCGTCGGCAAACTCGCGCTCGGCATCGGTGGCAGCGACCTGCGCTTGCCAGCTCTCTCCCACTTCGATGCAGCGCGCCCCTGCAATGCTGGCGCCCGGCTCCACCATCACTGCCGCCGCCTCGAAGTGCCGGGTCAGGTTTTGCTGCTCCGATTCGGTCCAGCGGCAGTCCATCGGCAAGATGGTCGCGCCCGCGCGCGTCACCGCCCAGAGCATGAGCACATGCTCCATGCTGTCGCGCAGCGCTATGCCCACAATCTGTCCGGGTTGCACGCCCAGGTCCAGCAGGCGGGCTGCCCTTTGCCGCACCGCCAACTCCAAAGTCCGGTAGTCCAGCACCTGCTGGCCATACACCAGCGCCGGCTTGGTGGGCCGCTGGCGCGCGTGCAGGGACAACTGATCAGCCAGATTGGCCTGCGGCTGCCGGGCAGTCGTCATTGGCGCGCCACCTTGTTGCCCCGCTCATCCAGGCCGTAGACGCGCAGCACGTTGTCGCGCAGCATCTTGCGCTTGGGAATCGGGCGCAGTTGCAGCGCCTCAATCTGCTGGCGGGTCTTCTCAAAGTCCAAGACCGGAAAGTCGGTGCCAAAAATCACCTTGTCTTGACCGAAGGTGTTGATGTACTGCAGGAAGGCCGGCGGCCAGTAGGCCGGCGCGTGCGCGTCGGTGCCGATGTAAACATTGGGATGCTTCCAAGCCATGGCGATCATCTCCTCCGTCCAAGGGATGCCGACGTGGATGCCAATCAGCTTGAGCTCCGGGAAATCGCAGGCCACCGCATCGAGCGTGATGGGCCGCCCCACGCTGCGCAGCCGGTGCGCAGGGTCGTAAATCATGGACTGGCCCACCTGCAACTGCACGGGAATATCGAGCTCGACGCACTTGGCATAAAAGGGATACCACCGTGCATGGTCGGGCGCCAGCTCAAACCAGTGCGGGTAAAAGTGCGCGCCAATAAAGCCGTACTCGCGCACCGCCTGCTCGAGCTGCCGCACGCCGTCCATGCCCTCAGTGGGGTCCAGGCCGGCCAGGCCGTAAAAGCGATCCGGGTAGCGCTTGACCGCGTCGACCACCATCGCATAGGGGATGTGGTAACTGGCCTTGTGCATCAGCGGGCCAACCTTGGTGGCAATCAGGAAAGCGCGCTCAATGCCGGCGGCGTCCATGCGCCGCAGCTTTTCTTCCAGCGAGACGCCGTGCAGCGTGTTGTCCTTGACTTTCATCTTGCCGCCGAAGAAGGCGTCGCGCTGGGGCCGGATGGCATGGGCCTCGGTGGTCCAGAGGTTGACCACCGCGTCGATGGCCAGAATGTCGTGTGTCATGGGGATGGCGCCGCCGTCACCGGCTGCTGCAAAAAATCTTCGAACTGCGCGGCCGTAGCGGCCAGCGCGGCGGGGGAGCCGACGCCTTCGGTCAGCAGCGGCTTGGCGCGCGGCATCAGCGCCTGCGCCTGCTCAAAATAGGCCATGAACATATCGGTGCGGGCGCAAGCCAGCAGCGTCGGCACAGCCACCAGGGGCAGGCGCGGCACCTTGTCATAAGCGATGGCCGCGCGGTAGGGCAAGGGGTAGGTGCGGGCGGCTTTGAGCACCTCGACCACCTTGTCGTGCAGATCGTGCGCACCGGGCAGGCCCAGATGGCGGCGGTTGGCGGCCTCGCGCCGGTACCAGGGCCAAAACAGGTAGGTGTCGCGCACAAAGTTCCAGATGCGGTGCAACTGGCTGCCCTCCTGGTCGAACACCACGTCTGGCGCGTAGTGCTCCAGCATGTCGGCCCGCTCCTGCGCGCTGTAGAGAGAGATGCCGTCGAGGATCAGCCGGTTGACGCGGCCCGGATGCGCAATGGCGATCTCGCAAGCGATGCTGGCGCCGGTATGGCTGCCGTACAGGTCAAAGCGCTCCAGGCCCAGGGCGTCACAGGCGCGGACATGCGCATCGGCGAAATAGCCGATGTCCGGCGCGGCACCCACAGGCGGCGAGGAGTCCCCATTGCCCAGGGTGTCGGTGGCCACCACGCGGCGGCGGCGGCCCAGCTCGCCCATCAGCGGCTCCAGCAGCTTGGCCGAGCCCGGCGAGGCGTGCAGCATCAACAGCGGCAGGCCGCCCTGAGCCGACTGCCCAGCCTCGCGGTAGTGCACCTGGCCTTCGGCCACATCGGCAAAACCGCGGCGGATGCGCGCCCGAGCGGGCGGCTCAAGCGTCATTCCTTGATTCCGGCCGCCTTGACCGAATTGGCCCAACGCACCAGGTCGCCGCGGATCTTGGCAGCGTACTGCTCGGGCGTGGTGCCCTCGGGGTCGAGTCCGTTGTCTTTCATGCGTGCGGCGATGTCGGGCAGCTTGAGGATCTGCACGATCTCCTGGTGCAGCTTGTTGACGATGGCCGGTGGCGTGCCGGCCGGTGCCATCAGCCCATACCAGGAGTTGACCTCAAAGCCAGGCAGGGTCTCGGAAACCGCCGGCACATTGGGCAGCAGCGCGGCGCGGCTGGTGGTGCTGACCGCCAATGGACGCAGCTGGCCGCCCTGGATCAGGCTCATCACGCCGGCCACATTGACGAAGGCCGAGGAGATATTGCCGCCCAGCAAGTCGTTGTTGATCGGCGCCGACCCTTTGTAAGGGATGTGAATCATCTCGGTGCCGATCATGTGGGCGATGGTGGCACCGGCCAGGTGGGTGGTGCTGCCCGGGCCCACCGATCCGTAAGACACCTTGCCTGGATTCTTCTTCGCGTAGTCCAGGTACTCGACCAGGGTCTTGGCGGGGAAGTCGGGCCGTACCACCAGCACCGTGGGGCCGGAGGCGATCTGGGTGATCGGCGCGAAGTCCTTGATCGGGTCGTACGGTGGCTTTTGCGGCAGCACCGGGCTGATGGCGATGGGCCCGACATGCGAGAACAGCAGGGTATAGCCGTCGGGCCGGGCGCGGGCGACGGCTGCAGCACCGATGGTGCCGTTGGCGCCGCCGCGGCTTTCGACCACGAACTGCTGGCCCAGCCGCTGCGACAGCTTCTCGGCGATCGGGCGAATGATGGCTTCGGCCGGCCCGCCCGAGGCCCAGGGGTTGATCACCAGCACCGGCTTGTTCGGCCAGGGCTCCTGGGCTTGTACAGACACGGCTGCAGACAGTAGACCGGCGAGCAACAGGGGGACAAAAGACTTCATGACAACTCCTAAGGGACGGAAATTCACTTGAGCAGGTCGCGCGCGATCAGCATGCGCTGGACCTCGGACGATCCTTCACCGACGCGGTAGTGACGCACGTCGCGGTAAAAACGTTCGACCGGCACGCCGCGGATCAGGCCAGCGCCGCCGAAGATCTGCACCGCGCGATCGGCCACCCGGCCGGCCATCTCGGAGCAGTACAACTTGACCATGCTGGTTGCGGGGCCGGGGTCTTGCCCGGCGTCGATGCGGCGCAGCGTGTCGTAGGCCAGCGAGCGAGCGTGCGCCAGCTCGGTGGCCGAATCGGCCAACATCCACTGAATGGCCTGCCGATCGGCCAGCAGCTGGCCGAAGGTGCTGCGAACCTTGACATGCTCGACCGCCAGCTCCAGCAGACGGTCGGCCGTGCCTATGCAGGCCGAGGAGACGCCCATGCGCCCGCTGGTGAGTGAACTCATCGCGATGGCAAAGCCCTGGCCCACCTGCCCCAGCACCGCTTCATGCGGAACAAAGCAGTCATCGAAGCGCAGCTCTGCCAACTCAATGGGGTCCGAGCCTATGGTCTTGTCGACCCGGTCCACATGAAAGCCGGGCGTGCCGCGCTCGACCAGAAAGGCAGTAATGCCCCCTTTGGCGCCCTTGGCAGGATCGGTCCTGGCGATGACCATGATCACCTGCGCGCGATGGGCGCCGCTGATGTAGTGCTTGACGCCATGGATGCGCCAACCGCCCTCGCAGGGCTGCGCCAGCGTGCGGATGGCCGCAGCGTCGGAGCCCGCGCCCGGCTCCGTCAAACCGAAGGCCGCGATCCAGCTGCCGTCGGCCAATTTGCGCAAGTACTTGTCCTGCTGAGCCGGCGTACCAAAGCGGGAGATGGCAATCGGTGTCAAGCCGCTGGAGGCGTCCATCATCAAGGTGAACACCCGGTGCGAGCGCGCCACTTCCTCCATCACCAGGCAATAGGTCGACAGATCAAACCCGCCGCCACCCTGCTCTGGCGGCAGGCGCATCCCCAGATAGCCCTGCCCCCGCATCTCGGCGATGGCATGGTCCGGCACCTGGCCAGTGGCATCGATGGCCAGGGCGATGGGCTCAAGCCGGTCGCGCACGAAGCGACGGACGGTGGAGCGCAAATGGCCCAGTTCAGGCGTGCAATTGAGTTCTAAGGGCATCCGTATCCTGTGCTAATTCACTGTGCGGATTACAGATTCGCACAGTGGATACGGCGGATTCTGTGAGCGCCAGGCCCGGGTGTCAAGCGCGGTACGTCAGGCCGCTAGGCGCCGCAAAGCCTCAGAGGCCTCGACGATAGCGATGCCCTGATGGCTGCCGATGGGCAGCAAATGCCGTCGATCACCCGAGACGATGAGGTCGGCGCGGGCGGCCACGGCCGCAGCTATCACCTGATCGTCATCGCCATCCCCGGCCACCACGCGTGGCACATCGGTAGGCTCAACCAACAGGATGACGTCGACGTAATCGGCCAGCACCTCGCGGGCGGACTTGCCGATCAAAGCCAGCCGCTTGGCCGCCGAGGCCCGGGTAAGCACGTCAGCCAATTCGTCGAGCAGCACCGGGCTACTGTAGAGCTGAACACCGGGCTGCTCACGGATGGCGGCCAGCAGATGGTAGGGAGTGCCCTGCCAGAGCAAGGCCGACAACACGATGTTGGTGTCAAGAACGATCCGAACCACGAATCCCTCGTAGCGTGCGACTAACCTAGGGTGCGCGACGCTCGCTGCGAGCGGCCTGCACCTCGGCTGCAATCTCGTCCTCAGTCGGTGGCTCGGCCCCAGCGGCGGCCAGCGCCGGAGCGATAGCCAGCAGCCGATCCAGTGCCGCGCGCTTCTTGGACTTCGCGGCCAAGAACTCCACGAAATCTTCCACTTCGGCCACCTGCTGGGCCGACAGCGTTTTGAGCTTGGAGAGCAGGTTCTGCTCGGCGGTCATGTTCATGGCGTCACCTCTTTGCGCGATCAGCGGGCCAGGACCTGAAGCTGCTTTTTTGTCAAGAAAGCATCCAGCATGCCAGCCTCCCAAGCAATGATAGAAGGAATTATTGTGCTGGATTTGTGGAGAGTGCTCGAGCGACCCGGCTCAGACGCCCCCACTTCCTGCGTAAGATGGGTGGATGAACCCCGATACGCCGGCCTCCAACAGCTTCGACGCCCTGACCCTTTCTGCCGCTGCGCGGGACAACCTGCGCCGGCTGGGCTATCTGGAGATGACCGCCATCCAGGCGGCCAGTTTGCCGGCGGCGCTGCAAGGCCGCGACCTGATTGCCCAGGCCAAGACCGGCAGCGGTAAGACCGCGGCCTTTGCACTGGCCCTGCTGGCCAAGCTGAACACCCGCCGGTTTGCGGTGCAGGCGCTGGTGCTGTGCCCTACCCGCGAGCTGGCTGACCAGGTGACCACCGAGATCCGCAGGCTGGCGCGGGCCGAAGACAACATCAAGGTGGTCACACTGGTGGGCGGGGTGCCGCTGCGCGGGCAGACCGCCAGCCTGGAGCACGGCGCCCATGTGGTGGTCGGCACACCCGGACGGGTGATGGATCACCTCGAGCGCGGCCACCTGAGCCTCGATACCCTGGCCACCTTGGTGCTCGATGAGGCCGATCGCATGCTGGACATGGGCTTTGCCGACGACATTGCCACTATCGCCCGCCAATGCCCAAGCCAGCGCCAAACCCTGCTGTTTTCCGCCACCTACCCCGAGGGCATCGCCCGGCTGGCCGCGCAGTTTCTGCGCGATCCGGTCACGGTGAAGGTGCAGGCCCAGCACAGCAGTGAGCAGATCGAGCAGCGCTGGTACGAGGTGCGCGAAGACCAGCGGCTGGCCGCTGCAGCAAACCTGCTGCAACACTTTCGACCCACCAGCACCCTGGCGTTTTGCAACACCAAGCTTCGCTGCCGCGAGTTGGTGAGCCTGTTGCAGGCCCAGGGCTTCGATGCCCTGGCCCTGCACGGTGATCTGGAGCAGCGCGAGCGCGACCAGGTGCTGATTCGCTTTGCCAATGGCAGCTGTTCGGTACTGGTGGCCACCGATGTGGCGGCGCGCGGGCTCGATGTGGCGGGCCTGGCGGCAGTGATCAATGTGGACATCTCGCCCGATCCGCAGGCGCATGTGCACCGCATAGGCCGCACCGGCCGCGCCGGCCAAAGCGGACTCGCACTGAGCCTGGCCTCGCTCGACGAGATGGGCGCGGTCGGGCGCATCGAGCAATTGCAGGGCCAGCCCACCGTGTGGCAGACGCTGGCCGAACTCAAGCCGGCGCCGGGCGGGACGCTGCTGCCGGCCATGGCCACCGTCCACATCCAGGCCGGGCGCAAGGACAAAATTCGTCCGGGCGATGTGCTGGGCGCGCTGACCGCCGACCTGGGCTACACCCGCGAGCAGGTGGGCAAGATCGACATCAACGAATTTGCCACTTATGTTGCGGTGGAGCGCAGCATCGCGGCGGCTGTGGTCGAACGCCTGAACAAGGGGCGCATCAAGGGCCGCGCGGTCAAGGCACGGCTCTTGGACAGCGAGCTCTAGCATGGAGCCAAGCACTGCACAGGCACAGGCGCCCGAGGAAGGGCAGCGCCTGGCCAAGCTGGTGGCCGCGCGCGTGCCCTGCTCGCGCCGCGAGGCCGAGCAATACATCACCGAAGGCTGGGTGCGGGTCGACGGGCAATTGGCCGACGCGCCACAAATGCGGGTGAGCGAGAACCAGCGGGTGACGATCGACCCCAAGGCGCGGCTGCAACCGCCCGTCTCCGCCACCTACCTGGTACACAAGCCGGCGGGCATTCCTGCGACGACCGAGCTCCTGAGCCCTGCCCAGCGCTTGAAGGACGACCCCTCGGGCATACGCCCGAACAAAACCCATCAGATTGGGCTGCAGATGCTGCTGGCGCTGCCCAGGCCGGCCAGCGGGCTGTGTGTGTTCAGCCAGGATGCGCGGGTGCTGCGCAAGCTCACCGAAGACGCGGCTTTCATCGAACAGGAGCTGATCGCCGAGGTGCAAGGCCAGATTGCGCCCGACGGCCTGGCGCGCCTGTGCCACGGCCTGCAGCGCTTTGGCAGGCCGCTGCCGCCGGCCAAGGTCAGCTGGCAGAGCGAAACCCGCCTGCGCTTTGCGGTCAAAGGCATCGCGCCCGACGCCATCGAATGGATGTGCGCCCAGGTGGGCCTAGAGCTGCAAGCGCTGCGGCGCATCCGCATCGGGCGCATTGCCATGGGCGCGCTGCCGCTGGGCCAGTGGCGCTATCTGCCGGCTGGCGAGCGGTTTTAAGCCCGACTTGCGCAAGCCGGCTCGTTCAGCCGGCCTCATTGAGCCCGTCTGGCTTCAATCAAAGCCCAGATGCTCCAGGCCGGCGCAAGCTTCGTCCACAATGCCGCGCATCACTTCAGCCACGCTGCGAACCTCGTTGAAGTAAGCGATGCTCTGCCCGGCCGGGTGATGCATGAGGGGGACCACCTCGTGCTCGTCAATAGCGCCCAGCAGGTCACCGACCAGAATGTCCTGCAGCGGCATTTTCAAAGGCTTGGGCGCATCGGGAGCGGCCCACTCCTCCGACCAGGCCGAGCGGATTTGCCGCAGCGTTTTGCCACTGTCCGCGCGTGAGATGACGGTATCGTCGCTGCCGGCGGCCAGCAGCTTCTGGCGCAGCGCCTCATGCATTCGGTACTCGGAGGTGGTGAGCCAGGCCGTACCCATCCAGACCCCCTGAGCGCCCATGGCCAGTGCGGCCAATAGATGACGACCGGTGGCGACACCACCGGCTGCCAGGACGGGAACGTCGCCGGCCAGGTCAACGATCTGCGGTACCAGAGAAAACGTTCCGATCGTTCCCGTGTGCGCGCCGGCATCGTAGCCCTGGGCCACCAAGATATCGATGGGCTTGGCCAGCGCGTTGCGCGCGTGCTTGGGCGAGCCCACCAAGGCCAGCACCAGTTTGCCTGAGGCCTTGGCGCGCTCAATCACATCGGTCGGCGAGCCGATGCCGCAGGCCAGGAGGTTGACGTCCGAGCGCATGATCACCTCGAGCTGCCGCTGCGCGACCTCCTCGGAGCGGACAAAACGCGAGCGCATGCCTGCGCGTGTGGCGGGCGGTACCTTGTATTTCTGCTCGATATCACGCACGAAAGCTCTGTGCGCCTCGGGCAACTGAGCCTCGATGGCGGCGCGGTCATTGGTTTCGGGCATGCCGGTGGGCAAGACAAGGTTGACCCCAAAGGGACGATGGCCGACCTGCTGCCGGATCCAGGCCAGTTCGTGCTCGATCTCCTCGGGGGTGTGGCGGGTTGCGCCAAAAACCCCGAATCCGCCTGCATGGCAAATGGCGGCCACAACGGCGGGGTCATGGGTAAAGCCAAACACGGGCTGCGCAATACCCAGACGTTTGCTCAGGCGGGTTTGCAGGCGATCACTCAATGACATAGGACTAACTCCATGGGGTGAGGCGGGACAGGGCAGCGTCTGCCCACTGGAACAACTCGGACGAAGAGGGCCGCAGCAACAGCCCCAATTACAGCCTCAACACTTGACGAACTATCGGTCAATTCGATTGAATATTGTATTTTCCGATTGACCATCAGTCAAAGGCTTCGGATAATTTCAAGCCATGTCGCGCCCACCCCTTGCCGCCAGCGAAAAGGATCCGCAGTTCGCTTACACCCTGGCCAAAGGCCTGGAGGTTCTGCGCGCATTCGACCCGGCATCGCCAGCGCTGGGCAACCGGGAGATTGCCGAGCGCACAGGAATCGGCCGGCCGACGGTGGTGCGCCTGACGCGCACGCTGGCGCTGCTGGGGTACCTCAAATACCACGAGCCGACCGCACGCTACCGGCTGGCCGCACCCGTGCTGTCCTTTGGCTACCCCTTGCTGTGCCAGCTCGGCGTGCGTCAGCTCGCAAGGCCACATATGCAGGAGTTGGCCGATTTCGCGCGCGGTGCGGTCTCGCTGGCCATGCGCGGCGGTGACCAGCTGGTCCTGATTGAAACCTGCGTCGACAAAAGCGCGCCTTCGGCCCGGCCCGATGTGGGCGCCACCCGGCAGTTCGAAGACACCTCTTTGGGCCACACCTACTACAGCGCGACCAGCGAGGCAGAGCGCGCCCAGATGCATCAATTGCTCGAGGCGCGCGACCCGGCGCAATGGCCGGCACTGCGCCGCCGCCTGGCCGCTTCCCGGAAACACTTTCTGGCCAAGGGCTTTTGCATCGTGCCGACGCCCAGCGCCGGAATCGTGGCCATCTCGGTGCCTTTGGGCCCTATGGCCGACGATGAACTGATCATCATGAATTGCGCAGTGGCCCAGTTCCACCTGCAGGCCGACGCCCTGGAGTCGCAGATCGCGCCACGCATGCTCAATCTCGTGCGATTGCTGCAGACCACCACAGGTCGGCGCTGAACTCCAACCCCATGCTTGCTTGCATCCACCCTCTCGCCCACTTAATCCAGGAGACACTCTCATGCCATTCATGCGCATCCGCCAGCTTACCTGCCTTGTGACCCTCGGGATCGGTCTGACCGGGACTGTCTTTGGGCAGGCCGATAACTTTCCGACCAAGCCGATCCGCCTGATCGTGCCCTACGCAGCGGGCGGCGGCACCGATTTGGTCATGCGGGCCATTGCCCCAGGCATGGGCGAGGCATTGGGCCAGCCCATCGTGGTCGAAAACCGGCCCGGCGCGGGCACCATGACCGCCACTGAAGCCGTTGTGCGCGCCGAGCCTGATGGGCACCAACTGCTCGCCGTAGGCGCGCCGATCTATCTCAACACCGCCTTGGGGATCAAGACGCCCTACGACCCCTTAAAAGACTTGGCGCCGGTGTCGCTGCTGGTCAACAACCCAGGGCTGCTCTTGGTCGGGTCTTCGGTGAACGCCAAAAACGTCAAGGAGTTGGTGGCCTTGAGCAAGGCGCAAAAAGGCGGCCTGAGTTACGCCAGCGCGGGCCCGGGCAGCATTGCCCACCTGGCCGGGGAGCTGTTGAAAGCGCGCATCGGCATCGACATGCTGCACATCCCCTACAAAGGCAGCGCGCCCGCTCTGGCCGATTTGATGGGAGGCCAGCTCCCTGTGGCCATCGACGCGATCATTCCGTCGGGCGCGCAGGTCAAGGCGGGCAAGGTACGCGCACTGGCCATTTTGGCCAGCGAGCGCTCGCCGCTGTTGCCCGACGTACCGACAATGGCTGAGGCGGGCTTTCCGGGCTTGGAAGCGTCGGCCACCTTCGGCCTCATGCTGCCTGCCAAGACACCGCCTGCCGTGATTGCCAAGGTGCATGCTGCCATGAAAAAGGCCATCAGCAATCCGGCCACACGCAAGCAACTCGACGAGATGGGCTACCAGGTGGTCGCCAACACGCCCGAACAGTTCGGCATCTACCTGCGCGACCAAATTGCGACTTGGACCAAGATCGTCAAAGACAACAACATCAAGGCCGAGTGATGGCGCAAGCCGAAAGGCCCGTAGTTTCCAGCGGGCCGCTGCAGGGCATACGCATTCTGGACATGGCCACGGTGGTGGCTGCACCCTTCGCCGCAACCCTGTGCGGCGATATGGGCGCAGAGGTCACAAAGCTCGAGTTGCCCGATGGCAGCGATACCCTGCGCTATATGCTGCCAGTCATGGGCGAGCACCCCTTGTTCTGGAAGGTGACCAACCGCGGCAAGCGCGGCATCACCTTGGACGTCCGCAAGCCTGAGGGCAAGGCGCTGCTGCTCAAAATGCTCCCCCATTTCGATGTGCTGGTGGAGAACTTCCGAACCGGGACACTGGATCGCTGGGGGCTCGACCTGGCCACGCTGCATGCCCACAACCCGGACCTGATCGTGCTGCGTCTGACGGGCTTTGGCCAGACCGGTCCCAACGCAAGGCGCCCCGGCTTTGCGCGCATCTTCGAGGCCATGAGCGGCTTCGCTCACCTGACGGGGGAGGCCGGGCGTTCGCCGCAACACATGAACTACCCCTTGGGCGATGTGGTGTCAGGTCTGTTCGGCGCGTTTTCGATCGCTTCGGCATTGGCTGGGCGGGCCCACAGCGAAGCAGGCAAACCCAGAGGCTGCGAGATCGACCTGTCGGCCACTGAGGCGCTGATGCGCATGCTCGACCCCCTGGCGGTGGAGTACCAGCATCAGGGCTTTGTCCGCGAGCGGACCGGAGCTCGGGCCACCTATGCAGCGCTGTCCAATATATTTGCCACGCAGGATGGTCACTGGCTAACCATCGTGGGGACCAGCGGGGTGACCTACCGGCGCATCTTCGAAGCCATGGGCCGCGCCGACCTGCTCGAAGGCGACAGGCTCGCCACCCCGGCCGCGCGCATGGAGCACCGAGACGAGGTCGATACCGTCGTGGCTGACTGGTGCCGCAGTCTTGCGCTGGCCGATATACAGGCCATCCTGACGCACCACGACGTGCCTCACAGCAAGGTCTACACCATTGAGGACATCGTGCAGGACCCCCACGTGCAGGCACGCCAGGCCATCATCGACTTGCCCGATCCCGACCTGGGCCATGTCGCGGCGCCCTGTGTCGTGCCGCGCTTTTCCAACCATCAAGCCGTCACGCCACGCAGCGGCCCCAAGCTGGGCGAGCACAACGAACAGGTTTACGGGGAGTTCGGCCTCTCTCCAGAGGACCTTGCGCAGCTCAAAAAGCTGGGGGTGATCTAGGTCCGCCGCGTTCAGCCCGCCTGGCTTAAATCAAAGCCCATGCGCGGGAAATGCACATGCAAGCTACCGGCGCGCGCGTCTTGCCGGGCCACAGTGATGCTGTCCACGCTCAGCCCCACCAGGGTGCCGGTTACCCCTTCGGTGCCATAGTCGGTGGCGGCCACCTTGACCGTGTCGCCGGCTGCAAAGCCCAGGCCCGGCGCCACCTGCACGGCCGCATGGCCGCCAGCGCAAGCAGCAAGAGCGATGGCCTCGGTGCTGCTGATCTCGGTGCGCATGCCATGGCCGAGCGCTGCGATGCGGGCATACCAGGCGCGTACCGCCGGCCAGGGGCCGAGCAGGGCATCGGCCATGCCGCCGCGGGTGATGAACCACAGGCAGTGGTAGACCGAGAAATCGGCGATCGAGGCCGCCGGGCCCATCAGCCAGGGGTGCTGGCTTAGCGCCTGTTCAAAGCTGCGCAGCGCGGCCTGAAACTGGGCTGCCGCATCTGTCGCACTCGGGCGCTTGAGGCCGCTGGTAAAGGCCGCGCGGTCATCGCGCACCTGCTGCATCGCCTCGGGGCTCAGGCCCTGGAAGATGAGCGCGCGCGCTGAAGGCGACTGGGTGTTCATGATCGCCTGCCAAAACAGCGTGCTGTCGGCCCAAGCGGCCACCAAGGTGGCCATGGGCGATGCGGCAGGCAGCAAGCTGGGCTCAGCCTGCAGCCCATTGAGCAGCTTGGCGATCAAAGCCGTGTCGCAATAAATATCGGCACCCATCTGCAGGATGGGCGTTCTGCGGTAGCCGCCGGTCAGCGCAACCACATCCGGCTTGGGCATGGCCATGGGAATGAGCACCGAGCGCCAGGCCATGCGTTTGAAGCCCAGGACGGCACGGATTTTCTCGGCGAAGGGCGAGGCCTCGAAGTGGTGAAGGATGGGGGTGCTACTCATACGTGGCAATTATTCGGGGTTCAGCAGCGTTCTGGCTTAGCGCCCGGCGTGGAGTGACCCCAAAAAGTCACGGGCGGGACATCCCCGACGCCGCCATGCGCAAGCGCATGCTGGAGCACTGGGAAAGCGCGTGAGTCAAAGACCCAGGAAAACCCTCGCCACGATGGGTCTTGGGACGCCAGGATTTGCCCAATAATCAAACCGGCTCAACAGAGCGGACACGCTCAAAGCAAAGGAAGGAAGGACTGCCTCATGACTTTTTCAAAATGGACGGCTCTACTGGTCTGTGCCATCACATCGGCCCTGGGTGGAGCGGCTTTGGCACAGGACTGGCCCAATCGGCCGATCAAAATCGTGGTGCCCTTCCCGGCCGGTGGCAATACCGATGCAGTAGCACGGATGACGGCCACACGCTTGCAAGAGCTCCTGGGCCAAAGCGTGGTGGTAGAAAACAAGGCCGGCGGCGGTGGCGTGATTGCCACCGACTTTGTGGCCAAGGCGCCGCCCGATGGCTATACCTTGCTGATGTCCTCCACTGGGCCGCATACGGTGATGCCGGCAATGATGGCCAAGATTCCCTACGACGCGCTGCGTGACCTGGCGCCGATCAGCAATGTAGCCAGCAACGCGCAAGTGCTGCTGGTCCATGCCTCCTTCCCAGCCAAGACGGTGCCCGAGTTGATTGCCTTGCTCAAGAAAGAGCCCGGCAAGTACGCCTTCGGCTCGGGCGGAGTGGCCAGCACCACCCATATGTCGGGCGAGTTGTTCAAGTCCATGGCCGGGGTCAACATGATCCATGTGCCCTTCAAGGGCGGCGCGCCGCTGGCGGTGGCTTCGATCAGCGGCGAGATCCCGATTTCCTTCAACAATATGTACGACGCGCTGCCGCACATCCGCTCTGGCCGTCTGCGCGGCTTGGCGGTGACCAGTGCTACCCGGCAAGCCCCTTTGCCCGACGTTCCTACCCTCGCAGAGCTGGGGCTGACCGGCTATGAGTCGGGCCCCTGGAACGGCCTGGTGGCGCCAGCCAAAACCCCGCCTGAGATCATCAGCCGCCTGGCCGCAGCCACCCAGAAAATTGTCCGCGAGCCCGCCTTCCAGGCCCGCATGCAAGAAATCGGTTCGGTGCCGATCGGCGACACCCCGGACCAATTTCGGGCCTACATCCAGATCGAACTGGCCCGCTGGAGCAAAGTGGTCAAAGATTCTGGCGCCAAGCTGGACTGAAGCTCATGCACACACAAGTGGCCATTGTTGGCGCCGGACCGGCTGGGCTCCTGCTCTCGCACATGCTGCGGCTGGCCGGAATCTCCTCGGTGGTCTTGGAGCGGGGCAACCGCGACCATGTGGGCACCCGCATGCGGGCCGGCGGCCTGGAACACGGTTCGGTCTCGCTGCTGGAGCGGGTGGGGCTGGGCCAGCGCCTCAAAGACATCGGGCTGATCGTCGAGCAGACCGACTTCCGTTTTGACGGACAGGGTCACCGGGTTGATTTTGCGGGCATGACGCAGCGCTGCTTCACCATCTATCCCCAGTATGAGATCGTGAGCGATCTGCTCCAGGCCCATGCCCAGGCCGGGCAAGAGATCCTGTTCGACACCCCGGTGACCCGCATCACCGGCATTGACACCAAACAGCCCCGGGTGTACTTCCTCAAAGATGGCCAGGAGCACGAGCTCAGCTGCGACTTCATTGCCGGCTGCGACGGCTACCACGGCCCTTGCAAACAGGCCATCCCAGAAGGCGTGCTCAAGGTCTACGAAGAGAACTACCCGTTTGCATGGCTGGGCATACTGGCCGAGGTAGCCCCGCCCTCGCTGGAAGTGGCCTACAGCTGCCACGAGCGCGGCTTTGCGATGAGCAGCTTCCGGGCCCCCGAGATCAGCCGGCTCTACCTGCAATGCCCGGTTGACGACAAGCCCGACAACTGGTCGGACGACCGGGTCTGGAGCGAGTTGCACACCCGCATGGACGTGCCGGACCGCCCGGCCCTGATCGAAGGGCGCATCACCCAAAAGAGCGTGACCGCGATGAAGAACTTCGTCATCGAGCCCATGCAGTACGGACAGCTGTTCATGGCCGGGGACGCGGCCCATATCGTGCCGCCCACAGGCGCCAAAGGCCTCAATTCGGCGCTGGCCGACATCAGCATCCTGGCGCCAGCATTTAGCGCCTTTTACCAGCGCGGCGACCGCGGACCGCTCGATCGCTACTCGGAAACTGCGCTCAAGCGCGTCTGGCAGGTCCAGCGCTTCTCAGCCGATATGTGCACCCTGCTGCACCGCTTTCCGAACACCAGCGAATTCAACTGGCGCGCCCAAAGAGAGCGGCTCAGGTACATGACCACCGACCCCACCGGCGCGCTGACCTACGCTGAAAACTTTGTAGGCCTGCCCTTCGACGAAGCAGCCTGAGCATGGGGGGCTGCTAAGCCTTGACGCAGCGGGGGCATGACACCCGTAGCGCGCGTCCCAAGCCACCAGCCCGCATCAAGCCGTGCGGGCCATCACCCTCGGCGCGATGGGCATGCCACACTGCCCGCCGAACGTCGCGACGCCAGGATGCGTCAAAAAGCACAAATATATTTTTAAGACCGTAGAAATAGTCCGCTAGACTCAAATGATAACCAATTGAAACACAAGGTGACTATATGTCCACATTGAGTCTGGTCCGCCCTGTCGAAAATGTCCAGTCTCTGGCTCAGGCCAAAGTTCTGGCCTTGATCGCGCATCTGATGCCCTCATTGGCAGGGTGGCGGCAAGGTGAGGACCTGCGGCAGGAGCGCGCCAGCGTGGCGCTGGATGTCCAGACCCTCGCACCCAAGGTCGACCAGCTCAAGCAAAGACTGGCATTGGTGTCCGGGCAGATTGAACTGAAGCAGTCAGACATCAAGAAGAGCAAAGCCATTGCAATTGGCGCCGTTTTGGTCGGCCTGCTGCTTGTGTATTTTTCTAAATACGCGCTGATTCTGGCGCTAGCGGCCATCTGGCCCGCCATCAAACTGCCCAAGAGCAAAAAGGCGTTGGCAGATTTCACACAAGAACGCAGCACTGTAGAGGGTGAGCTCGCCGATATGAGTAGCCGCCTGCAGGCCGGCAAGGATCGTCTTGCGCGAATCGAGGCCGAAGTCGCAAGCCGACCGGATAGCTTTCCCGAGATCGAACTGTCCGAGGTTCAATTTCAAACTCAGCTACGTAATCTGGCTGGCAGCCAGGTGTTGATCGACGAGGCCGGCGCGCATGGGGATGCCAGCCTCAAGACCCTGGATGTATCCGATTTAGTAGACGGTGTCGCCGAGGTTGAACGAAAGATGGAGGGGCTCGGCGCCATTCCGCCCTTGCTGTCTCCGGGACAGGCGTCGGAGATTGACGACCCGCTCAATCAGCTCTATGGCGAGGAGCAGTCCTTACAGGCTCTGGTGGGCGACTTTACGGGCAATCTGGGCAAGCTCAAGGACGTGAATCTGGCACTGCCACTGGTCCCCAGGAGCAGCCTGCTGGTCCAGCGCCTGCTGGCCAGACAGGTCACAGAGGGGCAACTCAAGAAGCCGGTGACTTTGGCCACCGCTAGCGATGAGCAGGCGGTGCAGATTTTCACTGACGCACTCGCCGCACACCGATTGCGCGGCGTCGCCCTCGTTGAGAGCCTGCGCCATATTTACGAGCAGCTGGAAGCGATCTGTAACCGCTACGCCTCGGCCCGTATGCATTCTGTCAATACCATCCACGACAGCCTGGCCCAGGTCTTGAACCGGGCCAGTTGGTGCAATCGGAAATTTTTCTGCCCGCGCACGATCCTCGCGCCCCAGTACATACAAGACCTGCTGGGCATCGATATCGCTCAGGCCCACCTCCTGGACGTCCATGAACTCCTCGACCGCCTGCAAAGTGACGAGGTCATACGGGTACGTATCGGCAAGAAGCCCGAACTGATTAAGCAGCTCACCGCCATCCACCAGGCCATTGGCGACTTTGCTCAAATGGGCCAAGCCTACGACGACGGTGATGGTGGCAAGCAAGCGCTGGCCAACAAACATGCCCAGCACCAGGCGCAGGAATACGCCAAGCAGTTTCGTTCTGTGCTCAACAAAATTCTCACCGGAGCCAGCTACCCGGTGCTTAACTTTTCGGCTGAGGCGCAGCTCTTTTACGACCCGGAAAATGACGAGTGGTCCTCGGACCTTAACCCCTATGTCTACCGCACACCCGATGTCCTCAAGTACGGCTCGGTGATCAAGACCCACCATGATTTGATGATCCCCTTGTGGGAGCATCTGTGGAC
The DNA here is from genome assembly GCA_044352515.1 of Polaromonas sp. Classification (GTDB taxonomy): domain Bacteria; phylum Pseudomonadota; class Gammaproteobacteria; order Burkholderiales; family Burkholderiaceae_C; genus Polaromonas. Next base: position 72,836 of record JBILDR010000003.1, read on the forward strand.
CGAGAAGGCCGACTTCCGCAAGTCAGAGCTCTTTAGAACCAACGAATCAATGATCCGCATGAGCGAGAAGGAGTCGGAAAAGCTCATTGAAATCGGCAACCAGTTTCGCAGCGATATGCGAGGCAACCGGGAGAACATCTATTTGATCGAAGCCGACCTGAAGTCCAAGCATGCGGAGATCGTCAGCTTCAGAGATGGCCTGCATAAATTGGGCTTACTGAGCGACCGATCCATGCAGCAACTCAGCGATGAGCGCCTGGCCAGCCTGGTGATCCAGGATTCGCCGCTGAGCGTGAGTGACCGGTATGAAACCACCCTTTCGGCCTTACCACACGCGCAGGCCGAGGGCAGAGGCACTGCTGCCGATCCGATTGATATGGTCAAAGACCCTGCCGTCTTGTTGAGTTACGAAGCGCACGACGCTCCGCGATTGATGGGTCATTGATACCCCACACAAGGAGCCGAGCATGTCGAATGCACCCGCTGGTGTATCCCTATCCGATGTCAATAATGCCATCGACCGTCGCCTGGCACCACTGCGCCAGGATGTAAAACTGCTTGAAGTTGGTTTGCACGATCTGCGCAATCACGTCGATCGAGAAATTCGCAGGTTGGAGGAAGAAATGAGACAAATTGGCGAAATGATCGTTCATGCCATCGACCGGCAGACGCAAGCTTTCATCGGTGGCGTTGCAGCCACCACACTCATGGTCGAGCGCACCAAGAACCAGATTGAAAGTGACTTCAAGGAAACGCGCGGCCGGATCGAGCTGCAGACCGAGTCGGCATTGCAGATTGAGATTGGTAAAAAGGTTGCAGAATCAACCTCGCTGCGCAGCAAGCTCGACGCCTTTGGTGCCGACATCAAGGTGCGTTTTGAGAAATCGATCGAAGCGGCCGGCATCAACCGGGAGCTGTACAACCTCAAATTCGCCAAGATCCACGACGAGTATCAAAACAAGATCCACACCATCGGGGAGCACATCTTTCAGATCCGCATGGAAGACATCGCGCCGGCCGAAAAGGCGGCGCGCGTTCCCTACGAAACGGCTCACGCCCTGCCCATAGAGATGGACCTCAAGCGCCTCGAGCTGCGATCGCAGAACCTTGACGAGACACTGACCATGCTCAAGGCGAGCCGCCTCGACGAGGTGGTCAACTCGATTGCTGAGCTTGAAGGCGTCCTCAGGGCCTACAGCCTGGGCCAGAGCTCACCAGGGGCCGGCCCGGAGCCCGTGATGGTGGAGGCTCTGGTCACCCGCTCGGCGGTGCAGTCCAGTGTTTTGGCAGGTCTGCAGGCCCAAGCGGTCAACGCAAATGCGGCCGTTTCACTGACACTTTGCGACACCAGCTTGTCTCACTTCGATTCGCCGGCCATGCATCAGAAGATTGCGCTGGTGCTCGATCGCCAACCGTCGAGGTCTGCCAGCCAGGCCGAACGCGATGAACTGAGCCAGGCTGCCCAAGCTCTGCTCGAGCAGGGTCTGATCTCCCGCGAAGCGCTGACCCTCTTCCAAGACTTTCTGGGCGCCGACAAACTCAACGTGGTGGAGACCTGAAATGGCAGTGCAGCAACAAGGCAGCAACATCGTTGTCAGCGCAAGTGTCGCCGGCAGCGTTTTCCCCACCAGCGAGAAGGACACGATCTTTCCCGTACTGGTCGACGGCAGCAAGAATCTGGTCCGAATTGAAGGCGCGCTGTATGGGCGCTCGGTCGAACTGCGCGGACAGGTGTCCATCCATGGGCCGGTAGTGGCCCGGGGCGACCTCAAAATCAATCACCAGGGCCAGAAGATTCAGTTGTTTTCGGGTCTGACCGTCAACGGGTCTTTGAATTGCCATGTGGACGAAACGTCAGCGCTGTCCGGGCAGTTCGACAGTGTCAAAAGCGCTGGCCTGATCATTAAGGGCGATATCGCGGCCAACCAGAATATTTCCCTTAAAAATGCGGTCGTCTTTGGCAGCATCAGGGCGGTCAACTGCACGCTTGAAAACACCTTGGTGCTCGGTACCTGCATCATTGAGGAGTCGCTCACCCTGCGCATGTCTTCGGTGGGCGGCTATGCCGCCCGCGATGTGAGCTTTGAAGGCAGCTGCATGATGATCCACGCCTTGGGTGAGAGCCTGAACCGCCCGCGCATGATGCCCTTCGAGACGGCCCAGGGGCAGATCATTGCCAGCGACATCCGCTACTACCCCGCTATTCGCTCGCAGGGCCATCTTTTCAATTTAATCCATCGCCCTGAAGTCCAGTACCCCGACTATTCGATCCTGAACGAGTTGTCGGACTGGGTTGAATCGCCGGCCACACCCAACGCGGCACTCGAAGAATGGCATGCCGAGTCGCTACACAAATGGGTTCTGTCCATCGGTGGGCGCATCGGAGATATTTCCCTCATTGCATCGGCCATCGAGGCTGTCACGCGTATGCTCAAATGCGGCTTCGAATATGAGCACTACCATCCGCAAAAGCGCAGGCAGATCATGATGTCGGTGACGCAGTCACTGACCGAGCAAGAAGCCTGGGCGCTCGAGACGGTTTGCTTGTGAAGGGCCCGACATGACCAAAATTGTGCTTTCTATCGTACTGCCCGCACTGGCCTGGCTGATCTTCGGCGGGCCAGATATTTTGGCCAACTCGGCCAACCAATTCGTATTTGGACTGGTCACCCTGCATCTGCTGGTGGTGATCTGGAATCAGTGGGTCTTCAGGCTCTTCGGCGGCGATGCTTATACCTATGGTGCAGTGACTTTTGGCCTGAACCTCATCGCCTGCGCCTACACCTTGGCAGTCACTGCCAGCCTGTTTCACAAGGTGGCCTTGTTTCAGTGGATTTGGGGAGAGGCGGTCATCACCAAACTGGCTGACCTGCCTAAGGTCTTCATCGGCCTGAGCTGTTTGGGCCTTTTCCTGACCCTGCTCATTCCCATCCTCACGACCCGCCGTGTGAGCCCGCTTCCCAATAAATCCGACCGCCGCGAGTATGAGACTCCGGGACAGGGCGGTATCTAGGACCACCATGATCTTCGACCGCATCAAGAGCATCGTCACCCTTCAGGGGGTGCGGGACGAAACCAAGTCGCTATACATCGCCCGTCCCGAACAAGCTGCGGGCCAGTTGATCTACAAGCACCCGGATCAGTCCATCCCGCGCGGCGCAAAGCTGACCGTGCGCAGTGACGAATGCGCTCTCTTTTTCCGCGAGGGCAAGCTGGTGGCCCGCGTCGATGCCGGCACCGAACTGCTGGACACGGCCAACCTGCCCTTCCTGGGCCACTTTCTCATCGATAAATTCACCGATGCGAATCACTTCATCTGTGAGCTTTTCTTTGTCAGCCTGTATGAGTGCAGCCTTAGCCTTCCTGGCCATCGCCTGGGGCAATACAAGGACCTCAACTCAGCCAACCTGGTCGAAATTGACGGCAGCCTGTCTTACACGGTGCGGGTGGTCGAACCCGGCCAACTGATTACCCAACTGGGCGGACAAAACGCCTACTCGGGCGAGGCAGTGCGCGAGGTCATCAACGGGCGCATGCTCAATTTCTTTCGCAAGGCAGTGGGCCTGCGCGCGCAACGTGCGCCGGTGCTCAACGTGGTCTCCAACATCGATTCGGAGGCCATTGCCCAGGAAATTGCCAACCTGGCCACCCTCGAGTTCACGCCTTTGGGCCTGGGTCTGGGTCGGATATTCGACCTGACCTTGAGCCTGGACGAGGCCAGCCTGCAGTTGCTGCGCGATTTTGGCAAGCAGGAGGCCAACCTGGTCTTGCAGGAAAAGGGCAGCCGCATTGCCACGCAGGAAGGATTTGAGACCTTTAACCTGATGCAGGGTCAACGCGCTGCGCTGGAAGGCATGGGCAAGGGCATGGCTGTTGGCAATGGGCCTTTGGTCATGAGTGGCGGCATGGGCGACCTGACACGCCGTAGCCCGCAAGGCTTACGCCAGGTATCCGCCGGCGCAGGGCGCGGGCCCAGCGTGCTGCCCACACAGTCTCTGTTCCTCGTGCTGACCGACCGGGGCGCGACCGGCCCGTATTCGGCCCGGCAGGTGGCGCTGATGGCTATCTCCAAAGGGCAAGCGCTCTCAGAGGTGCAGATCCGTGCCAGCGACGATCCGCCAGAGGTGGCTTTTTCAGCCGACCTAGAGCCACAAATTGTCAGCGAGTACAAACGCAGGGCGCCACCGGGGACGGCTTGAACTGCCTCTCGACTTTTGGGGAAGGCTTAGGGTCAGTGCAGCGGCCACGCTGAATCGCTCTGAATCAGCGCTGTCGTGTCATGAATGCCCATGCCCTCACCCCCACCCTCTCCCAAAGGGAGAGGGAGTAAGAGGGCCCCGGGCTTAAGTCAGCCCGAGCAGGCGCACCGCGTTGTCCTTGAGGATGCCGGGCATCACTTCGGGCTTGAAGCCGGCCTCTTCAAAGTCTTTCATCCAGCGCTCGGGGGTGATGAGCGGGTAGTCGCTGCCAAAGAGTACGCGGTCTTTGAGCAGGGTGTTGGCGTATTGCACCAACTGCTTGGGAAAGTACTTGGGGCTCCAGCCTGAGAGGTCGATCCAGACGTTAGGCTTGTGGGTGGCCACCGACAGGGCCTCGTCCTGCCAGGGAAAGCTCGGGTGGGCCATGACGATCTGCATGTCCGGGAAGTCAATCGCCACGTCGTCCAGGTGCATGGGGTTGGAATACTCCAGCCGCAGGCCGCCGCCGCAGCGCATGCCCGAACCGATGCCGCTGTGTCCGGTATGAAAAATCGCCGGCAGCTTGTGCGCGGCGATCACCTCGTAGATCGGCCAGGCCATCTTGTCGTAGGGGTGGTAGCCCTGCACCGTCGGATGGAACTTAAAGCCGCGCACGCCCTCTTCCTTGATCAGCCGCTCGGCCTCGCGCGCACCCATCTTGCCTTTGTGCGGGTCTATGCTGCCAAAGGCGATCATCATGTCACTGTTATCGTGCGCAGCCTGAGCGATCTCTTCATTGGGGATGCGCCGGCGGCCCAGCTTGGACTCGCTGTCGACGGTGAACATCACCAGGCCGATCTTGCGTTCGCGGTAGTAGGCCACCGTCTCGGCAATCGTCGGGCGCCGTGAATTCTTGAAGTATTTGTCCGCGGCGCGGTCGTATTCCTCGCCGTAGTTGTCGAAGGGGTTCCAGCAACTGACTTCGGCGTGGGTGTGAATGTCGATGGCGATCAGGTTTCGATGGTCCATGTGCATACCTCGCTGGGGTTTACCCTGATTCGAAGACAGGGCAGTCTTTCTAAACTACCTATAAATTATAGCTTTCTAGCAGGATCTCCATGAGCAATATACAAGGGTCTGCGGGCGTGGTGCCCAGCCTGGACCAAATTCAGGTCGAGCACCGCAGCTCGATTTCCATCATCCGGCTGAGCCGTCCACAAAAGCGCAATGCCATCAGCGATGGTCTTATGGCTGCGCTGGGTCATCACATCGCCGAGCTGCCCGAAAGCACACGCGCGGTGGTGCTGGCCGGCGAGGGCGAGCATTTTTGCGCCGGGCTGGACCTGGGCGAGCTCAAGGAGCGCGACGCGGTCGAGGGCTTGCACCACTCACGCTCCTGGTATTACATCTTGCGCGAGCTCGAGCAAGGCCGCAGGCCGGTGATCGCAGCGCTGCACGGCGCGGTAGTCGGCGGCGGGCTGGAGCTGGCGACCGCCTGTCACATCCGGGTGGCCGACGACAGCACGTTTTTTGCGCTGCCCGAAGGCTCGCGCGGCATCTTCGTCGGCGGCGGCGGTTCGGTGCGCATCTCCAAGTTGATAGGCGCGCACCGGGTGCTCGACATGATGCTGACCGGCCGCGTCTATAAGGCGGCCGAAGGGGCGGCGCTGGGTCTGGCGCAATACCATGTGCCGGCCGGCCAAGCGCTGGCCAAGGCGATTGAACTGGCCGAGCGGGTAGCCACCAACGCACCGATGACCAACTATGCGCTGATCCAAGGTCTGCCGCGCATCGCAGAGCAGCCGGCCGACCACGGCTTTCTCACCGAGTCCATGCTGGCAGCCATTGCGCAATCGGCCCCCGAGGCCAAGGCCAGGGTCAAGGCCTTCCTCGACGGCACCGGCCCCAAGGTTCGCGCCTGATCGGGCAGGCCATGACGGCTACCCCGGTCTACCGCGATTTCACCTTCGGCGTCACCCGTGCAGTGCTGCACGAGGCGGGCGGCCAGCACTACCTGCGCTGTGAGCAGGCGCTCGAGCCCTACCTGGAGCGCATGACCGACCGCCTGGTGCACTGGGCCCAGCAAAGGCCCGATGCAACGCTGTTCGCCCAGCGCGACCCCGCCTTGGGCGGGCAGTGGCGGCACCTGAGTTTTGCGCAGGCCCTGGACGGCGCGCGCCGCATCGGGCAGGCGCTGCTCGATCGCGGCTTGTCGATCGAGCGGCCCTTGGTCATCCTCGGCCCCAACAGCCTGGACCATGCCCTGCTCGCGCTGGGTGCCATGTATGCAGGCGTGGCTTTTTGTGCGGTCTCGCCCGCCTACAGCCTGGTGAGCAAGGACTACGACAAGCTGCGCCATGTGATGCAGACCCTCACGCCGGGCCTGGTGTTTGCGCCCAAGGCCTCGCAATACGGCCCCTCAATCGAAGCGGTGCTCTCGCCCGACGTCGAGCTGGTACTGGCAGAGCTCGATAGCAGCAGCGCCGGCAGCCGCCGCATCACGCCCTGGTCTGAGCTGCTCGCTACGCCAGCGACTGCGGCGGTCGATGCCGCGATGCGCGCTACCGGGCCGGATACGGTGGTCAAGTTCCTGTTCACCAGCGGCTCGACCAAATTGCCCAAGGCAGTGATCAACACCCAGCGCATGATCTGCTCCAACCAGCAGCAGATGGTGCAGTCCAGCCCTTCGCTGTGCGACGAGCCCATGGTGCTGGTCGACTGGCTGCCGTGGAACCATACCGCGGGCGGCAACAGTGATTTTTTCATGGCGGTCTACCACGGCGGCTCGCTCTATATTGACGAGGGCAAGCCAACGGCCGAGCTGATCGGGCAGACCCTGCGCAATCTGCGCGAGGTGGCCCCCACCTGGTACTTCAATGTGCCTGTGGGCTACGAAGCCATTGCCCGCGCCATGGACACCGACGAGCAGTTGCGGCGCAATTTCTTCTCACGGCTGCGCCAGCAGCTGTACGCCGGCGCGGCGCTGTCGCAGCCCATCCAGGACGCGCTCTACGCCCATGCCGAGCGCGAGTACGGCGAGCGGGTGGTCATGACCGCCGGCCTGGGCATGACCGAGTCCTCGCCCTTTGCGCTGTTCGTCACCAACCCCCATTCACTGGCCGGCCATATCGGCCTGCCCACGCCGGGGCTGGAGCTCAAGCTCGCGCCCATGGGCGACAAGGTCGAGATACGTTACCGCGGCCCCAACATCACGCCGGGTTATTGGCGCAACCCCGAGGCAACGGCCGAAGCCTTTGACGAAGAAGGTTTTTTCTGTACCGGCGATGCGGTGGCCTGGATAGACCCGAGCAACATCCACCTGGGCCTGAAGTTTGATGGGCGCATTGCCGAAGACTTCAAGCTGGCCACCGGCACTTTTGTGAGCGTCGGCCCGCTGCGCGCGCGCATCATCGCCGCCGGTGCGCCCTATGTGCAGGACGCGGTCATCACCGGCCTGAACCTGCATGAGGTGGGCGCCCTGCTGGTGCCCACACCCGACCTGCGCAAGCTGGCAGCCCTGCCTGCTACAAGGCCCTGGGCCGAGGTGGTCGCCCACCCTGCCGTGAAGGCCTGGCTGCAGCAATTGCTCGATGGCCTGGCGCAGCAGTCTACCGGCAGCGCGAATCGGCTGGCGCGCGCCCTGATCATCACCGAGCCGCCCTCGCTGGATCTGGGCGAAGTCACCGACAAGGGCTCCATCAACCAGCGCGCGGTGCTCAAGCACCGGGCGGCGCTGGTCGAGGCGCTGCACGACGGCAGCGCAGAGCACATCGCCACACCCCGACCGGGCGCAACGGGCAAGACCGCATCCCGCTAAACGCCCTGCGCTGGCCCCCGCATGAAGCGCCCTTCCCCCGCCCCGTCCAACCCCGGTCAGGAGATCGACAGCTCTGCCCTGCAGGGACTGGTCGGTTACGCTACCCGCCGCGCCTGGCTGGTGATGCAGGAGCACTTCAAACAGCACATGAGTACCGTAGACCTCAGGCCGGTGCCCTTTACGCTGCTCACGCTCATCGGCGCCAACCCCGGCATCACCTCCACCCAGCTGTGCACGATGCTGGATATGCCTTCGTCCAATTTGGTGGGTCTGGTCAAGCAGTTGCAGGACCGCGACCTGATTGAGCGCCAGCCCCACCCGGGCGATGGCCGTGCACTGGGTCTGCACCTGAGGGCGCCAGGGCGCTCGCTGCTGCGAAAGGCTAGGGAGGCGGCCGAGCGCGCCGACCGCCAAGCCACGGCCGCGCTCTCGGATGCAGAGCTCGCGCAACTGCTGGCGCTGCTGGGCAAGATCCACGGACGCTAAGGCTCACAAAGCCAGGCGCTTAGCTGAGTACCTGCACCTGCAAGGACAAGGCATAGCCCACACCTCGCAGCGTGCGAATCGCGTCGTCAGGGGCTCCGCTGGCGGCCAGCTTCTTGCGCAGCGCACTGATGCGCATCTCAAGGTTGGCAGCAACCAGCCCCTTGTCATTGACATCGACCAGTTGCATGACCTGCCAGCGCTCGAGCCTGTTGCCCGCAGCGCGGGTAAAAGCCACCAGCAACTGCCCCTCGCCGTGGGTCAGTGCAACCTTGCCCGCCGGGCCGCTTAGGCATAGCTGCCGGGTGTGAAAGACCAGGCCCGGCATGTCCTGCGCTCGGCTGGTCTTGATCCGTCGACCCAAGCTCTTGATACAAGCGAGCATCTCATCTTGTTCCACCGGTTTGACGAGGTAGGCATCGGCGCCGCTGGAGTAGCCCTCCACACGATCGGCCAAGCGGCCGCGGGCGGTAATCAGGATGAGGCCCACCAAAGGCTGACTGGCGCGTATACGCTCGGCCAGACTAAAGCCATCTTCACCGGGCAAATTGACGTCGATCAGGTAAATATCGGGCAGCGCGTCTTGCGGCGTGTCATCGACATCTTCCGCGCTGACCACACCGCAAGCGTTGTGCCCATGGCCGTTAAGGAAATCAACGGTGGCTTGCCGCAGGCCATCATTGTCTTCGACAACCAAAATTTGCAGAGCACCCGGATCAGTGGCCATATGAATCGTTTCGTAGCGACAGCCAGCAAGTGCAAGCGTCGAAGTCACCGTGGTAAAAAACGCTGTGCTTGTTTCCCAAAGCCATCCAAATCAGGCGCCAACTTTGGCGATCGCCTGCGATTGGAGCGCATGGCAAGGGATGCGGACCAGAAAGCTGACGTAAGCCTCATCGGGCTCGCAGCGGATACTGCCGCCGAGCAGCTGTACCAGATGGCGGACCAGATACAAGCCCAAGCCAGTGCCCGACTGCCGTTGCGCCTGCGGACTTCTGTAGTACTTTTCGAACAATTTTGCGGGATCTGGCCGACCGGCCGTCCCTGGCAGATTCTTGATCGCGAGCAGCACGGATTCAGACACCTGGCCGGAGGCAGGCGGCCGGCTTAGGCTCACCTCAAACTGGGAATCGGGCTCTGCGTATTTACAGGCGTTATCCAGCAGATTGCTGATCACGACGAGCAGCAGTTGTGGGTCGGTCTCGGCCCAGACCGGCCCATCGATCAACACCCTGGCGCGTTCGGGCTGCGGGCAGGAAGCCACTGCATCGCGCAACACATCGGCCACTGAACACGACCGGGGCATGGGTATCAAGCGCTTGTCTTCGAGCTGGCTGGACTGTACACAGCGGTTGATCACCTCGCTCATCTCGCGGATCGCCCGCTTGATGTCCTGGCCGCCGCTGGCCTGGGCATTCAGCCGTAAATTCATAGTGGCCAGCGGTGTCTTGAGCTCGTGGGTGAGCATCTCCAGCAACCTTTCCTGGTCCTGCCTGGCTTGGCGCTCCTGCTGGGCCTGAAACCGACTGCGCTCCAGGGCCATATCGGTCTGGCGTTGCTGATTCACGCACAGACGCTGCCGGTATTGCAGCGCGATCAACAGCAGTCCTGCAGTGAAAAGGCCATGGGTCTGCACGAAATACAGCGAAGTTTCACTGCCGGCCCGCAGAGCCAGGCCGGTGAGCGCGGGCCCCAGCATGGCCAGCCAGACAAGCGTGTAGATCCCGATGACCAAAGGCCTGTTCAGCAGAGGCGGTGGGCCGGCAGGCTCAGCCCAGGCTCGGGCGCTGACCAGCGCAAGGAGGAATAAGACCGGATAGATCAGCACTTCAGTCATGTTGATCTGCAAGGCAAGTACCGTCTGCCCCGCAGCCAACAAGCCGAGCTTGAGCAGCTGCAGCCACAAGGCGAGCGCATACCAGACTTTGACCCAGCGCCGAAGTTGAAACTCACTGGTGAACAAGATATGAAAGACCAGGGCGGCACTGACCGCCAGGACACTAAAGGCCGAAGTCAGCTGGTGCAGCCAGGCCGCCGGCCAAGACGCAGGCCAAAACACCCGCAGGTAGCCCAAGGCGGCCAGGGAAAAAACCAAGGCCGCAAACTGCTTGAGTCCAAAGGCGACCATCAGACGCTCGCGGGAAAAAAGCCAAGCGGTGATGCCCCAGATCGCAAACATCGAGATCAGCGCCACATAAACCGAAAACACCAGCTGCTGCATGAGGCTGGTGCGTTCCCATTCATCAAAACTGAACACCTGCGCATGCAGCTGGCGCGTGCTGCTCGACTTCAGGCGCAGCCAAAGGTCGCGCGGCGCAGTGCCGCGATCCATGGAGATCGCAAAGTCCAGCCCGTCGAGCTCCGCTTCGCGGGGATGAATATGGTCGCCGACCACACCCAAGAGGGGCTCAGAGCGCGACGGATCAAACACCTGGACCTCGTCCAAATAGACCGGACGGATGCGCAGGACCGACCGGTCGGGTTCGTGCTTGCCTAAGGGCTGGGACTGAGGATCAATGCGCAAGCGCACCCAGATCACCGAATGCCCGAATCCCGCGCTGAGCACACCGGTAAAGGGCTGAGTAGGCAGCTGGCGCACCTGCTCCAGCGTCAGCTGACCGCTAGGGTCTTCCAGCCAGGCGCGCTCGACCACCTGGTCATGGGAGACATTCCAGGCATGGTTGGCCAGCACCCAGCCCGGCATCAGAAGCAGGAGCACAGCCAGCCAGAGCCGCCGCAAGGCAAGCAGCCCGGCCACAGCGACAAGCTGAGCGCTGGCATTCGACGTAGAAGTTGCTGGAGTCACGTCTTAGATTGCTGACGAGTTTTCTTCGGAGTGCTGCGGGCCGAGGTCCGCAGCCACTCGCAACGCCCTTACTCCGTGCGCTCGGAAATCACCACCACCACCCTTTGCTGACCCACGGTCATCAACACCTGCAATGGGAAGGCGCCATCGGGAACGGCATCGGCCTCAAAACGCAGGCGCTGCGCATCAAACTTCAACCATCCAGGCAGGGCGGCGCCGTCGGTCAAGGTAGCCTGCGGCAGCTGGGTGGCTTGCTGCGCCGCGGCTTTGACAGTTTCCGGCAGTTCGAAGGTGAAGCCAGCGCCGGTAACAGCCGTTCCCTTCGGCAATGAAACCGCCGCCATCAGCGAGTTGGTGGAAGCTGCTGTTCCGCGAACGTCAATCATCACGCCCGCGCTACTGCCGCTGGTCGTCACACCAACCCCAGAGCTCGACGACGAAGACGACGATGAGCTGGAAGCCGCAGACGAGTCAGCCGCCGGTGCAGCAGGTGCAGCCGGAGCAGCCGGAGCAGCGGTGAGCAACAGGGGCGGAGGCGCCGTGCTGGAAACCGGTGCAGATACGGGCGACTGGACGATCTGCAGCCCGGCCTGGGCCTTGGCAGCCAGCTCGGCAGAATCCCTAAGAGCATCACCGGCGATGGTGTACCGACTGGCCAACACGGTAGAGCCTACTCCAAGTTTATTGCCCACATCGGTCAGGGACACCACACCTGTACCCGCATCGAAGTTGGCCATGCCTGCGACTAGCAAGGGGCCACTTTGCACAATGCTGCCCCCATTGCTGTTGGCGTAAAGCGCGCCGCCAACAGTGGCAGATCCCAAATTGAGGGTACCGGTGCTGGCCAGCCGTAGATCACCGGTGGCCGTGACCGTGCCCAAGTTCAGGCTGTTGGCGTCCTTGAGCGTGACTGCAGCGCCGCTGAGCACATTGACGAGGCCGGCGAAATCGTTGCCCGCCCCATCAAGGGTGACGCTGGCAGGCACCGTGATGCCACCAGTCACCTGGCTGGCAGACAGCGTGGTGGCGCCATTGACCAAGACGGTCGAGCCTGCTGCCTGAGTGATCACGCCACCGGTGCTGGTCGATGTCAAGCCACCGGTGGCAGTGATGTTGCCCAGCGTCAAGCCACCCGTGGCATCCACCAGGATCAGGTTGGCGCCGCTTGCGTTGACCGGGCCGGCAAAGTTATGGCTCGTGTTGTCCAGGGCGATGTTGGCCGCAGCGCCGCTGCTGGCCGCTAGCGTCGTGCTGCCGCTCACATCAAGGGTAGAGCCCGCCGCGTCGGTGATCGCTCCGCCGGTGCTGGTGGTATTGAGCGTGGTGGCCGTGACATTGCCTAGCGTCAAGCCGCCGGTGCCGTCAACCAGGGCCACGCTGGCGCCGGTCGCGTTGACCGTGCCGGCAAAGTTATGGCTTGTGTTGTCCAGCGCGATGTTGGCCGCAGCGCCGCTGCTGCTGGCCGCCAGCGTGGTGCTGCCGCTCACATTGACAGTAGCGCCAACGGCATCGGTGATTACACCGCCGGTGCTGGTGGCCGCCAAGGAGCTGGCGGTGATGTCGCCCAGTGTCAAGCCACCCGTGCCATCCACCAGGGTCACGTTGGCGCCGCTTGCGTTGACCGTGCCGGCAAAGTTATGGCTCATGTTGTCCAGCGTGATGTTGGCCGCAGTGCCGCCGCTGCTGGCCGCTAGCGTGGTGCTGCCGCTCACGTTGACGGTCGCATTGGCCGCCTCGGTGATGGCACCGCCGGTGCTGGTCGCGGTCAAGCCACCGGTGGCGGTGATGTTGCCCAGCGTCAAGCCGCCCGTGCCGTCAACCAGCGTCACATTGGAACCTGTCGCGTTGACCGTGCCGCCAAAGTTATTGCTCGCGTTGTCCAACGTGACGTCAACCGGCGAGCCGCCGTCACTGGCCGCCAGGGAGCTTGTGCCCGTCACGTTGAAGGTAGAGCCAAGGGCGTCGGTGATCGCCCCGCCCGTGCTGGTAGCGCTCAGGCTGCTGGCCGTCACACTGCCCAAGGTCAAGGCTCCCGTGCTGTCGGCCAGGGTCACGGCCGCGCCAGTGGCGTTGACCGTGCTGCCGAAATCATTGCCCGCGCCGCCCAGCGTGATGTTGGCCGGCACTGTTGCGCCACCTTGCGCCT
>JBILDR010000349.1:0-2534 GCA_044352515.1 Polaromonas sp.
TCGGCCCCATGTCAGCGAGGATGTGGCCCGCCTGAGCGCGGTGCGTGAGGCGGTGGGTCCGGCCTTCGAGCTCATGACCGATGCCAACCAGGGCCTCAGGCGTGCCGAAGCGGTGCGGCGCGCCCATGCCTTTGACGGGCTGAACCTCGCCTGGATCGAGGAGCCCCTGCCCGCCGAAGATGTGTCCGGGCACCGGCAGTTGCGCGAGCGCACCCCGATTCCGGTGGCGGTGGGTGAGTCGCTGTATCACCCCATGCAGTTTCGGGAGTACCTGGAGCAGGGCGCCTGTTCCATCGTGCAGCCCGATGTGGCGCGCATCGGCGGCATCACACCCTGGATCAAGACGGCGCACCTGGCCGAGACCTTCGATCTGCCGGTGTGCCCGCATTTCCTGATGGAACTGCATGTGAGCTTGTGCGCAGCGGTGCCCAACGCCACCTGGGTCGAATACATTCCTCAGCTCGACGACATCACCCATACCCGCATGCAGGTCGAGGACGGCCACGCCGTGGCGCCGAGCGATCCAGGGCTGGGCATAGGCTGGGACTGGCAGGCCATCGCTGCCCGACAATCGGTTTTTTTGGAGTTCAAGACATGATGAGACTCGAAGGCAAGACGATCGTGGTGACCGCCTCTGGCGCGGGCATAGGACGGGCCAGTGTGCTGGCCATGGCGGCCGAAGGCGCCAAGGTGTGGGCCACCGATGTCAACGGCCAGTTGCTGCAATCGCTGGCAGGAACGCCGGGGGTGGAGACGGCGGTGCTCGATGCCCTCGACAAGTCGGCCATCGCCGCTCTGGCGGCCCGGGTGGGCGCGATCGACGTGCTCTTTAACTGCACCGGCTTTGTGCACAACGACACCGTGCTCAGCGCCAAGGACGAAGACCTGGACTTTGCCTTCCGGCTCAATGTGCGGGCCCATCTGCACATGATTCAGGCCTTCCTGCCCGGCATGATCGCCAAGGGGGGCGGCAGCATCATCAATATGGCCAGCGTGGCTTCCAGTGTGCGGGGCCTGGCCAGCCGCTGTGTGTACGGCACCACCAAGGCGGCGGTCATCGGCCTGACCAAGAGCGTGGCCGCCGACTATGTGGGCCAGGGCGTGCGCTGCAATGCCATCTGTCCGGGTACGGTCGATACGCCCTCGCTGGCCGATCGCATCAATGCCTACGACGATCCGGTGGCTGCCCGCAAGGCTTTTGTGGCGCGTCAGCCCATGGGCCGCATCGCGCAGGCCGGTGAGATCGCGCCCATTTTGGTATTTCTGGCCAGCGATGAGTCGCGCTTCGTCACCGGCCAGGCCTATTCGATCGACGGCGGCATGACCCTATGAACCAGCTCGACCTGCAAGGCCGGCATGCGGTGATCACCGGCGGCGCTGCCGGGCTGGGCCTGGCCATTGGCCAACGCATGCTCGATTCGGGCGCTACGCTCACCCTCTGGGACCGCGATGCCCAGGCGCTGGCGGCCGCCTGCAAATTGCTGGGCCCCAAGGCCACGGGCGTACAGGTCGATGTGGCCAGCCATGCCAGCGTGGTGCAGGCGCTGGCTCAGACCGCGCAGCCTGTGCATGTGCTGGTCAACAGCGCCGGCATCACCGGTCCTAATGTTCCCCTGTCCGATTACCCGGTGGCCGATTGGGAGCAGGTGATGCAGGTCAATGTCAACGGCACGTTTTACTGCTGCCGTGAGTTGGCCGGCCGCATGCGCGAGCAGGGCTGGGGGCGCATCGTCAACATCGCCTCGGTGGCCGGCAAGGACGGTAACCCCAATGCCAGCGCCTACAGCGCGAGCAAAGCCGCCGTCATCGCGCTGACCAAGTCCTTGGGCAAGGAATTGGCGCAGACCGGGGTGCGGGTCAACTGCGTCACGCCGGCGGCGGTCAAGACCGCCATCTTCGATCAGATGACGCCCGAGCATATTCAATTCATGCTCTCTAAAATCCCCATGGGTCGCTTCGGTCTGGCGCAAGAGGTGGCCGCACTGGTCACCTGGCTCTGTACAGAAGATTGTTCTTTCTCCACCGGCGCGGTCTTTGACCTCTCCGGTGGCCGCTCCACCTACTGATTTCTCCACTGAAAGGTCTCCATGAAACTCGTACGCTACGGCCAAGCCGGCAGGGAAAAGCCTGGTCTGATTGACGCGCAAGGTCGTTTGCGCGATCTCAGCGGCGTGATTGCCGACATCACGCCCGACCAGCTCTCGGACAAGGCCCTGGCCAAGCTGGCCAAGATCAAGACCGACAGCCTGCCCCTGGTGCGTGGCGCCAAGCGCATGGGCGCGCCGGTGGCCGGCAGCCGTAAATTTGTGGCCATCGGTCTGAACTATGCCGACCATGCGGCTGAGGCGGGCATGCCGATTCCCAAAGAGCCCATCATCTTCATGAAGTCGCTCAGCTGCATCCAAGGCCCGGACGATGATGTGATGCTGCCCCGGGGCTCCAAAAAGAGCGACTGGGAGGTTGAACTCGGCGTGGTCATCGGTACCCGTGCCCGCTATGTCAGCCAGAAGGACGCCCTGAACCATGTGGCCGGC
>JBILDR010000348.1:0-2534 GCA_044352515.1 Polaromonas sp.
TGCGTCTACGATAGCGAAATGATCCCCAACTCCATCATCTACCCGATCTGACCATGAGCAACTGGACCGATGTGGCCGCCGAGGCCGACCTTTTCGACGGCGCAGGCATCAGTGTGTTGGCCGCCGGCCGCGACATCGCACTCTTCAAGATCGAAGACGGCGTGTGGGCCATCGACAACCTGTGCAGCCATGGCAACGCCCGCCTGTGTGACGGTTATGTCGACGGCCACCTTGTCGAATGCCCCTTTCACCAGGCCATGTTCGACCTGCACGACGGCTCGGTCACCTGCGGACCGGCCACAGAACCGGTGCGATCCTGGCCGGTGAAGATCGAGGGCGGCCGCGTCCTGCTCGACCTGGGCGACTGAAGTCTTTCCTCGCGCTGCGAGGGCAGACTCAGCCCCGAAAAGCGCGCCCTTTGGGGCCAAGTCGTGCTAAAAACCGGTGTCCTCTTGTCAGCGACACAGGAAAGAAGTAACGCATGGACCTCAACTTCACCCCCGCAGAGCAACAATTTCGCGACGACATCCGCCACTGGGTGTGCCAGCACCTGCCCACCGATATTTCGCACAAGGTGCACCAGGGCCTGCGCCTGAGCCGGGACAACATGCAGACTTGGGCCCGGATCCTGGGCAAAAAAGGCTGGCTGGGCTACGGCTGGCCGCAGGAGTTTGGCGGCCCGGGCTGGAACGCGGTGCAGCGCCACCTGTTTGAAGAGGAGTGCGCACTGGCCGGCGCGCCGCGCATCGTGCCCTTTGGCCCGGTGATGGTGGCGCCTGTGATCATGGCTTTTGGCAACCAGGCGCAGCAAGAGCGCTTCCTACCGGGCATCGCCTCGGGCGAGGTCTGGTGGAGCCAGGGCTACAGCGAGCCGGGCTCGGGCTCAGACCTGGCCTCGCTCAAATGCCGGGCCGAGCGTCAGGGCGACAAATACATCGTCAACGGCCAAAAAACCTGGACCACCCTGGGCCAGTACGGCGAATGGATTTTCTGCCTGGTGCGCACCAGCAACGAGGGCAAGCCGCAGACCGGCATTTCCTTCCTGCTGATCGACATGAAGTCGCCGGGCGTGAGCGTGCGGCCGATTCGCCTGCTCGACGGCGAATGCGAGGTCAACGAGGTCTGGTTCGACAAGGTGGAGGTACCGGCCGAAAACCTGATCGGCGAGGAAAACCAGGGCTGGACCTATGCCAAGCACCTGCTCAGCCACGAGCGCACCAATATTGCCGACGTCAACCGCGCCAAGCGAGAACTCGAGCGGCTCAAGCGCATTGCCAAGGCTGAAGGTCTCTGGGACGACCTGCGATTTCGCGACCAGATCGCCCTGCTGGAGGTCGACATCGTCGCGCTGGAGATGCTGGTGCTGCGCGTGCTCTCGGCCATGAACTCGGGCAAGAACGCGTTGGACATCGCCGGCCTGCTCAAGATCCGCGGCAGCGAGATCCAGCAGCGCTACACCGAGCTGATGATGCTGGCCGCCGGCCCCTTTGCCCTGCCGCTCATTGCCGAGGCCATGGATGCCGGCTGGCAGGGCGACCAGCCCTTCCCCGGCGGCGCCCTGCACTGCGCGCCACTGGCCTCGAACTACTTCAACATGCGCAAGACCACCATTTACGGCGGCAGCAATGAAGTGCAGCGCAACATCGTCGCCCAGACTCTGCTTGGCTGAAAGGACGCATCATGGATTTCGATTTTTCAGACGACCAGTTGCAGCTGCGCGAGGCGGTGGCCCGCTGGGTCGACAAAGCCTACACCTTTGAACGCCGCCGCAGCATCGTGGCCGCCGGTGGCTTTTCACGCGAGGTCTGGGGCGAGCTGGCCGAGCTGGGCTTGAGTGGCCTGGCCGTGCCCGAGGCACAGGGCGGGATGGGCATGGGCCCAGTGGAGGCCATGGTGGTGATGGAAGAGCTTGGCCGCGGCCTGGTGCTCGAACCCCTGGGGCAAGCGCTGATCTGCGGCCGCCTGCTCAGCCAGCTGGCACCCACCTCCCCCTGGCTGGCCAAGCTGGCCTCCGGCGAGGCTGTTCTCAGCCTGGCCTGGCAGGAGCGCGGCGGCCGATACCGGGCCGCGCACTGCCAGACCCTGGCCGAGGGCGAGCGCCTGAGCGGTACCAAGAGCCTGGTGGCCGCCGGCGACCAGGCCGATGCCTTCATCGTCTCGGCCCTGCGCGGTGGGCAAATCGCGCTTTACCTGGTCGAATCTGATGCCCCAGGCCTCGCCCGGCACGGCTACGGCACCCAGGACGGCAGCCGCGCGGCCGAGCTGCACCTCAAAGACACCCCCGCCCAACTGCTGGCGGCCGACGGCCTGACCGCGCTGGAGGAGGCGCTGGACATGGGCGCGGCCTGCGCCTGCGCCGAAGGCGTGGGAGCGATGGACAAGAGCCTGGCCATCACTGCCGACTACATGAACCAGCGCAAGCAGTTCGGCGTGGCCATTGCCAGCTTCCAGGCCCTGCGCCACCGCCTGGCCGACATGAAGATGCAGCTCGAACTGAGCCGCTCCATGAGCTACTACGCCTGGCTCAAGCTGCT
>JBILDR010000350.1:0-2519 GCA_044352515.1 Polaromonas sp.
TCCTTTCAGGGCTTGTTGTTTTAAATCGGGTGTCGGGATCAGGGACTCTGGGTTTGCGGCAGGGGCCAGGCCCTCATGGTTGGGATCGCGCATGCCGCGATTCAAGCCACCGAGCGCAGCGCTGCGCCGGGCTCACCGACCAGTTGCTCGATCACTAACTGACGTACCGGCGCTTGCGGATCGTCTGGGAATTTGCGGGCAAACCAGGCTGGCGAGCGGCGCAGGCTCAGGATCTGATCGCTGTCCCAGACGCCGGGGTGGGCCCCGTCGAAGCGGGCGATCAGGTGGTTCATCGCAGCGCGCCGTGGGCGCAGGTGCATCAGCAAAGTCGGCACAAGAAATTCTTCGGCAATGTGCATGTGCGCAAAGCGCTCGCGCAGGCCAGGCTGCCGGTAGGCGCGTACCAGGCCTTCAACGATGTGGCGGCGCGCGCCAAACCACACGCTGCCGTAGTGCAGGGCCAGACGGGGTCGTCCCAGTCTGCGCCATTGCGCTCCCATGGCCAGGGCATGCAAGGGCCAGCCAGCCAGAGCCGCCCAGGCTGAGCTTGAGCGCCCGGTGCGCAGCCAGACGCCAGCTTCATCGCGCCGACCTCCGCTGTCGCCGTAATAGATGTTCACCAGCCGCCGCGCGATTCGGTGGCTCAGGCTGCCTTCGTCGGTGAAGGCGCGGTAGCCCACGGTCATGCGGGCATCGGCATCACGGCTCAGGTCGATGGCATCAAAGTGGGCGTCATGGGTGCCGCTGATGTGCCGCTCAAAATCGACCATCGGCTTGATCGGCAGGCAGGTGGGGCTGAGCAGCTGCAGGTAGTCGAAGTCCATTTCTTCGAGCGCGTACTCGAGACTGTGGAATATGCCATCGACAAAGCCGAACTGCGCCCAACCGGTGCGCACTGGGTCGGGCACAAACCGCACCTGCGGCGCCCGCGGTTCAAATTGCGGCTGCTGGCTGAAGTCATGGTGTACCAGCACGGCGTGGGGCCTGAGGGCCTGTGCAAGCTGATCGACGGTGGCAGCGCGGGCGACTGCCGACATCACCACGAAGACGATGCGCGCGGGACGGCGCTGCGCGGGCGGGCTTTGCCGGGTTTTTAGAAAATGGCGGCGATGCGCTGCCAAGGCCGTGCTGTTGCCCTGCATCATGAGGTGTTCGATCAAGTGGTGAGTGACGATGACTTGATTCTGAGCAGCTTGGTCCCTGCGCTCAATGCCCCTTTCAAGCACTAGCGCCCGTCGACGACGCGCCGCTGGCGCGTCTACTGACAGCAGGCCGTAGGACGGCACCGTGAGGAGGGCTTTGAGCTCGCCTTGTGGGGCATTGCCCCCACCCCAACCCTCCCCCAGCGGGGGAGGGAGCTTGTCGGCTTGCTTGAACAAAGGCTGCATCGGGTCGAGGGCGGGCCCTCCCACAGGATCTGGTCACAGTGATAGATCGGAGGTGTGGGAGCCGCGCCCTCGCGGCGATAGGGCCGAGGTTTAGGCGCGGCTGTCCCCAACAAAGCCCCATCGCGCCGAGGGCGGCGCTCCCACAGCTTGGCACCGTGCTTGATGGGGGGTGTGGGAGCCGCGCCGTCGCGGCGATGGGGCTCTGGCGCAGGCTCTGTGCTTTATCAGAGGCCGCATCGGACCGAGGGCAGCCCTCCCACCATCAAGGACCCATCGCGCCGAGGGCGGCGCTCCCACAGCTTGGCACCATGCTTGATGGGGGGAGTGGGAGCCGCGCCCTCGCGGCGATGGGGCTCTGGCGCAGGCTCTGTGCTTTATTAGAGGCCGCATCGGGCCGAGGGCGGCCCTCCCACAGGATCTGGTCACAGCGACAGATCGGTGGTGTAGGAGCCGCGCCCTCGCGGCGATGCAGCGCTTCCACCCTTAGAGGCCCATCGCGCCGAGGGCAGCACCTCCAAAAAGCGCATCAGAGGCTCGGGGCGGTTGGCTCAGCTTGGCACAGAGCGATTGCTCCCATTGCCAGGCATGGCCCATGATGGTGTGCAGATCGCTCAGCCGGGCTTGCCAGCCCAGTTGTTGGCGGGCCAGGCGGGCGTCGGCGACCAGCCGCGCTGGATCACCCTGTCTACGCGGGCCGTAAGCTACAGGCACGCGGCAGCCTGTGATGCGCTCGGCAGCAGCGATCACTTGGCTGACCGAGTAGCCCCGACCATGGCCGAGGTTGTAGGCCTGCGAGGGGCCGCCGGCCAAGAGGCTTTGCAGGGCCAGCCAGTGTGCCTCGCACAGATCGCTCACATGGACATAGTCGCGGATGCAGGTGCCGTCCGGGGTGTCGTAGTCCTGCCCATGCACCGTGATGTGAGAGCGCCGGCCGCTGGCCGCCTGCAGCACCAGCGCAATCAGATGCGTCTCGGGCTGATGGCGCTCGCCCAGTTCGCCTTCGGGGTCGGCACCGGCCGCGTTGAAGTAGCGCAGGCAGACGGAGCGCAGACCGTAGGCCTTGTCGCAATCGGCCAGCACCTGTTCGACCATCCACTTGCTGCGGCCGTAGGGGTTGATGGGCTGCTGCGG
>JBILDR010000146.1:0-8774 GCA_044352515.1 Polaromonas sp.
CTTGGCCGCGCACCTCCATGCGGCGCTTGACGTTTTCAAAGCTGGCCAGGGCCTGAGCCGCATCGGCTACCGACACGCCGACATGCTCTGCCGCGGCCATGGCGGCCAGCGCATTGCGTTGGTTGTGAACGCCGCCCAATGCCCAGCACAGCCGCGCTACCGGCTGACCGGCTTTGAGCACCTCGAAGTCGGACGGCTCGCCGCGCGCGCTGAAATCGTTGCTCGGCGCCCCAAAGCGGCAGACCTGGCTCCAGCAGCCCATGGCCAGCACCCGCTCAAGGCTGTCTTCCAGCCCATTGATCACCAGCCGGCCCGAGCCGGGCACGGTGCGCACCAGGTGATGGAATTGACGTTCGATGGCGGCCAGATCCGGGAAGATGTCGGCGTGGTCGAACTCCAGGTTGTTGAGGACCGCGGTGCGCGGCCGGTAATGGACAAATTTGCTGCGCTTGTCAAAAAACGCGGTGTCGTACTCGTCGGCCTCGATCACAAAGCAGCGCCCCTTGCCCAGCTTGGCCGAGACGCCGAAGTTCAGCGGCACGCCGCCGACCAGAAAGCCCGGCTGCAGGTCGGCCTGCTCCAAAATCCAGGCCAGCATCGAGGTGGTGGTGGTTTTGCCGTGGGTGCCGGCCACCGCCAAGACATGGCGTCCTTGCAGCACCTGCTCGGCCAGCCATTGCGGCCCGCTGGTATAGGGCAGGCCGCGCTCCAAAATTGCTTCCATCAGGGGGTAGCGGGCTGTGCCGTCGGGGTTTTGCGCCCGCGAAATCACATTGCCGATCACAAACACATCGGGCGCAAAGCCCGGCTGGTCCAGCTGCGCCGCCTCATAGCCTTCGATCAGCTCTATGCCCAGGGCGCGCAGCTGATCGCTCATAGGCGGGTAGACGGCGGCGTCGCAGCCGGTGACGCGATGGCCGGCTTCGCGGGCCAGGGCGGCGACCCCTCCCATGAAGGTGCCGCAGATGCCCAGGATATGAATATGCATGAGCAAATTGTAGGAGGCCGCTTTGTGGGGTGGGTCCCGCCGCTTGGCCCCTGGCGCGCTGGGGCCGGGGGGCAAGCGGGCACAATCGGCCTATGACTGAGATGGAGCAAGTTGGCAGCCTCAAGGAGCGCCTGGCCCAGGTGGCCGCCACCTTGGTGGTGGAAGAAGGGCTGGAATACGGGCCGGCTAAGCGCCGGGCGGTCAAGCAAATGGGCCTGCCGCCACGCACCGAATTGCCGGGCAACGACCTGATCGAGGCGGCGGTGCGCGAGCATATTGCCCTGTTTTGCGCCGACACCCAGCCGGCCGAGTTGCAGGCCTTGCGTGAACTGGCTCTGGTCTGGATGCAGCGGCTGGCAGCCTTTCGCCCACACCTGGCCGGTGCGGTTTGGCACGGCACAGCCACCCGGCTGTCCGATATCTACCTGCAGCTGTTTTGCGATGACCCCAAGTCAGCCGAGCTGGCGCTGATCGACCGCCAGGTTGACTACGAGGTGCGCAGTCTGCCCGGCTTTCACGGGCAGAGCGTGGACGTGCTCAGCGTACACAGCATGTGCAAGCCGCTGCAAGAAAGTGTGGGGGTGCATTTGATGATCTATGACCTGGACGATTTGCGCGGCGCGCTCAGGCCGGACGCGCAGGGTCGCACGCCGCGGGGCGATCTGGCTGCGGTGCAAAAACTGCTGGAGGGCCCGGCCCCATGAATCGGCGCAAACTTGTTTATGGCGCGGTGGCTGGCGCCGCCGCTGCGGCCGGGCTGGGCCTGGCTTGGTGGGGCCGCCGTCCTGCCGCAGTTTTGGGCGGCGATCCAGTCTTTTGGGGCGCGCAACTCGATACCCCCTCGGGCACGCCGCTGGCGCTGGCCAGTTTGCGGGGCAAGCCTTTGTTGGTCAATTTCTGGGCAACCTGGTGTCCGCCCTGTATCGAGGAATTGCCGCTGATTGAGCAGTTTTACCAGCAGAACAAAGCACGCGGCTGGCAGGTGCTGGCCATTGCGATTGATCAACCCAGCGCGGTACGGCAGTGGCTGCAGCGCTCGCCCCTGTCCTTTGCGGTGGCCCTCGGCGGGCTCCAAGGCTCGGAGATGAGCAAGCGTCTGGGCAATGCCAATGGCGGCTTGCCGTTTTCAGTGGTGTTTTCTGCCCAGGGCGAGGTCAGAGCCCGCAAGTTGGGCCAACTTTCGCCAGCTGATTTGAGTGCCTGGGCTTCCCAGGCTTGAATCTTTAAGCAAGTTCTCCTAACGGCATGCTAAATGTATTTAACTGCAAAATAAGCCGGGCTCCGATGGCTGGGATCGCCAGCCTTGTTTTTGAGCGCGGTGTGTTCAGGTGGGTTAGGTTTTAGTCCTCGCTGAACGCGATCAACCCCCCTGTGTCCGCTGCCTCTGCCTCGGTAAGTGGCACAATGCGGCCGGTTGACTGCAAATATTTATCAATTAACGGCTTTTCGGCTCGGCAGTGCCGCCAGCGTCGCTGGCATGGCTGACAATCTTGGGTCAGCCATTCCTGGCCGGGTGGGCAGGTGGCTTGCGAGCCGGTGCAGGGGGGCGGGTCCCTTTAGGGCCGGGAGAGGCCCTGGAAGGTCAAAATGCATCAGCCTTTGCGGAGGAAAAAATGGATTTGCGCAAGCTAAAAACACTGATTGACCTGGTATCGGAGTCCAACGTCTCCGAACTTGAAATCACCGAAGCCGAAGGCAAGGTCCGTATCGTCAAAGGCAGCGGTGCGCCCATGATGGCGCCGGCCGTTATGGCGCCCGTAGCCACGGCAGCTGCCCCGGTGGCTGAGCGGCCTGCGGTGAGCGCCGCAGAGGCGGCAGCGAGTTCGGCAGCGGCGGCTGAAGCGGCTGCTGAGGCCGCCGGTCACGCGGTCAAGTCGCCCATGGTCGGTACCTTCTACCGCTCGGCCAGTCCGGGCGCCAAGCCTTTTGTCGAGGTCGGCTCGGTGGTTAAGGAAGGCCAGACCATCTGCATCATTGAGGCGATGAAGATCCTCAATGAAATTGAGGCCGACAAGTCGGGCACCGTCACCCGGATCCTGTGCGAGAACGGCCAAGCGGTGGAATACGGCCAGACCCTGCTGGTGATCGAGTGAGTTGCGCTAGAGCCACTGTATGGCCCGCCCCGCAGGGCGACTGAGCCGAGGACGACCATGTTCAAGAAGATTTTGATCGCCAACCGGGGCGAAATTGCGCTGCGCATACAGCGTGCCTGCCGTGAGATGGGCGTGCAGGCGGTGATGGTTTATTCTGAAGCCGACCGCGACGCCAAATACGTCAAGCTCGCCGACGAGGCGGTGTGCATAGGACCAGCGGCATCGGCGCAAAGCTATCTGAACATGCCGGCCATCATCTCGGCCGCCGAAGTGACCGATGCCGAAGCGATACACCCGGGCTACGGTTTTCTCAGCGAGAACGCCGACTTCGCCGAGCGGGTTGAGAAAAGTGGTTTTCAGTTCATCGGGCCGACACCTGAGTCGATCCGCATCATGGGTGACAAGGTCTCGGCCAAGCAGGCCATGATCAAGGCCGGCGTGCCTTGTGTGCCCGGTTCTGAAGGAGCCCTGCCGGACGACCCGGTGATCATCAAGCGCACCGCCAAGGCGGTCGGCTACCCGGTCATCATCAAGGCCGCCGGCGGCGGCGGCGGGCGGGGCATGCGGGTGGTGCACACCGAGGCGGCGCTCATCCATGCGGTGCAGACCACCAAGGCCGAGGCCGGCGCTGCTTTCGGCAATCCGGAGGTCTACATGGAGAAGTTCCTGCAGAACCCCCGGCATGTGGAAATTCAGGTGCTGGCCGATCAGTACAAGAACGCGGTTTGGCTGGGCGAACGCGACTGTTCCATGCAGCGGCGCCATCAGAAAGTCATAGAGGAAGCGCCAGCGCCGGGCATCCCACGCAAGCTGATCGAGAAAATCGGTGAGCGCTGTGTGGCCGCCTGCAAGAAAATAGGCTATCGCGGCGCCGGTACCTTTGAATTTTTGTATGAAAACGGCGAGTTCTACTTTATTGAGATGAACACCCGGGTGCAGGTTGAGCATCCGGTGACCGAGCTGGTCACCGGCGTGGACATCGTCAAGACCCAGATTTTGGTGGCCGCCGGCGAGAAGCTGCCCTTCACCCAGCGTCAGATCGAGATCAAGGGCCATGCGATCGAGTGCCGCATCAACGCCGAAGATCCCTACAAGTTCACCCCCTCGCCGGGCCGAATCACCGCCTGGCATGCACCGGGCGGGCCGGGCGTGCGGGTCGATTCGCATATTTATGCCAACTACTTCGTGCCACCCAACTATGACTCGATGATCGGCAAGATCATTGTTCATGGGGATACCCGGGAGCAGGCGCTGGCCCGCATGAGCTCGGCCCTGAGCGAGACGGCGGTCGAGGGCATCACCACCAATATTGCTTTGCACCGCGAGCTGATGGTCGATGCCAAATTCATGGGCGGTGGTACCAATATCCACTACTTGGAAGAGTGGCTGTCCAAACGCGATCGCTAACCTCTTCATGAGCCTGACCGAACTGGTTTTGCTGGCACCGGCCGACAAGGTCGAGCTGATCAGCGACGCGCTGCAAGCGCTCGAAGCATTGAGCGTTTCGGTCGAAGACGCTGACGCCCATACCCAGGCCGAGCAGGCGCTGTTCGGCGAGCCGGGCATGCCGCCGCCCCAGCCAGGCTGGCAGCGCTCGCGGGTGGTGGCCTTGTTTGAGCAAGCGGCGCAGGCGTCCGAGGCGGCGCAGCTCTTGGCCCTGCAGGATTTTTTCGAGGGCTGCGCCTGCGTCTCGCAGGCGCCGGTGCCCGAGCAGGACTGGGTCAGGCTCACCCAGTCGCAGTTTTCACCGGTGGCGATCACCGAGCATTTCTGGATCGTGCCCACCTGGCACGAACCGCCCGCGCAGGCGCAGCAGATCATCCGGCTCGACCCCGGTTTGGCCTTTGGCACCGGCACCCATCCGACCACCCGCATGTGTCTGAGCTGGATCGCCGGCGGCCTGCCTGAGCAGGGCGCCCAAGTGCCCAAGCTGGGCCGGGTGTTGGACTACGGCTGTGGCTCGGGCATTTTGGCCATCGGCGCGGCCAAGTTCGGTGCAGGTGCGATTGACGCGGTG
This sequence comes from Polaromonas sp., assembly GCA_044352515.1. Taxonomy (GTDB): domain Bacteria; phylum Pseudomonadota; class Gammaproteobacteria; order Burkholderiales; family Burkholderiaceae_C; genus Polaromonas. The sequence continues at coordinate 5,099 of JBILDR010000146.1, forward strand.
GACATCGACGAAGCGGCGGTGCAGGCCACACGCGACAACGCCTTAGCCAATGCGGTGACGCTCAGCGCCGGTCTGCCCTCCCTGGCTCAGGGTCGCTACGACACGGTCCTGGCCAATATTTTGGCCACCCCGCTCAAGGTGCTGGCGCCGCTGCTGTGCGCGCATGTTGCGCCTGGCGGCCGCCTGGTGCTGGCCGGTATCCTGGAGCGGCAGGCCGAAGAGCTGCAGGCCGCCTATGCGCCGTATTGCGATTTGCGAGTGGCTCAGTGCGAAGACGGCTGGGTGCTGATGAGCGCTGAGTTCTGAAGAGCCCAGCCTACAATCTTCTCCAATAGCAGGCTTGACCTGTTTCTTTCTGCGCCCCGCCTCGGGGCGTTTCGTTTGACTTCACCTCGGTTTTGACCATGCCTGCACTGATTTGCGGATCGCTTGCCTTCGACACCATCATGAGTTTCCCGGGGCGCTTTGCGCAGCAGATCCTGCCCGAGCAACTGCACATCCTCAACGTGTCGTTTCTGGTGCCGCAACTGCGCCGCGAGTTCGGCGGCTGCGCCGGCAACATCGCCTATAGCCTGCATCAGCTCGGCGGTGTGCCGCTGCCCATGGCCACCGTGGGCAGCGACGGCGCAGGCTATGCCCAGCGGCTCCAGCAAATGGGGATCAGCACCGAGTTCATCCGCGAACTGGGCGACAGCTACACCGCGCAGGCCATGATCATGACCGATCAGGATAACAACCAGATCACCGCCTTTCACCCCGGAGCCATGAGCTGGGCCCATCAGACGCCGGTGCAGGCCAGGCCCGACATCAAGCTGGCCATCATCTCGCCTGACGGGCGTGACGCCATGCTCGAGCATGCCCAGCAACTGCACGCAGCAGGCATTCCCTTTGTCTTCGATCCGGGCCAGGGCCTGCCGATGTTCAACGGCGATGAGCTGGCGCAGTTCGTCAAGATGGCCACCTGGGTCACCGTCAACGATTACGAGGCCCGTTTGCTCAGCGAGCGCATGGGCCTGGACATGGCCCAGGTCTCCAAGCAGGTCGAAGGCCTGGTGGTCACCCTTGGGGCCCAGGGCTGTGAGGTCTGGGTTGATGGGGACAAGACGCTGGTCGATCCGGTACAGGCCCAGCAGCTGGTGGATCCGACCGGTTGCGGTGACGCGTTTCGCGGCGCTTTGCTCTACGGCCTGGAGCGCGGCTGGTCGCTGGTGCGCTGCTGTGAGCTCGGTAACCGGGTCGGCGCCCACAAGATCGCCACACCAGGCTGCCAGAACTACACCCTGGAGCATCTGCGCCCAGCCTGAGTCGGCTGCAGGGCCCGCTGTAGCGGGCTCCAGTCGATGCGGGCAACAGCCGCTGCAGGGAGTGCACCTGCTTGAGCCGGCTGCCATGGCCGCGTTGGATGTGCAGGTCACGCGCATGCAGGCCGAGGATCTCGGCCTGCGCGCGCAGCAGTGCTGCATTGGCCTGGCCGTTTACCGGCGGCGCTTGCAGGCGTATGCGCATTGCCTGCTGATCTCCTTGGCCGTGCAGGCCTTCAATCTTTGTCCGGCTCGAGCCGGGAACCACCAGCACCTGAACAGTGAGTTCCCCGTGCTCGGCATATCTGAGGCAGGGATGCTCGGGGCGCGGCCTCACAGCCATCCATTAAAAAAGCCCAACATCTTGCGATGTTGGGCTCATGGGCAGAATTACCTTACTGCTCAGGGCTTGCCGGCCGTGGGAAACGGCCAAGCGGCTTGCGGGTTCAGAGTGGTCTGAGCCGCAGGGGCAGCCGGGGCAGCGGGTGCTTTGGCGGCAGGCTTTTTGGCAGCCTTTTTCGCAGCGGCCTTCTTCGCAGCAGGCTTTTTCGCAGCAGGCTTTTTCGCTACTTTCTTGGCAGCGGCCTTTTTCGCAGCAGGCTTAGCAGCGGCTTTCTTGGCGGGAGCCTTTTTCGCTACTGCTTTTTTGACTGCGGGCTTCTTGGCTGCAGCTTTCTTGGCAGGAGCCTTTTTGGCCGGGGCCTTCTTCACAGCAGCTTTTTTGGCCGGGGCCTTCTTGGCTGCGGGCTTCTTAGCGGCCGGCTTCTTAGCAGCGACCTTCTTCGGTGCAGCAGCTTTTTTAGCTGCGGGTTTTTTTGCAGTTGCCATAGTTTTCTCCTTGATCACATTGCAAAGAGCACTTCACGGAAGGAAACCGTGAAGCGATCCACGGGGTTGGGCTGCCGAAGCTGGCCCAGCGCCGCGAACACGGTAAGGCCAAGCTGTGCTTCTTGGGCAAGAAGCGATGGGCTTGGCGTGTCAGTCGGATGCATTGTCCTTGATGGATGGTGGGGTTCAAGGTAGCCTGTCAATCCCAGGACAGAGCGCCACCCGACTGGTATTCAATCACACGGGTCTCAAAGAAGTTACGTTCCTTCTTGAGGTCGATCATCTCGCTCATCCAGGGGAAGGGGTTTTCCTCATGGGGGAAAAGCGCTTCCAGGCCGATCTGGGTAGCGCGCCGGTTGGCGATGTAGCGCAGATAGCCTTTGAACATGGAGGCGTTGAGGCCCAAGACGCCGCGCGGCATGGTGTCTTCAGCGTATCGGTATTCGAGTTCGACGGCCTTCATGAACAAAGCCTTGATCTCTTCCTTGAACTCGGCCGTCCACAGATGTGGGTTTTCGAGCTTGAGTTGGTTGATCAGGTCGATGCCGAAGTTGCAGTGCATGGACTCGTCACGCAGGATGTACTGGTATTGCTCGGCAGCACCGGTCATCTTGTTCTGCCGGCCCAGCGCCAGGATCTGGGTGAAGCCGACGTAGAAGAAAAGTCCTTCCATCAGGCAGGCGAACACGATCAGCGACTTGAGCAGGGTCTGGTCGGTCTCGGTGGTGCCGGTGTGGAAGTTTGGATCCATGATCGCCTCGATGAAGGGGATCAGGAACTGGTCCTTGTCGCGGATGGACTGCACCTCGTTGTAGGCATTGAAAATCTCGCCTTCATCGAGACCCAGCGACTCAACGATGTACTGATAGGCGTGGGTGTGAATCGCCTCTTCAAAGGCCTGACGCAGCAGGAACTGGCGGCACTCGGGCGCGGTGATGTGCCGGTAAGTGCCCAGCACGATGTTGTTGGCGGCCAGCGAGTCGGCGGTGACGAAGAAGCCGAGGTTGCGCATGACGATGCGGCGCTCGTCTTCGGTCAGCCCATTAGGGTCTTTCCAGAGCGCGATGTCGCGCGTCATGTTCACTTCCTGCGGCATCCAGTGGTTGGCGCAGGTGGCCAGGTACTTCTCCCAGGCCCACTTGTACTTAAAGGGCACCAGTTGGTTGACGTCGGTCTGGCCGTTGATGATGCGCTTGTCAGCCACACGGATGCGGCGACCGCTTTCTGCTTTGACGGGGGCAGTGATGGGCGCTGCAGAGGGCATGACCGCCGGGGCGATGGCACCGTCGTGAAGCACGCGCGTTGCGGGCAACTCGGGGGGAAGCTCAACCGGGCGGCCATGAGGAATGGCGCCGACGTTTTGCACAGAGGGTTTGACTTCTTCGTCCCAGGACAACATACAAAAATCCAATTCTTCCGATTGTAGAAAGGTACGCGAATAAAGAAAACTAAATCTTTTGCTCGGCACCAAAAACCTGTTGCTCAATTGCATCGCGACAAGTCGGCTTACTGCGGCCTGGGATGCCGCACATCAGCGGCATCAGCGC
>JBILDR010000147.1:0-8735 GCA_044352515.1 Polaromonas sp.
CGACCGTCCATCGCGCCGAGGCGGCGCTCCCACAAAACCCTCCAGAAGCCTGTGCAAGAGGGTGTGGGAGCCGCGCCCTCGCGGCGATGCAGCGCCTGATCGACGATCCATCGCGCCGAGGCGGCGCTCCCACAAAACCCTCCAGAAGCCTGTGCAAGAGGGTGTGGGAGCCGCGCCCTCTCGGCGATGCGGCGCGTGATCGACGGTCCATCGCGCCGAGGCGGCGCTCCCACAAAATCCGCCAGAAGCCTGTGCAAGAGGGTGTGAGAGCCGCGCCCTCGCGGCGATGCGGCGCGTGATCAACGATCCATCGCGCCGAGGCGGCGCTCCCACCTTTGACTGTCACCGGCGCAATAGCCGCAATATCAGCCACACCAACAGCCCCGGCAAACCGCAAGCCACCGCCAGAGCCAACGATGCGCCGTCCAGCGACTGCAAGCGCAGCGCCTGGGCCAGCGAGGGCCAGTAGATGGCCAGGGCCACCGCCGCCAGTGCCGAGCCGGCCACGATCAGCGCCGTCCAATTGAAATCGGACGGGGTGCCGGCCGGATGGCCAGTGACCATCGCTGCCACTTTATGCGCCGGCCCCAGCGCCGGGCGGCGCGACTTGCTGATCCAAATCAGCGCGGCATTGCCCACCACAAAAGCCATCAAGACCATGGAGCGGGTGCGCTCCTCGGACGGATCGTCAAGCCAAGAGCCCCACAAAGAATTCCCCAAAAAAGCAGCCCAAGCGGCGCTCGTCGAAGCCCAATAGGCCAGGCCAGCACCAGCGAGCATCAACAGCCCCTGGCCGGTGGCCTCCAGCATCGCGCTGGCGCCAAACAGCGGCGCCCGGGTATCGCGCGGCGCGCGGTCCATCACATCGGCATCCTCGGGCTCGCTCTCGAAGGCGAGCGAACAGGCCGGATCGACGATCAGCTCGATCAGGGCGATGTGCAGGGGCAGCAGCACCGGCGGCAGCGCCAGCAGCACCGGCAGCACCGCGATGCCCGCGATCGGAAGATGGATCGCAAAAATATAGCCCATGGACTTGCGCAGATTGCCGAAGATGCGCCGCCCGACCCGAATGCCGCGAACGATGGAGGCAAAGTTGTCATCGACCAGCACCATGCTGGCCGCCTCGCGGGCCACATCGGTGCCGCGCTCGCCCATGGCCACGCCCACATGGGCCGCGCGCAGGGCCGGCGCATCGTTGACGCCGTCGCCGGTCATGGTGACGATCTCGCCACTGCGCAGCAGGGCCTGCACGATGCGCAGCTTCTGCTGCGGCGCGATGCGGGCACACACCGAAGTCTTGCGCAGCCGCTCCTCGAGTGCCGCATCGCTCAGCGCATCGAGCTCATCGCCACCGAGTACCGGGGCTACCGGCAAGCCCGCCTGGCGGGCGATCACCTGCGCGGTGGCGGGGTGATCGCCGGTGATCATGATCACCCGGATGCCGGCGCGCTGGCACTGCGCCATCGCCTCGGGCACCTCGGGCCTGAGCGGGTCGGCCAGGCCAATCAGACCCAGCCATTCAAAGTCGAAGGCAGGTGCAGACTCCGGCCATTGGGTGTCCGGGTGGCGCCCCTGAGCGACGGCCAGGACCCGCAGGCCATCGGCCGCCATGGCCTCGACCGCCTCATGCCACTGGTCGCGCTGCACTGGATTGAAGTGGCACAGGTCCATGACCGCCTCGGGCGCGCCTTTGGCCGAGATCACATGGCCCTGGCCGTCGCTGGCCCGCCAAACATGCGACATCGCCCTGAGCTGTGGACTCAAGGGATAGGTCTGCACCAGCTCCCAGTCATGCACCCGGCCGGTGCCCTCCAGCAGCCCCCGCCCCAGTTGGTGAAAAGCCATCTCCATCGGGTCAAAAGGCTGGGGTGCACTGGCCAGGATCGCATGTTCGGCCAGCCTTTGAAAGGCCTCGTCCTCGCTGCCCAGCCACACCCCATCGACCGGGCAACGCAGCCACTGTGGATGGGCGCCATCACCGACCGCCAGGGCCTGCACTGCCATCCGGTTCTGGGTGATGGTGCCGGTCTTGTCGGCGCAAAGCACGGTGGTCGCGCCCAGGGTCTCAATGGCGTTGATACGCCGCGTCAGCACCCCCTGACGGGCCAGGCGGCGCGCGCCCAGCGCCGGAAAAATCGCCAGCACCACCGGGTACTCCTCAGGCAGCATGGCCATGGCCGCTGCGATGCCTACCAGGAGAGCTGGCAGCCACTGCCCGCTGCGTGACCCCTCGATCAGCACCATGGCCGTGCACAGCAAGAGCGCCAGCGCCGCCAGAACGCGCACAAGGCGGGCGGTCTGCAACTGCAGCGGCGTGGCCTGTTGGTCCAGGCTTTGCAGCGAGCGCCCGATCTGTCCAACCTGGGTGCGCGGCCCGGTGGCCAGCACCTCCATCAGGCCCCGGCCCGAGACCACATAGGTGCCGGCAAACACGCTGGCAGACTGAGGTGCATCCACAGACTTTTCGACCGGCAGCGACTCGCCGGTCAACAGCGACTCATCGACCTGCAGATGATCGGCCTGCAGCAAACGGCCATCAGCGGCCACCCGCCGGCCTTCGGAGAGCACCAGCAGGTCGCCCCGCACGATATCGCGCGCCGGGCGCTCGATGCTCACCCCGCCACGCATCACCTGCACCCGGTGCTCGCTCAGCCGACGCAAGGCCTCAATGGATTGATCGGCCCGCCCCTCCTGGAACAAGGTCAGCCCCAGCACCGCCAGCACGAAAAGGGCCAGCGTCAGGCCCTCACCCAAATCGCCCAAGGCCAGATAAATGAGCACAGCCGCCAGCAAGAGAGCAAACATGGGCTCGGCCAGCAAGCCCAGCATGCGCCGCGCCAGCGAGCGCTTGCGGCTGGGCTCGATCTGATTGGGCCCATCGGTGGCCAGCCTGAGTTCGGCCTCCTGCTGGCTCAGGCCAGCGGTTTGAGCTTGCGTGGGGATGGGCATCTCCGACGTTTGTAGCGGCGGCACCAGGCAATGCCCAGGAGTGGGCGTGCTCAGCGGCTGTCAGACGGGGGCGATAGTGACGGCTCCCAGCGCCCTGGCAGATCAGCTATGACCAGAGATCACCGGCCTGTTGAGTGCGCTTGTCGTCAAGGAAGTCCTCCTTGGCCAGACCTTCTACAAAGATACAGGCGTCAAAAGCAGCCTGCTGTATATGACCGAGGTAGTCGGCGAGACGGTTCACGCTCAGACGGGCAGTGCCTGCTCAAGCACCTGGGACCGAAACTTGGGGGACAAATCGCCGGGCGTCAGCAAATCAACGCGGACGCCGAACAAGGCCTCCAATTCAGCATGCAGTCCCCCCAAATCAAACAGCGTGGTGCCAGGCAGGGGATCGACCAAAAGATCAATGTCGCTATCCTCCCGATCAGTACCCTGTCGCACCGATCCAAAAACTCGCAGATTGGCTGCACGAAAACGGCGGACCGCCGCAAGAGCGGCGGTTCGATTTTTCTCCAATATCAGCGAGGGGCGCATGGACGACTTTTGGGCGGTAGCTGCCGCTGATGGTAGGGAATCAAAAGTGGAAACTCAAGAACTATTTTTGAGCCTGGCGACGACTTTAGACGCCCTAAGTGTGCGGCAGCGGTAGCAAGGTGCGAGGAGGCCGTAGGACGCCCCCTGAAAGGACCAGCAAGAAAGCCAGCGCGCCCCGCAAGCGTCCAAGCGGGTGCGTAGCGCTTTCCACCGAAATGGTGGAGCTCAAAAAACCAGTCCCGCAGACCTGTTTTCCTGTAGGCCCCCGCCTGGTCTTTATCATCCAGGGTATGGCCCCGCCCAAACGCTCCTTCGGCGGCCGACAAGGAGACAAGACATGAGCATTTACGACCAGCAACTAGACACCAACCCCGCCAACCACACCGCGCTCTCGCCGGTGAGCTTTGTCGAGCGCAGCGCCGAGGTGTTCGGCGACCTGCCCGCGGTCATTCATGGCCAGCGCCGCTACACCTGGGCGCAGACCCGCGAGCGCTCGGCGCGCTTGGCCGCCGCCTTGCAGGCGCTGGGCCTGGGCCGGGGCGATACCGTCAGTGTGATGCTGCCCAACACCCCTGAGATGATCGAGCTGCACTATGCGGTGCCGGCCCTGGGCGCGGTGCTCAACGCGCTCAACACCCGGCTCGACGCCGCCTTGATTGCCTGGCAGATGAACCACTGCGAAGCCAAGGTGCTGATCACCGACCGCGAGTTTTCGCCGGTGATGGCCAAAGCCCTGACCCTGCTCCAGTCCGAGCACGGCCGCAGCCTGACGGTGATTGACGTCTGCGACAGCCAATACGAAGGCCCGGGCGAGCGCCTGGGCACGCGCGAGTACGAGGCCTGGCTGGCCGCCCACGATCCCGTGGCCAAGCTCGAAGGCCCGCACAACGAGTGGGACGCGATCGCGGTCAGCTACACCAGCGGCACCACCGGCGACCCCAAGGGCGTGGTCACCCACCACCGCGGCGCCTACCTTAACGCGGTGTCCAACGCGGTTACCTGGAACATGCCGCACTTTCCCACCTATCTGTGGACCTTGCCGCTGTTTCACTGCAACGGTTGGTGCTTTCCGTGGACGGTGGCCATGCTCGGCGGCACCCAGGTCTGCCTGCGCAAGGTCGATGCGCCCTCCATCCTGGGCGCGATGCGCGAGCACCGCATTGACCACTACTGCGCCGCACCCATCGTGCACAGCCTGATCTACAACGCCCCCGAGGACATGCGCGCCGGCATCGACCAGCAGGTGCGCGGCCTGGTGGCCGGCGCTGCGCCACCGGCGGCCATGATCGAAGGCATGGCCAAGATCGGCTTTGCCATCACCCACGTCTACGGCCTGACCGAGGTCTACGGCCCGGCCGCCGTGGCGGTGCAGCGCAAGGCCTGGGCAGAGCAGAGCCTGTCGGAGCAGACCCGGCTCAACGGCCGCCAGGGGGTGCGCTACGCGCTGCAGGAAGGCATGACGGTGATGGACCCGCAGACCCTGCAAGAGGTGCCGGCTGACGGCCAGACCATGGGCGAGATCATGTTTCGCGGCAACATCGTGATGAAGGGCTACCTCAAGAACCCCGATGCCACCCGCAAGGCCTTTGAAGGCGGCTGGTTTCACACCGGCGACCTGGCGGTGATGGAGAGCGACCGCTACGTCAAGATCAAGGACCGCAGCAAAGACATCATCATCTCCGGCGGTGAGAACATCAGCTCGCTGGAAGTCGAAGACGCGCTCTACCGCCACCCGGCGGTGCTGGCCTGCGCGGTGGTGGCCAAGCCCGATGCCAAATGGGGCGAAACCCCGCTGGCCTATGTCGAGCTCAAGCCCAGCAGCGAAGTCAGCGCACAAGAGCTGATCGCCCATTGCAAAGCCCTGCTGGCCGGCTACAAAGTGCCGCGCGACATCCGCTTTGAAGACATCCCCAAGACCTCGACCGGCAAGATTCAAAAGTTCCAGCTGCGCGAGCGCGCCCGCTCCAGCAGCGCCATTGAATAAGGAGCAGGCCATGAGCACCGCCCCCCTGCTGCTGCGCCAGGAAGACAGCCGCGGCCTGTGCACCCTGACCCTCAACCGACCCGAGGCTTTCAATGCGCTGAGCGAAGAGCTGCTTGCTGCGCTGCAAGCCGAGCTCGACAAGCTGGCGCAGGAGCCTGACTTAAGGGTGGTGGTCATTGGTGCGGCCGGCAAGGCGTTTTGCGCCGGCCATGACCTCAAGCAAATGCGCGCCGAGCCCAGCCTGGCCTACTACCAGAGCCTGTTTGCGCAGTGCGGCCGCATGATGATGAGCCTGCAAAAGCTACCGGTACCGGTGATCGCCAAGGTACAAGGCGTGGCCACTGCCGCCGGCTGCCAACTGGTGGCGCAGTGCGACCTGGCAGTGGCCGCCCGCGGCGCCCGCTTTGCGGTCAGCGGCGTCAACCTGGGCCTGTTTTGTTCCACCCCCAGCGTGGCGCTTTCGCGCAACCTGCCGCGCAAAGCCGCCTTTGAGATGCTGGCCACCGGCGACTTCATCAGCGCAGACCATGCCCAGAGCCTGGGCCTGATCAACCGGGTGGCCGAGTCCGAGGAACTTGATGCAGCGGTGCAGACCCTGGTCGAGCGCATCCTGAGCAAACCCCGCCTGGCCCTGGCCATGGGCAAGCAACTGTTTTACCGCCAACTCGAAACCGGCATGAGCGCCGCCTACGACGACGCCGCCCAGACCATGGCCTGCAACATGATGGACGCCACCGCCCTGGAAGGCGTGCAGGCCTTTATCGACAAGCGGCCGCCCAACTGGTGAGAGGCCGGGCGTGGAGGTGGAGCGGATTCATAAATGGACGTGATGCCTTCGGCGCGATGAGGTTTTCTTGCTCCCTCCCCCTCTTCGGAGCGATAAGATTTTCTTGCTCCCTCCCCCTCTGGGGGAGGGCTGGGGTGGGGGCATGGGCCTGCAAAAATATGCGGCTGCCTTTTAGACAGCCGCTGCCCCCACCCTAACCCTCCCCCAGAGGGGGAGGGAATGAGTGTGAGGGCGCAGCACCCACATCGCTCCATCAAAGCCGCAGAAAGTCAGCTCAGCGCCTGCTGCACAATCTCGCGCATGAGCGCCCAGCCCTCCCCCTACGCCGCCCTCTTCCATCCTCTTGATCTGGGCAGCGGCCTGGTGCTGCCCAACCGGGTGGTGCTTGCGCCCTGCACACGCAATCGGGCCACGGCGGACCTCGGCCCCTCTGAGGGGGCGGCCGACTATTACGCGGCGCGGGCCGATGCCGGACTGCTGATCACCGAGGCGGTGCTGGTCACCCGCCAGGCGCAGGGCTATCTGGATACACCGGGCCTGTTTGCAGACAGCCATGTGCCGGGCTGGGCCCGGGTCTGCGATGCGGTGCACGCGCGCGGCGGGCGGATCTTTGCGCAGCTGTGGCACACAGGGCGCATCGCCCACAGCCACTGGGCGGGGGTGCAGCCTGTGGCGCCCTCGGCAGTGCTCGACCCGATCTTGCGCCGGCAGGCGGGCGGGGTGGAGCTCTACAACGAAATGCCAAGGGCGTTGGAGGCCAGCGAAATGGCGGGCGTGATCGATCTGTTTGCGCAGGCCGCTAGTCGGGCGCGGGCGGCCGGCTTTGATGGGGTGGAAATCCACGGTGCCAACGGCTATTTGATCGAGCAGTTCTTGCGCCAGCACACCAACCGGCGCGACGACGAATGGGGCGGCAGCCTGCAAGGCCGGCTGCGCTTTGCGCTGGCGGTGGTGCAGGCCTGCCTGAATGAATGGGAGCCGCACCGGGTGGGGCTCAGGCTGTCTCCCTTCCCTGACTTCGGCGAAATGCGCTGGACCTCTGGCGACAACGACACCTACATCGCGCTGCTGCAGGCCCTGAGCAGCCTGCCGCTGGCCTATGTGCACACCGGCATCACGCAGGACCTGGCCCGCGCGGAAATTGACGGCACGCCCAGCCAATTCCTGCGCCGCCACTGGCCGGGCGTGCTGATCGGCAACGGCGGCCACAAGCCAGACAGCGCGCAAGAACATCTCTCGGCCCGCGACTTTGATCTCATCTCGTTTGGCCGCCTCTTCATCGCCAACCCCGACCTGGTGGCCCGCCTGCAACAGGGGCAGCCACTGCGCGACTACCACCACGATCTGGTCAAGGAATTTAGGTGATGCAGGAGCTGCCCAGCCAGAGCGGGACTATCGGCCGCCATTTCTGCCAGATCGGCGGTCGCTGGCTGCACTACCGCCGCATGGGTCAGGGGCCGGCGGTGCTGCTCATGCACCAGACGCCGCAGTCCTCGCAGACGCTGGAGCCGCTGATGCGGCTGCTCGCCCCCCATTGCACCGCCATTGCGGTCGATACACCCGGCTTTGGCCAGTCGGAGCCCCTGCCGCAGGCGCACTGGAGCATGAGGGCGCTGGCCGACCTCATGGCGCAGTTTCTCGATGTCCTGGGCATCCAGCAGGTGTCGGCCTGCGGCCAGCACACCGGCGCTGCGATCGCTGCCGAGCTGGCCCGCCGCCACCCCCAGCGGGTGCGGGCCCTGGCCCTGGACGGCCTGCCTCTGTTCAATGCTGAGGAGCAAAGCAGCATCTTGCCGCACCAGCTCTACCGCTTCACCCCTCAGCCCGACGGCACCCACCTGATGTGGGCCTGGTCGCGCTTTCGCGACGGCTGGATGTTCTTTCCCTGGTCGCAGCGTGATCTGGCGCACCGCCGGCAGCTGGACTTCCCCGAGCCCGCGCTGATCCACAGCTGGCAGATCATGGAACTGCTGCGCTCGCGAGAGAGCCATCTGCATATTTACCCTGGCGTGTTCGACTGGGACGGCGCACAAGCCCTGCGCGAGATCCACCAGCCCTGCTGGGTGGGCACGCCCGCCGACGACCAACTCGCGCCCCACCTGCAGCGGCTGCCTGCAGGCCTGCCCTCTGTGCAGGTCCACACCCTGCCTGCGGGCGCGCGCAGCCAGGTGCTGCAGGCGCAGGCACGCTGGATGATCGCGCACCTGCCCGGCAGCAGCGCTGCGCCGGAGCCACAAGACGCGCCGTCTTGGGCGCAGGGCGGCGCAGGCGAAAGGCGCGCCTACGTGAACGGCCTGCTGGTGCAAGGCTGGCAGCTCGATCAGGCCGGCCCGGCCACGGTACTGCTGCACAGCGCCGGCGGCTCGGGTGCCGGCGAGCGCACCCGCCTCGGCCCGATCACAGGACCGTTGATCACCATCGACCTGAGCGGCCACGGCGATTCACCCGGCGAGGTATTGCCCTGCGAAGCGGCAGCGCAGC